>CAIKNE010000147.1 GCA_903828695.1 uncultured Burkholderiales bacterium | reverse complement strand
CGACACCTTCACCATCAGCGGCTACGCAAGCGCCTTGAATTACAGCGCCACCCCCTATGCTGATAACTTGGTGGTTAGTGGTGCAGCATTGGCCAATTACACAGTTGTCTATAACAACGGTAGCTTGTCTGTTGGACAAGCTACGCTGAGTGTTATGGGTTCGAACAATACGGTTCAATACAACGGTTTTTCACAAAACAATACCGGTGCAACATACAGCGGACAAATCGGGGGCGATACCTTCGTCATCAGCGGATACGCTAGTGGCCTGAATTACAGCGCCTCGCCATACGCTGATCACTTGGTGGCGAGCGGTGCGAGTTTGAGCAACTATCTAGCAGTGTATGTGAACGGCAGTTTATCGATCGGTCAAGCACCTTTGAGTGTTGTTGGGGCAAACAATTCGGTTAAATACAGTGGTATTTCACAAAACAATACTGTTGCAACCTATAGCGGTCAACTGGGAGGCGATACCTTTACCATCAGCGGCTACGCGAGTGGCTTGAACTACAGCACTACACCCTATTCCGATCATTTGAGCGTTATGGGTGGATCTGCAGGCAATTACAAGGTCACTTACAACAACGGGAGCTTAACCATTGAAAAAGCTACGCTTACGCTCACAGGGGCGAACAATACCCTGCCATACAACGGTCAATTACAGACCAGCAGCGGAGCTACTTATACGGGTCAACAAGGCAGTGACAGCTTTACTATCGAGGGGCTTGCACAGGGCACCAATTACAACTCAATTCCGTATTCAGATCATTTGACTGCAAACGGTAGTGCGTTAGTCAACTATGCAGTAATGGTCAATAACGGATCATTGTCAATTTCTAAAACCGCATTAACAGTAAATGGCTCTAATCAATCGGTAATCTATAACGGATTAGTTCAGTCTAATCTCTTTAGCTCGCTCACAGTTGTGGGCCTCAAAGGAGGAGACACAGTCACCTCTATTAACGGACTTGCGAACGGCAAGAATTACACTCAGGTTCCTTATTCAGATAACCTGTCTGGCGCTATTGGAGCAGGATTATCAAACTACAACATTACTTATACAAATGGGAGCTTGAGCATTGGACAAGCAGCGCTAACCGTAAGCGTAGATAACGCAACAAAAATACAAAATACACCTAATCCCCTTTTTACTTCCTCTGTAGCTGGATTTAAAGGATCAGATAATATTTTCAACTCAACAAATAATCAATTTAATTACGTAACCACCGCCGGCACCCTAAGTCCTGCGGGGGTCTATGTCATAAGCTCTAATGGCTTAGTTCTAAAAACAAACAACTATTCAGTGACAAATGATATAGACGGAATATTAACCATCACAGATATGCCGATTGTTTCACAACAGAACATGACTTCTAATGCAGTGTATAAAAATATGAATCCATCTACTTTCGCCGAAACTCTCCCTTGCCTATCTGAGCCTGCCAGAAAAGTTAGAACGGTTTACTTACCCGTAGTTTGCGAACGACAGAGTCTAAATATCGGTTATTGATATCCAACGAATGCGTTTTATTAAGTAGGTGTTCGTCTTACCTAACTTTTTAAAATTCGCAAGTGTTGCTTAACGAACTGATCTGCGCGAGCAATACCGGCATGATGATAAGGTAGCTCATTCTTGCTATCGACTCAGGCCTATCGCCTTCGCCATCTTGGAGACTCTAATGAATATTGAAAACACACCCAATTTACCGCACCCAGAAGCCAATAACAAACCTGGGGAAGCCCACCACCCAGAGGATCATAAATCTCCTGCCACGAGTCCCGGGGACCCAGCATCCATCACAGGAAAAATTACCAAGTTCTTATTTAATGCGCATAGTGACGTGGATGGTCTACTCTTAGACGGACAGCACCAAGTCCATGTTCACCCACATGCAGCACAAGAACTGATGAAGTCTGCAAAGGTCGGACAAACAGTCATTATTCAAGGCACCAAGTCCAAGTCAGTAGATTTGGTATTTGCGGTCTCAATTGCCTGCGAAAACGGTGTAGTTGTTAATGCGGCGCACGACCCCAAGAAAAAATAATTTAATCTAACTCTTTGACCTAAGCGCGAATTTGATTTTTTAAGCTCCCTGCGCTTGGGTCAATTACGAACACAGCGAGTGCAAGACGCTGACGCTGACGCTCAGTTAAATTCGTAACCATCAGCAGACATTGCGATCTTATAACCTGGGAGCATCCATTTCATGAAATTTCATCGCTAGGGTGCAATCCATCAATTACCCTCGGTTAAGTTGACTACCTTGGATTAAATAACCTCGACTAATTAACTGCTTTTATCTCAGTCCAACCCAATTTCTTCAATTTAGAATCTACATGGGATTTTTATAGGCCCTAGCGATATGGCTCTCAACTACCCGACTCCGATCCTCCCAGGGACACTCTATTCCTATAGAACACCAGTCACCCTCCCCAAATAGCCCTCTTAAGTACTAATACCGGGCATCTTTTTCCTAATTAATCCTACACTTGTGTAAAGTTTAATGTACTTGTGTCGATTGAGGTTGTTGTGGATAAGCCTCCCTCACCCATTGTTGGGAGACACTTGCGTTTTATGAAGGTGCTCAAAAATGAAATTGATTCTTAGTACTGCTTTTATAGCTCTGTCACTGATTGGGTGCTCCAGCATCGTGAGCACCAATGAATCAGCAAAAGTACCTAGCCCCACTATTACTGCATCTGAGTCTCTGGCTAATTATGAGATAAAAGAGCAGGTCAGGGGTCAAGCTTGTGTTACGAAAACACTCGGACTGATTAACTCAGGCGACAAATCGTTTATCAACTCGTCTGGTAAAACGTACATGAATGGGTTAGAGAGAGCTAAAGCCGCTGCTTCCTACAATGCTCTATCAAAAGAAGGATTGACAACAGATATTTTGGTCAATCCTGTGTGGGAAATTCATCAAAATAGTTCATTTTTTGTCGAAGACATTTGTGCCAAAGTCGTTGGCTATAGAGGAGTCATAAAAGGTTTCACACAACTAGAAACTACTCCAAAATCGCAATCCACTAAGCCCACATTTCAGGCACCAATTGAGAAAAGAGTAATCAACTCTCATTTTGATTCGCAAATTCAAGAAACAGGTAACGATACAGCAAAAAATTACCACACTGAATCTTTACACGCTGAAAAAGAAAACTCAAAAGAAGTATCAAAGGAGAAGTCTAGCCAAGGCCATGGACATGAAGTTCATTGGGGATACGAAGGTGAGAATGGTCCAGAGCACTGGGGCGAGAGCTTCCCAACTTGTGGGGCAGGCAAAACTCAATCTCCATTGAACATAGTTGGTCCTTTCGAAAAATCTAAGGAAACTTTGATGGTTGACTACGTTGCGAGTCCT
>CAIKNE010000146.1 GCA_903828695.1 uncultured Burkholderiales bacterium | reverse complement strand
TTACCACCTATTACTCATACAAGAAGTTCTAGGGTAATTGGAACAAAGTAGGATCCATATTAGCTTTCAATGCTTAGGTAATGTTCCGTAAAATTGCTGATCAAGCAACTGATTAGACATTCCTTAATTGCCTTTTACTTGGAACAACCGATACTGCGGCGGTAATTCGCACTGATATTAGGAAACCAATTTGGTGCCGCTTGCGAGAATCGAACTTGCGATTGATGATTACGAATCAACTGTTATACCACTTAACTAAAGCGGCGCACCTGATTTTCTTAATTATATCTGTACCGTTCAAAAGCTACATTCGCTCAGATTATTTACGTCTATTGAAACTCATTTATTATGTGCTTACCCTCCTAGTTTTATTGTTAACGCCCCGCCTACGAACATAGAGTACGATAAGCTTATATGCAAGGCACTGCGCTATCTGAACTCACGCTTTGCTCATGTTAATTTTTAATTTTTAATTTTTTAATTTTTACCCCTCTATTCTTGTAAATAATGCACACTCAACTGATGAAGCTATTTTTGAACGCAATTGGTTTTCAAACAGTATGGTTTACGTGCGCTTTCACAGTCAACATCACCTCACCATTTAATGTGATTTGGATAGCTCTGGTTACATTTGGATTTCTGGCTCAGCACATTTTCCTGAGTCATGAATGGCGTGTGGAATCAAACCTGATATTCAAAGTGTCCTTCATAGGATTTATTTTTGATACCCTTCTCATACAAAACCAAATCATTCATTTTCAAGGATCCTATCCAGGCTACCTATCAGGAGTACAGCCCTTTTGGATGACTTGCCTGTGGCTAAGCCTAGGGGCTTGCCTTAATCATTCTTTGGCATGGCTAAAACCACTTGTCAAATGGAGCGGTCTCATCGGGGCAGTTATGGGAACATTTTCTTACCTGGCAGGAGGCAAACTTGGCGTGCTTAGTTTCGAGTCCTCCCAAGCCCTCATGACTACCGCACTTGGCTGGGCGGTGACTCTCCCTATCCTGACACTGCTCAGCTTGAATCCTCCTCTAAAAGCTGAAATCCAACGATAGATCAGCGCCTCGCTCATGGTATAAACCCTAGTTACGATCAATGATCGATCGCCGTCTATTAAATTCGCAGCTAACTCCTTAAAATCATTTATTCAGGATTCTATTGGGGCCCGTCATATACATATTGGAGGCCCCATAACAATGATAGCTTTTCTTGGAAACCTCACCCTCTTTGCACCCCTGGCTTGAATACACGAATAAGATGGAGAAATACGCATGAGTGACTTCCTACAACTTTTAATGAGTGGCCTGGCAACGGGGAGTATTTACGCCCTCGCTGCACTGGGTTTTACGCTGCTTTGGCAAGCCTCTGGAACCATCAATTTCGCCCAAGGCGAGTTTGTAATGTTGCCCGCTTTCATTATGATCGTCCTCATGCAAATGGATGTCCCGTTTGTTGCAAGCGTTGCACTCACCTGCGCATTGTCTGTTTTTCTCCTTGGGTGGCTTTTTAAGCGCGGCCTTGTAGATCCTTTATTTAAATACGGCATGATGCCCATCGTCGTTGCAACAATTGGCTTGTCCATCGCTATGCGAAACGGCGTACGTGCAGGTTACAGCGCGCAACCCCTGAATTTCCCTTCTCTATTTCCCGAGAATCTATACCACGTCGCAGGAGTCACGATCTCTAATTCGGATATTGGTACCTTTGTGATGGCACTTGTGCTGGTTCTATTGACCCAGAGTTTCATCACAAAAACAGTCACTGGGCGCGCCATGCAAGCCGTTGCTCAAAACACAGAGAGCGCTGCAGTTTTAGGTATTAATGTGCCAAGAATGATTTTCTATACCTTTGCAATAAATGCTTTACTGGCCGTTGCAGCGGCGCTCTTGATCACACCCACCTACCTTGCCAAATTTGATATGGGGGAGTCCCTGGGCAACAAAGCTTTCTTTGCTGCAATCATCGGGGGCTTTAACAACTCTAACGGCGCACTCATAGGAGGACTGTTGGTCGGCGTGTGTGAGAATTTGGCTGCTGCCTATATCTCACCCGCTTATAAGGACGCTGTAGCTCTGCTTATTTTTATGGTTGTTATTCTCTTTAAACCTCAAGGTCTTTTAGGCCGCAAAGAGGAGCGCAAGGTATGAAAAAACTTACCCTTTTATTGGCCTCAGCCTGCATGGTCGCCCTCCTCATTGTGCCCTTCTTCCTGAAAACCTATGGTGTACATCTCTTAACGACTTGGCTCATCTTTATCATCGCCACGATGGGCTTGAATCTTACAACGGGCTACGCGGGTCAGAAATCCCTGGGACAGGCAGCGTTCTTTGGGATCGGTGCCTACACAGTTGCTATCTTCTTAAAGCTGGGTCTCAGCTTTTGGCTAGGCTTACCTGTTGGCGCATTGATTTGCTTTTTTGTTGGCGTGTTACTTGGATTTCCAGCACTGCGTGTACAGACCATTTACCTGGCCTTTGCCACCCTTGGTTTTAATACTGCTATTTGGCTTGTCATGCGCAATGAGGAGTGGTTGACTGGAGGAACGTTTGGGATGAACAACATCGCACGACCATCAATCTTAGATTTCAACTTGGACAACAACCGCAATTTTTATTTCCTGGTTCTTTTCGTCACGATCGTCATGGCATTACTCCTTTGGAAACTGATAGAGTCTCCGTGGGGTAAATCCTTCACAGCGCTTAGGGACAATCCGATCCGAGCTGAGAGCCTGGGCATACACATTCGCAAGTACACCTTAATGAGTTTTGCGATTGGTGCGGCTTATGCAGGTGTCGCAGGTGGCCTGTACGCTTGTTTGGTTCAGTTCATTGACCCAGCCCTCTTCACGGTCGGTGCCTCCATCATGATGTACTTGATGGTAGTGGTGGGTGGACCTGGCTACTTCTTTGGACCCGTGCTCGGAAGTGCGGTCGGTGTAGTTCTCCCCGAATGGCTTCGATTTGCACAGGCTTGGTACCTCTTCATCTTTGGTACAGCGGTAATTTTATTGATGATTTGGCTACCCGATGGTCTGCTCAGCATACCGGAGCGACTGCGCTCCAAAAAACTAGCCAAAGAAGCCTCAAACGCACGTTCCTTAAAGGCCACTCAGACGCACAAAAGTTCTAACCAAGAAGGCGGTGTATCCCTATGATCGCTTACGATAAAAAAATGCACCCACTCCTGAAGGTCACAGATTTACACAAATATTACGGCGCTATTCAAGCCGTAGCAGGCGTTTCGTTTGAAGTCGCGGCGGGCGAGATCTTCGGGGTCATAGGACCCAACGGCTCTGGGAAGACCACACTCTTTAACAGCATGCTTGGACAAATCACACCCAACTCTGGACGCATAGAGCTTAACGGGAAAGATGTCACGAATCTTAACCCTTTGGAGCTCAACCACTTGGGGGTTGGGCGCACCTTTCAAACCCTGCAAGTATTTGGAAAGATGAGTGTCAAAGACAATTTAATTGTCGCTGCACAAGAGCATAAAGGGAGCATGCTCAGCAGAGTATTCGCCCCCTCAGACTCAGGGCTAGGAGAACGCGCAGATGAGCTGATCCAACTCTTTAATCTGGGGCATGTTGCGCACAAAAAAGCCGGTGAGCTATCTTATGGTCAACAAAAATTAGTAGATATTGCAATGGCTTTTATGAGCGAGCCCGAGCTGGTGTTGCTGGATGAGCCCTGCGCGGGGGTCAACCCCTCCCTTGTCGGTGGAATCAGCAAACTCCTCAAAGAGCTCAACCAAAGGCAAGGAGGCAGTTTCGTAGTCATTGAGCACAACATGGACTTTGTGATGGATCTGTGTCATAAAGTGATGGTGATGGTTGAGGGGCGTGTACTTGCCGTTGGTACTCCGAGTGAAATCAGAGCAAACAAGCAAGTCCTTGATGCGTACTTGGGAAATTGATCTATGAACAACAACTATTGCATCGAATTCAATGATGTTCTTGCGGGCTACAAAGATTTCATGATTCTCAATAACCTGTCCTTTCAAGCCAAACGAGGCTGCATTACTTTGTTGCTAGGTCCCAACGGAGCTGGCAAATCAACGGTACTTAAAACCCTTTTTGGTTTGTTAAAACCAAGGACCGGACGCATCTACTTGGACGGCGAAGAAATTACAGGCCTCAACCAAAAGGAGCTGCTCGCAAAAGGCATTGCCTTTGTACCCCAGGGCAGAAACCTCTTTGGACAACTGAGTGTTTTTGAGAATTTAGAGTTGGGCGGGATAACGCTTGGGATGAAGACCACCCATGAACGGATCCCTGAAGTGCTGGCATTCTTTCCCCGTCTCAAAGAACGCCTGAACTCGATGGCAAGCTCTCTATCCGGGGGTGAGCAAAAACAACTTGAGATTGGACGCGCACTACTTTTGCGGCCAAAGGTCATATTGATCGACGAGCCCTCCATTGGACTGTCCCCCCTCGTGGTTCAAGACGTATTTAAACTCCTACGCAAACTAGCCGACCAAGGTACGACAGTTTTGATGGTGGAGCAAAATGTAAAAAGTGCGCTAAAGTATGCAGATGAAGCGATTGCGCTGGAATCAGGTCAAAAAGTGCTTCAAAAAGATGCCGCGGATTTACTCTCAGATCCCCACCTAGAGCGTTTATTCCTGGGCGCAGTTCAAGTCAACCCTTAAAGACTCATTCAACCCAATTATTCCCAATCTCCCCCCTTTTTTCCACCCGGAGTATCCCACCATGTCAGACGCAGCAATAAGTGCCCGCGAAGCGATTCCAGATAATTTAAATCCTCTTGGAATGGAGGGCATTGAGTTCATCGAATACGCAACCTCCAAACCCCAAGCACTCGGACAAGTGCTTGAGATGATGGGATTTAAACCCATCGCAAGACACCGCTCAAGGGAGGTAACGCTATATCGCCAGGGGGACATAAATATTATTATTAATGCCCATGACGCAGGTCTCTCCCACCGCTCTAGCCCAACTGAGACGCCTGTTCTAGCAGCTATCGCACTGCGTGTTAGGGACGCCTCAACCGCTTACCAACGCGCCCTTGACTTGGGGGCTTGGGCTGTGCCTACGCAGGTCGAAGTCATGGAGCTGAATATTCCAGCCGTTCACGGCGTTGGGTCTAGTCGCATTTATTTTGTAGACCGCTACAAAGAGTTCTCCATCTACGATGTGGACTTCACCCCTATTCCCTCTGTTGATCAACATCCCAGTGCGCTACACGATATCAAGCTCTTTGGAATCGTTCAGTACATTGGTAACGACAGGGCTGAAGACTGGGGCGAGTTTTACTGCTCGCTCTTTGGCTTTGAAGTCCTGCCAGCTCAGACAAAGTTTGGCATATTGCCCAAAGGCACCATCCTTCGCAGTCCCTGCCACCAATTTTTCTTGCAACTCATCGAGCCCGAGGCTGGGTTGTTAAGCGTGGATGAGGATGAGCGTTTTCAGCGTGTTGCCTTTAGCACGCCTAGCGTTTTCGAAGCGGTCAAAGAACTCCGAACCAAGGGCGTCGAATTCATTGAGTCTCCAACCGTTCACACAGAGGACAAAGGTGCACTGACACGAACCTGGCTGGGTGCCATCAGCTTTGAGCTCGTCAAGCGTTAATGAAGGAATTATTTATGAACCCGATTATCGGAAACCTGTCAGACTTTGGGATGGATACCATCTCACTGGCAGGCACCCTAGAGTCAAAATTAAAAGCGATCAAAGAAGCTGGATTTAACCAAGTAATGCTGAACGCGAAAGACGTTGTGGGTCATGCGCAAGGTTTAGATGCCGCCATTGCCGCCGTTCAAAACAGTGGCCTTCGTGTCACAGGCTTTCAGGTTCTTAGAGACTTTGAGGGTCTAAGTGGGCACTTGCACGACTACAAGATCGATATAGCCAAGTCAATGCTAGAGATGTGCTCGGCACTCAACTCTAAAGTATTACTCGTGTGCTCGTCAACCTCTACCCACGCAGCGCAGGACATCGATAGCTTGGCCAAGGACTTGAGGAAGCTTGCTATGCTGGCCATCCCCAAAGGCATTAAAGTAGCCTATGAGGGACTCTCGTGGGGCAGAACGATCAATGAGTTTGCACAGGCCTGGGACGTCATTGAGAGAGCTGATATGCCAAATCTAGGCGTTGGAATCGACTCCTTTCATATCCTAGCGACCAAGTCCTCCTTAGACGACCTGGAGATCATTGATCCTGAGAAAATTTTCTTAGTCCAACTCGCTGACTTTATGTGGCAAGAGATACGCTCAGTTGAGGAGCGCATCACCACTGCCAGACACTTTCGAGTGTTTCCGGGAGAGGGCGTACACAGTGAATTCTTAGCCGACTTGGTGACCCGTTTGTACAAGTTAGGCTACAGAGGGGACTATAGTTTTGAGGTCTTCAACGATGACTATCAACAACTCCCCCTCAACACCGTTGCTGCCCGAGCAATGCTGTGCGCGCAGTGGCTGGGAGAGGACGTGCTAAAGCGCTCTGTGCCGCTTCCCAACAAAATCAGGTTGCATCCGAGCCAACGAACGCTAGCAACGCAAGGCGCTGGGTTGTCGTAACATTTCTCAAAAAGCCCGTCTAATTTCTGAGGGTTATCGGATATTCATATTCACCTCTCCTTAATGGATCAATCCGCCTACGCTTTGTTTGTTGGCTATCACGGTATTTAGATCCAGTGTGACTGCGGGAGCTAAACCGCCTAGACTAATTCTGGCTTGACAGTTGAAAGCAAAACAGAGGTTCAAAATTACCGCGTACTGAGGTGAATACTTAAGAACCCAGTTCAATTTTACGCACTTGTTCGTCCTAAAACATATATTCTTTGGGTCAAGTGTCTATAGACTCGCTCACCAGAAGATACACTTGAGGTCCAAGTCTCGCAGAATAGGATTTCAAGAAGGCTTAGGTAAAACCGTACATTAAGTCTTTATTCAACATATACCTCTACGGTCAAGCTCAAGGACACTCTTTAATCATGACAACACCCTATTCCCAATTCGTCAAATCATTAACTCAGCGAATTCCTGTACTTTTGAGTTTTGCAGTGATGGGGGCTATTTCACTGGGAGCATCAGGGGAAGCGTCGGCGCAGTCACCCCAGGGCTCCCAGCCCACCCTCAAAATTGGCGAAATCAACAGCTATAAAGCGCAACCTGCGTTTTTAACGCCTTACAAAAAGGGAATGGAGTTGGCAGTTGAAGAAATTAACGCTGCAGGGGGCATTAACGCAAGGAAATTAGAGCTATTCACGCGCGACGATAACGCCAATCCGGGGGACGCTGTGCGTGCGGCGCAGGAGCTTCTCGCGCACGAGCACGTTGATCTGCTTGCAGGCGCTTACCTCTCCAATATTGGATTGGCTCTCGCAGATTTTGCAAAACAAAATAAAGTGTTCTATTTAGCTGGAGAGCCGTTGACAGACAAAATCGTTTGGGAAAACGGTAATCACTTCACCTTTCGCCTTCGCGCAAGCACCTACATGCAAGCTTCAATGCTTGTTCCTGAGGCTGCTAAGTTGAATAAAAAACGGTGGGCTATTGTTTATCCAAATTATGAATACGGACAATCAGCGGCTGCGACCTTTAAAGAATTACTCAAGGCCGTACAACCTGGCGTAGAGTTTGTCACCGAACAAGCCCCACCCCTTGGAAAGATAGATGCAGGCGCAGTGACGCAGGCTTTGGCAGATGCAAAACCTGACGCTATTTTTAACGTGCTCTTTGGTACTGACTTAACAAAGTTTGTCCGTGAAGGTAATACACGAAAGCTATTCGAAGGCAAAGGTGTGGTGAGCCTATTGACGGGTGAGCCCGAGTATTTGGACGCGCTTAAAGAGGAGACCCCAAATGGCTGGATAGTGACCGGTTATCCCTGGAGCGCGATCACAACGCCCGAGCACAAAGCGTTCCTCAAACTTTATAAAGACAGATACAACGAATCTCCCCGCCTAGGTTCAGTGGTGGGCTACACCTTGATCAAATCTATTGCAGAAGGGGCCAAAATTGCAGGGAGTGCTGATACTGAAAAACTCATCACCGCTTTCTCAGGCATGAATGTGAGTACCCCGTTTGGAAAAATACTGTTTAGATCAGAAGACCATCAATCGACCATGGGAGCGTATGTCGGTCGACTGAGAAACGATAATGGACAAGGCATCATGGTAGACGCCAAGTACATGGATGGTGCGAATTTCTTGCCAACACCCGCCGAAGCCAGAAAACTGAGGCCTCAAAACTAAATCCAGTGAGAGGCGTTGGTGCTAAGCGTGCAAAGTAAGGGGTAAGTAACTGTGAACATTGATCAGCTTATTCACCTGCGTGAGCTTTGCTGCACTGCAGTGACGTCTGGCTCCTAACTCCTATGAATCTGTACGCTCTTCTCGTTCAACTCATCAATGGGTGGGCGAGTGCGTCTAGTCTTTTCTTAAGCGCTGCTGGGTTGACTCTTATCTTTGGGGTCACGCGCATCATTAACTTTGCGCACGGCTCCTTCTTTATGTTGGGCATGTATATAGCCTACACGCTCATCCACGTTTTAGGCCCCTACCTACTCCTGACAGTGGGTCTCCCACTTGGGGTGGGATACTGGGTTGCGGTGTTGGCCAGCGGCACCTTAGTCGGATTGATCGGACTCACTACGGAACTCCTCATACTCAGGCGCATTTACAAAGCACCTGAGTTAGTTCAACTGTTGGCTACGTTTGCAATCTTGCTCATTATCAACGATGCCACACTCTACGCTTTTGGTCCAGAGGATTTACTGGGACCCAGAGCAGCCGGTCTGAGTGGGCCCTTAGATCTTCTTGGTAGGTCGGTTCCCAGCTATGACATATTCCTAATTGCACTTGGTCCCTTAGTGCTTGCGGGCATTTGGTGGACTTTAAAGCGCACACGCATTGGCCTGTACATCCGCGCAGCCAGCACTGACAAAGAGACCTTGCAGGCGCTGGGCGTGAACTCAAGCAACCTCTTTACTTTTGTATTCACATTTGGATGTGCTCTAGCGGGATGGGCTGGCGCGCTAGAGCTTGTAAGAACACCGGCTAATCTGGGGGCAGATTTATCCGTTGTAACTGATTGTTTCGTGGTGGTCGTCATCGCAGGTATGGGCTCTATCACCGGCGCATACGTCTGCGCATTATTACTGGGGATGATTAAGGCGGTATGTATCACGCTAGGATCTCAAACGCTACTCGGGTTCACCATTGAGTTCTCCAAACTCACCCTTATTTCAGAATTTGTCTTGATGGCAGTCATACTCATTTTTCGTCCTACTGGACTCTTTAACGCAGGCAACAGCGACTCAGATACGAGTGCCAATAAATCAGCCTACGCACCGCTCCCATACGTGAGAGCTGATCCTCGTGGATTTTCTCTGACGCAAAAGCTCATGCAACATCATTACACCAAAGTTCTAGGCGTTTTGGTTTTTGTGGCTATGTGCGCTTTACCAGCCCTGGTGGAGGACAACAGTTACTTGCTGGTAATTGCCATAGATATTTTGATTGCAGCATTGTTTGCGGCCAGTCTTCATTTTCTAATCAGTTATGGGGGCTTAATCTCATTTGGTCACGCAGCCTATTTTGGTATTGGAGCCTATGCAAGTGCACTTTTGGTTAAAACCGCGCACCTGAGCATGGAGGAGTGCCTCCTACTGACCCCGCTTATTTGCATGGTGTTTGGATCGTTACTAGGTTGGCTTTGCACACGGTTGTCGGGTATTTACCTTGGAATGCTGACACTTGCTTTGGCACAACTTTTATGGGCCATTTGCTTTCAGTGGGACGGACTCACGGGAGGCTCTAACGGGATCACGGGGATATGGCCTAGCGATAGGTGGAGTGCACATGACAACTTTTATGCGCTCACTCTCGCGTTGGTGACGCTGTCGATTTTGATCCTTCAACGAATCATTCAATCTCCCTACGGGTTGACACTAAAAGCGTCTAGAGATAGCGCGAGAAGAGCACTCTCACTGGGTGTTAATGTCAAACGGGTTCAACACATCGCCTTCATTATCAGCTCCGCCTTTGCTGGGCTAGCGGGCTCTCTCTTTGCCTTCTCTAAGGGCAATATCTCACCCGATGTTTTAGGACTCTCACGTTCGGTAGATGCGCTTGTGATGGTGCTCCTCGGAGGGATCAACTCAAGTCTTGGCCCCTTGCTCGGAGCGCTCGCCTACACGTCCTTACAAGACCTGGTGGCCCGCGATACCCAGTACTGGAGGGCGTGTCTAGGTGCACTGATTTTGGTGTTACTTTTTGTCTTACCAAGCGGCTTGGCGAGTCTGCTGCACCCCCTTCGCAGGCGTGTAAGAACTCAGGCCCAACGATAAGAGGCGCGCGATCAATAAGGATGAGAGAGGTAAGAGAGAGAGAGAAGTAATCTAGAGCACTGAGCTTGCGCGCAAATGCAGCCCTACAAAAAAATGACCTCTTGCTTATTCAAATCAAAAGATTAGCTCGTCTTCCCTCTAGCGATAACGCTCTGTATTCGGCGTTCATCGAGTTCTTGGACCTCAAATTGCCAATGACCGCAAATAGCAACATCGCCCTTTTGCGGCATCCGCCCCAACACGGCCATTATTAACCCAGCCAAGGTGTTATAGACCTTTTTGTCCTCCAAGGGAAGCTCCTCAATCTCCAGCCTACTCTTTAATTCTTGAATAGGCATAAGCCCATCCAGTAACCATGAATGATCACTCCTTTGTGTCGCCCAAACTTGGCCCGAACTACTGGACTGCAACAACTCCCCCGTGATTGCCTCTAAAACATCGATGGGCGTAATCAGTCCGTGCAAGACACCGTACTCATCCACCACCAGCACCAAGCGCCCTGATACACCTTGCAAAGAGGGTTTTTTAAGTACAAGGGCGGGCGGGTTGGAGGCCGCCCTCGTGTCTACGTCACGGCTGGGCTTGCCCAGTTTATTCAGTTCAGCCTCATCATTTTCTTTTTTGACACTCGCACTAGTAGCTGTCAGTCGAGGATTTTGAAATTGCTCCAGCAAATCTAAACCCGTTAGGGTCTCGGGCACAAATGCAACGGGGAGCACAAACTCCTCAATCGCAGTCTGCGAGTCCAAATGCTGAATCAGCTGTGTCACGCCAATCACCCCGATCACATCGTCCAGGGAGTTCCTGCAAACTGGGTACCATGAGTGTTGCTGCTCTCCCTTTAAAACCTCTATAGCCTCTTGGGCGCTAAGTTTGGCGTCCAACCAAACAATATCAGCGCGCGGGACCATCATCGAAGTCAGTTGACGCTCGTCCAAGTGAAAAACGTTTTTGACCATCTGATGCTCTTGATCTTCGATAAGACCCGCGCTGACTCCTTCATCTAAACTCGCATTAATCTCGGCCTCTGTCACAGAACCGCTTCCCGCTAAATTTACACCGAGTAGCTTCAAAACAAGGGACGTACTGCCCGATAACAAACGAACGAGGGGTCTACACAGGACCAAGATCACGCGCATGAGTCCTGCAACCAAGGATGCAACACGCTCAGGGTTTAACTGCGCAATTCGCTTGGGAACCAACTCACCAAAGAGGATCGTTGCAAGCGTAATAGCGGTGACCACAGTGACTGTGGACAGGGCATGGGCTAGCGCCTCGCTTAACCCAAAACTCACAAGCTCAAGCGTGAATCTCTCACTAAACGCAGCTTCACCTACGATACCGTTTAAGACACCAATGGAGGTAATGCCGATTTGAATCGTTGACAAAAACTCTGTCGGAGTAGCCATCAAAGCCAGTGCGGTTTTAGCCCCCTTGGCACCACTCTCGCTGGACTCCACCATCGCTTTGAGGCGAACTTTTCTGCTCGCAGCCAAGGCCATTTCTGACATAGCAAAAATGCCGTTGACCAGAATCAATAAAATAATAATGAGAAAATCCATATTTACAAAACGTACGGTTTAAATTGCGATACCCAAATTTTGTGTTTGAAGCACAATGGTATGGCCTTTGATGCTAAAAGTTGTGACAAAACACTAATCTACTGAATATTTTATGCCAAGCTATATGATTGGGGACGTACAAGGCTGTGATGCCCCATTGTCCGAGCTTCTTGAGTTAATTGACTTCTCACCGAGTAGGGACACACTGTACTTTTTAGGTGATCTGATCAACCGTGGCCCAAACAACTTGGCCACCTTAAACCGACTCTTGAATTACGGATCAAGTGCAGTTTGTTTGTTGGGTAACCATGATCTGCATTTTTTGGGAATTGAGCGAGGACTTAGAACTCAAAAAAGGGGAGATACATTAGATGATATCTTGAGTGCTCCAAATAAAGATGAACTCGTTGCTTGGCTTCGAACACGCCCACTGGCTATTTATGAGAAAAACTGTCTCATGGTTCATGCAGGTGTTTACCCGTCGTGGACTTTGCGCTCAACACTTGGGCTAGCAAAGGAATTGGAGACCGAGCTGAGTGGTCCGAGTTGGGGTGAATTTTTGCGTACCCTCTTTGGCAACACACCCAACCGCTGGAGCGAGTCCCTCAAGGGGGAGGACCGGGCGCGGGCAATTGTTAACGCCCTCACACGGATGCGTTTTTGCTCCGAAACTGAGGAGATGGAGTTTGGTACGAAAGGGCCTGCAGAAAACGCACCCCCTGGATACTATCCTTGGTTTGCGGTTCCCAACAGGAAAACAATCGATGTCACCACCGCTTTTGGTCACTGGTCCGCATTAAATCCAAGAGATGGAACTGACACAGCAACGACTCTCACAACTTTGGATCAATACAACGTGATTAGCCTAGATACTGGATGCGTTTGGGGGGGATGTTTATCTGCCGTTGAGCTTCCCTCACTCAGCGAAGGCCCATTGATCCCTCAACACAGATTCGAGCACATTCAAATCAAATGTCCAACAAGCGACCCTACGATCAGCAGGAACAAAGCTGTAGTGACCTCATCGGATCAATAAGAGCGCGCGAGCTCCCTTGTAACGAGTATCAGGGCTTGAGAGTGGCTCTAGCCTTTGAATAAAGCGGCGACTTTGCGCTTGGATTTAATATTGGCGGAAATATTCCTAGAACCCGTTCTTGGCGTACTTTCCCAGGAAGGTTTTACATCTTCTGCCTGAGGGCTGGGCTCATAAGGCTTGTCGAAAAACGGGTCCTTAGAGAGTTTAGGCACAGCATATGATGGGTTGGAATTCCTACTCTCACGCGCCACACGCTCTTCATCCCATGTTCTACGCCCGGTGTTGATTCGCTCTCTAGGTCTCTCAGACTCAAACTCAACGGCCTCTAACTCGATCTTTTGTTTGGTAAGCTTTTCGATGTCTGAGATTAAACGGACATCGTTGGGTGATGCAAAGCTCACAGCCAACCCTGTAGCTCCTGCTCGTCCGGTGCGTCCAATACGGTGAATGTAGTCTTCAGCGTTAAACGGAACATCAAAGTTAAACACAGCGGGTACATCTTTGATATCCAAACCTCTTGCAGCTACGTCAGTACAAATGAGTAAATCAACAGTCCCTGCCTTAAAGGCCTCCAAGGCTTTCAAGCGCTCATCTTGACTTTTGTCGCCGTGTAAGGCGGTGGTCTTGAGACCATCGTGCTCCAAAGATCTTGCTAACCTTGCGCAGCCAAGCTTACTGTTCACAAAGACAAAAGCCTGAGTGATGTTTTTTTCTTTCAATATTTGTTTAAGCGCTCTTCGTTTATCGTCATCTGTAACGCTGTAAAAATGCTGTGACACCGTTGAAGCGGTTTGATTGGGTCTGGCCACTTCAATCGTTACCGGGTCTTGCAAATAACTAGAAGCTAAGCGCTTAATTTCAGGCGAAAAAGTAGCAGAAAAAAGAAGCGTTGTCCGTTGCTTGGGAAGGAAACTCAAAATACGCTGCAAATCGGGTAAGAATCCGATATCAAGCATTCTGTCTGCCTCATCAAGCACCACATACTCAACCTGGTTGAGCACCACGTTCTTAGCCTCAATGTGGTCCAGTAAGCGACCAGGTGTTGCAACCAAAATTTCTATCCCTCCGCGTAGCTCTAAGCTTTGAGGTTTCATGTCCATACCGCCAAAAACAACTGCGGTGCGCATCTGTGTGAATTTTGCGTAAAGCTTTAATTGCTGTGCAACTTGGTCAGCGAGTTCCCGGGTCGGCAATAGAACCAACGCTCGCACAGGGTGACGTGCGGGTGAGGTGGAGGTGTTTTCGTGCTTTAAGAGTATTTGTAAAAGCGGTAGACAAAAGGCTGCCGTTTTACCTGTTCCGGTCTGGGCTGCACCCATGACGTCTCGACCACTCAAAACGACTGGAATGGCTTGGGCTTGGATAGGGGTCATCTCAGCGTAACCCATCTCTGCGACTGCACGCGAGAGCGGCTCAGCTAACTGTAATTGTGCGAAAGAATTCATATATCCCCCATTGTCTCACTCAGTACACTCTTATTAGCGTAAAAGAGATAAAAAGTGTGCAAACGAGGGGGCATTTGAGCCCAAAAAGACACTAAAGTCGCTGAAATAAGGGGATTAGGACCCAACCTGTGCACCCATCATGTTTTGGGCAGCGTGACCCCAATTTGGCCTTGGTACTTGCCGCCCCGGTCTTTGTAGCTGGTCTCACATACCTCATCGCTCTCAAAGAAGAGAACCTGCGCACACCCTTCACCGGCATAAATCTTTGCGGGTAAGGGAGTGGTGTTTGAGAACTCTAAGGTTACATACCCCTCCCACTCCGGCTCAAAGGGGGTTACGTTGACAATAATTCCGCATCTCGCGTAGGTACTTTTACCCAAACAAACAGTCAACACGCTTCTAGGAATACGGAAGTATTCCATCGTCCTTGCCAGCGCAAAACTGTTGGGCGGGATGATACATACATCAGATTCAATATCCACAAAACTTCGCTCATCAAAGTTCTTAGGGTCTACCACAGTACTGTAGATGTTCGTGAAAACCTTGAACTCCGGCGCGCAGCGAATATCGTAACCATAACTGCTCGTCCCGTAGCTGACGATTTTCTCACCTGCTTCATTTTTCCTGACCTGTCCGGGCTCAAAGGGCTCGATCATGCCGTGCTCCTTTGCCATTTTGCGAATCCAGGTATCCGATTTGATCGACATAGTTGTTACTCTTTAAAAGTTATCGCTTGAGAAATTTATTCCAGGACCAAATCGAGCTTGACTTCCAAAAGATGGTCATGATCCTTGTACCTATTCAAAAGCTCTGGATCAACAACTGGCTTGTACTGTGCAACCAAAACCTCGCGCACACCAAATACTGCGTCTGTATCCAAGTAGGGATCTTCTTCATCAAATATCTCTGTGACAAGCGTTCTGTGTCCAGGGGCCTCAACGATCAAGTGCAAATGCGCAGGTCGCCAAGGTGAGCGCTTAGACTGAACAAACATGGCACCTACTGGGCCATCCATGGGGATGGTGTAGGGCTTGGGTCGAATGGTTGCAATCTCAAAGGACCCATCCTCTTGTGCATGCAGCATACAGCGAAGATTATCATGAGGCTGCTCGGGATCTTGTTGCCAGTAAAGACCGTTGTCGGCATTTTGCCAAAAATCCACTGTCGCTCCTGCAATGGGCTTCCCCTTGAGATCCAGTACTTTACCCCTGAAAATGGCTGCTTGACCCGGATTATTTTTGAGCAAATTGGCAGGGCTTTGCATGACTGGTGAGCCACGTGAGTGAAAGGGTCCCAGGTTACTCCCCGGAGTTGCTTTCTCAGATCCCATCGCAAGTAAATCGATCAAAGATGAGAGGCCAAATACATCGGACATCAAGGAGAATTCACTTCTAGATTCATCGGTGATGGCAGCAGCTTGATGCAAAAAATGCAACCCTGCTCTCCACTCCTCGTGTGTTAATTTGGTGTCTCTTGCAAAGTCGTGAAGGTGGGCGACAAAATTTTTTAAAATAAACTGAAGCCTTTGATCAGGCAATTGATCAAAACTGCTCTGAGTGAGTGCCGTAAGGTTGTCGGATGATGTGTTGCGCATAAAGAGGCTAAGCCAGAAAATAATGGACAAGTAAGCATTCTACTGAGTCCTGGTTGCGCTTCTGGCTGCACTTCGGATTGGGCTTTGGATTTCGGCCCCGGGCAGGGTCCTGGAGACGGCTCCTGTGCATCTTAAGGGTTGCTATCCAAACCCGATAGCACGCCCCAAAGGGGCATTTATTTTGTCCCCACACCTTCGTACCATCCCCCAAACGTCAAAAATCAGTAGAACTCACAATACCCCTATCGTATTCTTAGGGGTATATTAAATCCTAGTATCCACGTTTTTTGAAATCCCGTTTTAACCCCTCAATGGCTACATTTGCGATTTTGATCAGTCGTGCTGATGAGCTTTGTTGTTTTGTCAGTTCCCCCCCTCGCACTCCTCTAATTTGTATTCGAACTCCACTATTTAAGATTCAATCAATATGTCCTTCACTCTCAACGTTAACGGTCAACTCAGGACCACACCAGCAGACCCCACAACCCCCCTACTTTATGTACTCAGAAATGATTTGGAGTTAAACGGAGCAAAATTCGGCTGCGGTGCAGGTCAATGCGGAGCGTGTACCGTTCTCCTAAACGGCACACCTATTCGTTCATGCGTGACACCCATTCAAAATCTACCTGTAAACGCAAAAATTACAACTATTGAGGGGCTCGCTCCCGTCAAGTCAACTCAGACAGCGATCTCCGTGTCAACGCCCTCTGAGCTGAGTATTTTGCAAAATGCATTCATTGATGAGCAAGCCGCGCAGTGCGGCTACTGTATCAACGGCATGATCATGACTGCAAAAAGTTTTTTGGATAAAAACCCCAATCCAAGTGAAGACCAAATTCGCAAAGCTTTGTCAGGGAATCTTTGCCGCTGCGGAACGCACACCCGAATCATCAAAGCGGTGCAACGTGCAGCTCAACAAATGAGACAGTCATTGGTGAAAGAACACAAAATAACACTGAACACATCTCAAACTGCAACTCAAACTGCACCTCAAACTGCAGCTCAAGGGGCATCGGTATGAGTAGCACAATCAACTCAGACACTAACAGCGAGATCAAAGGCGTTCTCAACAGCACCCTGTCTCGGCGCGCTCTTTTACGCGCTGGGGCGCTTTGTTACGGCTTTAACTGGCTGAGCGTTCAAGCCGCAGATGAAAAGGCTCCAGTACTCCCAGGCAGTCTTAGAAACAACCCCAAACTCGATGCTTGGCTTAACCTGCATCCAGACGGGACAGTCACGATGCTTACGGGCAAAGTGGAGTTAGGCCAGGGTATTTTGACTGCGCTGACACAAATCGTTGCAGACGAGCTTGATGTGAGCCTTAGTGTGATTAAAGTCATCTCTGGCGACACGTCCCTCACTCCTGATGAGGGAGTTACCTCAGGGAGTTTATCTATACAAGACAGTGGTACTGCGCTTAGATTCGCATGCGCAGAGGTCCGCTCCATGCTCGTGGACGCTGCTGCCCAAAGGCTTGGGGCCCCCGTCAATACGTTGATTACAGAAAACGGTGTTGTCAAATCCAATACTGCCAATACAGGGACAGCCATCAAGTACAGCGATTTATTAGAAGACGTCAATTACGCTAAACCCGCAACTGCTCGTATCTCGCCAAAGGCAAGTGTTATCCATAAACTGATCGGTAGTGATTTGCAGCGCCGTGATATTCCTGGCAAAGTAAGTGGCAAACCGATGTTTGTCCAGGATTTAAGACTCCCGAACATGGTGCACGCACGCGTCATCAGACCCCCAGCGCCTAGGGCGGTGCTGCTCTCGATTAACGCGGACAAAACTCTCAAGCTACCCGGTGTTTTGAAAGTGGTTCAAGACGGTAACTTTCTTGGCGTAGTTGCACTCAGAGAAGAGCAAGCTGTGCAGGCCTCCAAGGTACTCCAAGATTCCTGTCAATGGCAAATACCCAAAGACCTCCCCCCCAGTGGAGCATCGCTTTTTGAGTACATGGTCAAACAAAAAACTCAGGATGATGTGGTCAGTCAAAAATCAAATCCTGCACTTCCCCTTCATACAGATAAGCTGATTACACGCCGTTACACAAGACCTTACATAGCGCATGCATCGATCGGCCCATCCTGCGCCGTTGCAGTCTGGAGTAGTGAGAGCGATCCTACCAATAGCCTCTCACATCTTAGAGTTTGGTGTCACTCCCAAGGGGTGTTTCCTCTCAGAGGCGATTTGGCAAAAGCCCTTCGGTTTCCACCTGAGCAGATCACTGTATCGCATATGGACGGATCAGGTTGCTACGGACACAACGGCGCAGATGATGTTGCCCTAGACGCGGCGCTTATCGCACGCGCAGTGCCGGGAACACCAGTTCGTGTTCAGTGGATGCGTGGGGATGAGTTTGCATGGGAACCCATGGGCAGTCCGATGGTGGTTGAGTTAAGTGCACAACTGAGTGAGAGTGGGGAGATCACCTTCTGGCAACACGAGTTGTGGAGTTACACCCACAGCACGCGTCCCTACGATCCAGAGGGCTGTAATTTGCTTGCTTCATGGTATTTGGACAAACCACTCAAAGCTGGCCCCTCACGAAACATCCCACAACCCTCGGGTGGGAGCGATAGAAACGCACTCCCCCTTTATGAGTTTCCCAATCAAAAGGTGACGAATCATTTGATTCAAAACATGCCCATTCGTACCTCAGCACTGAGGACCCTAGGTGCGTTTTGTAATGTATTAGCGATCGAATCTTTTATGGACGAGCTCGCTTTACTAAGCAAGCAAGATCCGTTGACCTTTCGGTTAAAGCATTTAAGGGATCCACGTGCTGTTGCAGTCTTGGAGCGAGTTGCTGAGATATCCAATTGGAGAGCAACTCCAGTTAGCGCACTGCAACAAAGAGGCCATCAAGTTAGCCCCGCGAGAGATCCATTTTCAGCGCCCCCTCAGCTCAAAAATCACGAGCGAGGTGGTCGAGGTATTGGATTCGCGAAATATAAAAACATGGCCGTTTACTGCGCAGTCGTTGCAGACGTCATCGTCAATACCCAAACAGGCAACGTGCGTGTAGACCAAGCATTTGCCGTTGCGGACGCGGGACTCATCATCAACCCCAATGGGCTAAAAAATCAAATTGAAGGTGGATTGATTCAAGCAACGAGTTGGAGCTTAATGGAGCAAGTTGCGTATAGTACAGAGCGCATCAACACCCAACAGTGGAGTGACTATCCTATCCTTCGCTTCCCAGAAGTTCCCCGTCTACAGGTCGATTTAATCAATCGACCCAACGAAAAATCTCTAGGAGTCGGTGAGGGAGCTCATGGCCCCATGGCAGCGGCAATTGCCAACGCGATTTACTCGGCATGTGGACAGCGTTTACGGGAGACTCCGTTTAAGCCTTCACTTAATTTCAAAGCTTGAAGGCTCATATTTCATAATGCAATTTATCGGTGCGCCCATTTAAAAGCTCCTTCAATATGCTTTTTTGAATATGCTTTTTTTAATATGCTTTTTTAATGCGCTTCTTTAATCAGCTCTTTTTGTAATCTATTTACTTAAACTGCGTAAGAAGGATAGGACTGCTTTCGCAGTCCTATCCAACCGATCAGTTACTGCGCGTTAGATAAGAGTTTGATTTGGTTTGATCGTTGCGCAGTTTGAGCGCCCATCAATAAAAATCCTTTTACTTCTCCATCATCTGCCCAGAAATTCCATATACCCGCTTCAACACTACGCCACTCTCCTGGTGTGCCTGGTGCGGGTGCAACAATAATCAGCGGCAGTGCGGGTGTTTTAATGACGATGGGCATGACGGGAAATGAGACCGGAGTTGGATGACCGGTGAGTGTCTGAGCAAGTGCTTTAGCCGCGTTCATGATGGGCATCACATAGGGCAAAGTTCTCGCAGCGCCAACTCCTAAAGACTCCGATGCGTACTGTGTGTTGTCACCCAAGGCGTATACATTTGGAAGACTGGTCTGCAAATAAGCGTTGACCAGTATGCCTCGCTCACACTGTGCACCGGATTTTGCTGCCAACTCGCAATCGGCTTTGAGACCTACTGCGCTAAGGACCACATCCACTCTTAAGCTTTCTCCGGCACTGAGCGTGACGTTCAACGCTGCCTGTTCTTCTCGTGAAATGGAGTGCACACTGGAGCCTAAGTGCCACATAACACCAAGTCCTGCCAAAGCGCTGCGCAATTCTTCGCTTGCACTTTGGGGCAACAAGCTAATAAGGGGGCCCTGATTGGGATCGATCACGTGAACTCGGTAACCGCTGCTGGCTAAATCATTTGCAAATTCGCACCCAATTAAACCAGCGCCCATAATTAGCACCCGCGCTCCCTCAAATAAAAGGCCGCGAAATCGCGAGTAGTCCTTTAACGAATTGACGGATATGGTCTCATTTGCTGCGTTGCCACTAATAGGTAATTTAATAGCGCTTGCACCGTTGGCAAGTACTAATTGGCTGTACCCAAACCTGCCCTTAGACGTCACGACCTCTTGAGTCGCTGCATCGATAGAGGTGACTTCAGTGTTTTGCAACAAAGTCACGCCCGTGGTACTGACCATCTTTTGTGCAGGAGTTGTGATCAACTGATCTGCATCTTTTTTCTGAGCCAAGGCATTTGAGAGAGCAGGTTTTGCGTAAAAGTCTCCACTCTCTCGGGTGAACATCAGCACAGGAGTTTGGGTGTCTAGCTTTCTAAACTCTTTGATAGCGCTCCACCCCGCTAAACCGGACCCTATGATTACAACAGGTCTTGCAGAAATGTCTGCGTTTTGTGAGTTTGATTGCTGATTCTCAGTTGCGCTTTGCGACATCTCAAGCCTTAAATCTCAACAACTTCAAAGTCTGCCTTAGCAACACCGCAATCTGGACAAGTCCAGTCTTCGGGGACATCAACCCAATGTGTTCCAGGGGCGATTGCATCCTCTGGTCGACCCGTTGCTTCGTCGTAGATGAAGCCGCAAACAATACACATGTAAGTTTTAAATGTTGAATTAGTCATAATTTGTCCTTTAATAATTGGTTAAGTTATTTCTTTGATCTTCTAAGGCTTAAGCATTTGCCTTGACTTGGTCAAGCCTACCTTGGTAATGATTGGCATGACGCTCCTCAACCTTGGCTAAAGCCGCAAATCGCTTCTGTGCTTTTTCAAGAGTAGCTTTAAATTGTGTAGCGTGTACTCTTGACTCTTCTATTTGCTCATCTATCTCGGCAACCGCAGCATCAGCCCCCTCAGCCTGCGCTGTTTTGCGAAATGACGGATACATCTCGGTGTATTCATATGTTTCTCCATCAATCGCAATTTGCAATGCTTTTGCCGGTGTCATCGTAGCTTTGGGATAGAGCAAATCTAAATGCCCAAATGCGTGCATGACCTCTTGATCAGCTGTGGCTTCAAAA
Source organism: uncultured Burkholderiales bacterium (assembly GCA_903828695.1). Classification (GTDB taxonomy): domain Bacteria; phylum Pseudomonadota; class Gammaproteobacteria; order Burkholderiales; family Burkholderiaceae_C; genus Limnohabitans. The sequence continues at coordinate 3,954 of CAIKNE010000146.1, read as the reverse complement.
GTACGCGCTGTCTCCTCATCTCCCATTTCGCGGGCAATCTTAGCAAAGTAACGGTATTTGATGTGTGCCATCGATTCACCAGCAAATGCAGCCTCAAGGTTAGCCATGGTTTTGATTTCTGGACGGGTTTGAATACTCATTTGGAACTCCTTAGTAGTTAAAATTAATCAGAACAGTTGCAATGATAGTCCCAGACAATAATAAAAGCCAATTGAAAATAACTAACCGATTGATAGAATCTATCATTCAAGCTGCAACTATTTACGGACGCTTTGGGTTTTATCCCATGAATCCCTGATAAGACCCCCTCCTGACGATTCGGCTCACGCCTTAATGCCGCTACGCAGCCACCTCGCCCAGCAGGGGGAATGCGCGGATTGATGTTCAATTTTTAGCTAAAGCTTTCGATGAAAAGTAGTTTCAACCGAGGCATCTTAAAAACCAAAAAGCCCTTGCAAATCAATGATTTACAAGGGCTTTGGTTTACTGGCGGAGCGGACGGGACTCGAACCCGCGACCCCCGGCGTGACAGGCCGGTATTCTAACCAACTGAACTACCACTCCTGGTAGCGTTGTGTTCGTTGCAACTACAACATGACGTTGTTTGCAACCAAGTACAACAAACTTGGCGACCCTACGGGGATTCGAACCCCGGTACTCACCGTGAAAGGGTGATGTCCTAGGCCTCTAGACGATAGGGTCAAAACCTTAGACTTAGACACTCATGGTGGAGGTAAGCGGGATCGAACCGCTGACCTCTTGCATGCCATGCAAGCGCTCTCCCAGCTGAGCTATACCCCCAACTTGTGTCGAGCCCACTATTATATCCCGATTTTTACAAGTGTGCTGAAAGAAGTTTCAAGGAAAAACTAGTTTTTAGCTGCCTTGAGCCGCTCGATCACAACTTGCGGATCAAAAAGGGCAATTACCGAGTCCAGGGACGGAGTTTGAGGAGTGCCCATTAACAAAACTCGTACCGGCATTGCCAACTGGGGCATCTTTAGAGTCGCCTCGGCTAGTACTTCTTTCAATAGGCTCGCAATCGCCTCTTTCGTCCAATCAGATGCACTTAATTTCGAGAGTTTGTTGCTTAGCAATTCGATCGCCCCAACTACACTGCTCACCACATGCTTTTCTCGCTCAACGACGGGCACCTGGACATCAGCGTAAAAGGCTCGGGCCCAATGCGCCAACGCAACCAAAGTATCGCAGCGATCTTTGAACAATGCGCAAATAGCGACTAAGCGTTGATCGCTTGTAATATGCTCTTTGTCTAAAAATTCTTTGACCATCAAAGCAAGTTGGCTGTCTTCCATACTTTTAATGTGCTGCGCGTTGACCCAACGCAGCTTAGCCTCATCAAACTGAGCAGCACTTCGCCCTAAGTGATCTAAATTAAACCATTGCAAAAACTGTTCGCGAGAAAATATCTCATCATCCCCGTGGCTCCACCCAAGTCTTGCAAGGTAATTCACCATCGCATCAGCCGTGTAGCCCTCCTCCTTGTACTGAGTCACAGCCTTTGCCCCGTTTCGCTTACTCATCTTCTCACCCGCCTCATTGAGTACGGTTGGCAGATGAGCGTATACGGGGGGCTCAACACCCAGCGCTTTAAAGATGTTGATTTGTCGAGGCGTATTATTGACGTGATCATCCCCTCGAATCACGTGTGTGATCTTCATATCGATATCATCGACGACTACGCAAAAGTTGTAGGTCGGCGTTCCATCAGGCCTTGCGATCACTAAATCATCCAGCTCTTGGTTACTGATGTGAATGGAGCCCTTGACCTTGTCCTCCCAAATCACCGCGCCTTCTGTAGGATTTTTGAATCGCAGCACTGGCTTGACCCCTTCGGGTATGGGGGGAAGCACCTTACCAGGCTCTGGTCTCCAAGTCCCGTCGTAACGGGGCTTCTCTTTCGCCTGCATTTGTCTCTCGCGCAACGCGTCGAGCTCTTGCACACTCATGTAACATGGATAAACTGCCCCCCTGTCTTGCAGCTGAGCGAGTACCTCTTTGTAACGATCAATGCGCTGCATTTGGTAAAAGGGCCCCTCATCGGGATCCATTCCTAACCACTTCATGCCTTCTAGTATCACATCCACTGAGGCCTGGTTGGAGCGGTCCAAATCCGTATCCTCTATGCGTAGGATAAACACACCGCCCGTTGCACGTGCGTAGGCCCAGGGGTATAGCGCTGATCGAATATTCCCCAGATGAATAAAACCCGTTGGGGACGGGGCGAAACGTGTGCGTACTGTGGTCATTTAAAAAGAGTATCTAGAAAGAAGAAATAAAAAGTTTGTCTTTATTCAAACCATTCAATGAATCCATGGACAAATGAACATGAATTGCTAAAGCAATTCCCTCAACTGCTGGAATACTTCATCGCTTGCGCGATTGAAGCTTAAATAGCATCGAGTCCGAGAGATAAATCTCGCTTTAAATCATCCAAATGCTCCAAGCCGACTGCGATGCGAATTAAATTTTGCTCAATCCCAGCAAGGTGCCTTTGCTCCTCAGTCAAGCGACCGTGTGAGGTACTAGGCGGATGTGTGATGATTGTTTTAACGTCACCCAAATTAGCCGTCACACTCATGAGCTCTGTTTTATCAATCACCGTAAAAGCTTTTTTCCGCGCATCAGCGGGGTTACTGGCTTTGACGTCAAAGGAGAGCACAGCGCCGCCCAAACCGGATTGTTGACGCATGGCGAGCTCATGTTGTGGATGGTTCACCAGCCCAGGATAGTAGACTTTAGAGACTTTGGGGTGGCTCTCTAACCAAGTCGCAAAAGCGAGCGCTTGTTCGCTCTGGGCTTTCATGCGTATTCCCAGTGTCTCCATCCCCTTTAAGACAACCCAGGCGTTAAAAGGGGACAAACTCATACCCGCACTTCTCATGACAGGAATAAATTTTTCCCGGACCAATTGTTCACTTGCACAAATTGCACCTGCAACGACCCGCCCCTGTCCATCTAAGTATTTGGTTCCTGAGTGAATCACCAAATCCGCACCCAAAAGGATGGGGCGTTGAAGCGCAGGAGTACAAAAACAGTTATCTACAGCCAGTAAAGCACCGTTTGCATGCGCAATCAGACTGAGCGCATGGATATCGCATACCTCGGTCAAAGGATTGGTGGGTGTCTCAGCAAAGAAGAGTTTGGTACTCGGCCTGACTGCTCTCTCCCACTCTTTAATGTCTGTTTGTGAAACAAATGTTGTCTCAACACCGAACTTAGCAAACTCAGAACCCAGTAATTTAATCGTGGATCCAAAAACGGAGCGAGAGCACACCACATGGTCTCCGCTTTTTAAGAGTCCCATGCAAAGCAAAAGCACGGCAGACATACCACTAGAGGTTCCTATACAAGCCTCTGAGCCCTCCAATAAAGCGAGCCTCATCTCCATGCTCGCAACCGTAGGATTCGTAAAACGAGAATAAATATACCCGTCCTCCTCACCGGAGAAACGCCTGGCAGCGGTCTCAGAGTCGGGCTGCGTAAAGCTTGAAGTTAGATAAAGAGACTCTGAATTTTCTCCGTACTGTGACTTATCAACAGCCGCGCGCACAGCCAAGGTATCCAAATGTAATTGAGAGTTGGGAGTTTTCACTGTATCTTTCGAACCTAACGGTTTGCTCATAAATAAATTTAAAAAAATCAAGCCTAAATAAGTTTCAACCTGCTCTTCAGTCCATCACATTGGGCAACGCCAACCGGGAAGAATCCTCACTCTCTGGCGTTGCATGAACGCGCTGGGCGTTCATGCTTGCAATCACCTCGGCTGAAATGTCCCCAGTCACATACACCCCGTTAAAGCAAGATGCGTCAAACCCCTCAATGGGGGGGTAGCCTTTGGGGAGCGCTTTTTTAACAGCCTCAATCATCGCATCCACTTCTTGATAAATGAGTGCATCACAACCAATGACCTCGCGAATTTCCTCTACCGTT
>CAIKNE010000145.1 GCA_903828695.1 uncultured Burkholderiales bacterium | reverse complement strand
GTTTTCTGTACCAATCTCCGCCCCACATGAACGTTTCAAAATCAAACTTAAAACTGCCCTGCTCTTCAGCCAGCACTCTTAAGACCTCCTCCCCCGCTGGGACGACCTCCTGGCCAATTCCGTCTCCAGGAATACAGGCGATTTTGTAGACTTTCATTTAATACCTTTCTTTTCTTAGATGCAAACCTAAGCATTGTGCACAATTTTCCCTGACTCCAGATGCGTCTTAGAAAACAAAAAATTAAAATATCTTCAGTTTCTAGGTGGAAGTGCTAACTATTAAAGTGAGCATTTAATATACTGTGGTTGTGTTTTTAAAAGTTTACTCAAATGACCTCCCTTCTCATTCACCGAGCCAATTGCATCTCCACTCAAAACGACTCTGATACGGAGCTTAGAGGAGCTTCTATATTGATTGAAGGAGGCGTCATTAAACAGATCTTCAATTCCTCAGAGGACGTTCAACATTTGCTGCAAAGTGTTGATGAGGTTATTGATGCATCCAAGCATGTGGTGATCCCCGGGATGGTCAATACTCACCACCATATGGTGCAGTCCTTAACCCGCGCAGTACCCAGCGTTCAAAGCTCAGAACTATTTTCATGGCTAAAAGGGCTATATCCAATTTGGGCCGGCCTGACCCCTGAGATGGTTCGTGTCTCTAATCAAGTTGCAATGATTGAACTGTTGATGTCAGGGTGTACGACCACAAGTGATCACCTGTACATCTACCCAAACGGTGTTCGCTTGGAAGACAGTATCGAAGCGGCTAAGCTCACTGGCATCCGCTTTACTGCCACGAGGGGGAGCATGAGCGTAGGACAAAGCAAGGGAGGGTTACCGCCAGACCGTGTGGTCGAAGATGAGGGATTTATCCTAAAAGAAACCCAGCGTCTCATTGAGACTTGGCATAACGCGGGTCACGGCTCCATGCTGCAAATCGCGGTGGCCCCTTGTTCCCCGTTTACGGTCAGCAGGGACTTAATGCGTGAGTCTGCTGCGCTGGCGAGAAACTACGGCGTTAGGATGCATACGCATCTCGCAGAAAATGATCACGACGTTTTGTATACAAAAGAGCATTTCAACTGCACGCCTGCCCAGTACGCAGAGGGACTGGGCTGGGTGGGTGAGGATGTATGGCACGCGCACTGCGTCAAATTGGACACGGAGGGGACTTATCTTTTCGCAAAAAGTCGGACTGGAATTGCTCACTGTCCTTGTAGCAATATGCGTTTGTCTAGCGGCATTTTGCCCCTTCGTAAACTCCTGGACGCGGGCGTCCCTGTTGGCCTAGGGGTGGACGGAAGTGCCAGCAACGATGCAGCTCACTTACTCAACGAAGCAAGACAAGCCATGCTTTTGGCGCGCGTATCCAAAGCGCTTGAACCCATGGGATGTGACTCAGGTCCCGCTGAGATGACTCCGCGAGATGCGCTAAAAATTGCGACAACCGGCGGGGCTCAGGTATTAGGGAGAAGTGATATTGGACGCATTGAGGTGGGTTACTGCGCTGATATAGCTATGTTCAGAACCGACTCTCTCTCCATGGCCGGAGCTGCGGTGCATGACCCCATTGGAGCATTGCTGCTTTGCTCGAGCTCACCCGCGGATTACACAGTTGTGAACGGCAAAGTACTGGTTCGAGAGGGACGATTTGTCCCCTACGATATTGAGCCGCTTATAGAAAAACACAATTTTCTCGCAGGCCTACTCGCACAAGCTGCGCATTGAGATTATTGACAAGTTTAGGGATTCAGAACTCTGAGCTCACTGCTCACTGCTCATTGCTCAGTGCTTGGTCAGAGCCGCCCTTACTTGGCACCCACATCTGCGCCGGAATTAAACCAGCGCCCCAGCATGGCTCGCTCTGAATCGGTGATACCGGTTGCGTTGTTCATCGGCATTTGTTTTAAAAGTACAGCTTGTTGGTAAATATTTTGAGCGTTTTTTGCAACCAACTCAGGCGAATCAAGTCTTACATTTTTCATCTGCAACTGCGGCCCATGGCACTGATAGCACCGCTGCGAGAGCAGGGGTTGAATCTCAGCGTAAGTCACAGGTTGGGACGCACTGAGCGATTGCGGGGAGGTCAAGGACTGAGCAGAAGTCTCATTTAGGTCTGGTCTCATTAGGAAGATTAAGATCAATATTCCAAGAATTCCCAAAGCCGCATAGGGCCATGGGTGCTTGGCTCTGTGGTTAACGTAAGCATGCTTTTGAACAAAATATTGTCTGATCAATGCGCCGCAAAGCATCATCACAAAGATCACCCACGCAGGATGCGCATTGGCGTAGAGAAAGTGGTAATGGTTTGAGAGCATAGCAAAGAGCACAGGCAGTGTGAAATAAGTGTTGTGCACACTTCTTTGTTTACCGCGCTTGCCGTAGATGGCCAAGTCGTTGGGGTTGTAAGACTCACCCGAGGTCATTACTTTGACAACTGTTTTTTGACCAGGGATGATCCAAAAAAACACATTAGCACTCATGGCTGTAGCGATGGAGGCGCCGACAATTAAAAAGGCTGCCCGCCCCGCAAAGAGATGCGTGGACAAGAAACAAAAGGCACCGACGACTAAGAGCATCACCGCGCCGATGTAAAGCTCGGAGCGCTCTTTAAAACCAAACCACCTGCACACGAAGTCGTAAATCAACCAAAAGCTTGCCAAAAAAGAAATGGCTGCACAACCCGCTTGAAGGGGTGACCAGTCCATCAATGACTTATCCACTAAAAAACTGCTTGCGTTCCAAAGGTATAAAACCGTAAAGAGCGCAAATCCACTGAGCCAAGTTGTGTAAGCCTCCCAGTAAAACCAGTGCAAATCAGAATCTATGGCTTTGGGTGCGACCATGTATTTTTGAGGGTTATAAAAACCTCCCCCATGCACAGCCCATAAAGCGCCGTCAACACCCTTTTCCTTCAAATCAGGGGCTGTCGGTTTGAGTAAATTGTTGTCAAGAAAAACGAAGTAAAAGGAAGAACCAATCCACGCAATGACAGTAATGACGTGCAACCAGCGCAGTAAGAGGTTGGCCCAATCTAATAGATATGCTTCCATATTTTGATTTCAAATCACCAAAAAGTGATTTCTCCTGTTGACCCTGTGGGCCCTGGATCCCCTCACCACTGCGGAGGCTGTGAAGGGAAATGTGCCGCGCTGCTCGCTGTTGAGGCCCCGCTACGACAATTTGCGTTTAGTGTACCCAAAATAATGCAACCCTAAGTCCATCAAAAAGGATCAATACAGATCACAAAGTACTACCTCACTATAAACCCTAGGGAAGACCTTACTTATAAAGCCCCCGTTATTCGATCAGTATTGAGTTGCGAAAGCGATGATGCTTGAACTCACTAAGCGTTTTTTGTGAAAACATCTTAATTCAAGTCAATCGTTTACGAGCCGATCCATAGAGTTAGGTCACTCACATCGAACTTGCCATGTACACATCTAAGCGTGCTCCACTCATTAAAGTCTTCGCTGCTCTGGGGCTATGCTTTGGAGGGACTGTGTACTCACCAGCGAGTTTTGCAATAGATGGGGACTTAACGGTTGCTAGTATTGAGAGCGCACGTTCGTTCAGTAATTTGCAGACCAACTTGAACCCTGAGCAGGTAACGTATTTGGGTCAAAGTCCCATCAGTTCGGATCAATACCGCGTCAGAGCAGCCCAACACATCTACAAATTAAACAAGGCTAAAGTTTATGCCGGGCGTATGCCTCCCCTGCTCAAAGCAATCGGAGTTGTGGAAATTCAATTAACACCTAATGGAGACATTAAGAATCTTAAATGGAGCCGCCCTCCGTCCCATGTTCCAGAGGTGATGCAGGAGATTGAGCGTACGCTTCGCTCCGCAGCCCCCTACCCAATATCCCCAAAGGGTGAAGCTGTTGTTTTTACTGAAACTTGGCTCTGGCACAAGAGCGATAGATTTCAGCTACTCAGTCTGACCGAGGGGCAAGACTAGGAATCAGGCCTTTTAGTCTTGGACTAGGAGCTAAGACCCTCTGTATGTAGAGTAACTCCAGGGGCTTACCAATAAAGGGACATGATAGTGCTCACCCGGTTGTGCTACACCAAAGTCCAAATTAACTACGTCCAAAAAAGTTGGCTCTTTTAATTCCACCCCGAGTTGCTTGAAATAATTCTTAACATCGAATTGCAACCTGTAGCGACCTGCTCTTAATTTATCGTGCTCAACTAAAAGCCCCTCAGGGTTTCTCCCGTCTGCATTGAGGATGAAATTCTTGGTCAACTTGTATTCAGCTGAGTGCTCGTCCTGGCTGTATAAAGTCACTTGCATACCCTTAGCTGGACAACCGTGCATGGTGTCTAATACGTGTGTGCTTAAGCCCATTGAATTTAAACCTTGAAAAATAGCGTTAACAGCGGATATGCCGTCGAAATTGTATACAATTTTCTAACAAAATTCGAATTGAAATGAACTACGACACTACACGACCTTACCCCCGCGACCTCCAGGGCTACGGGGCCAATCCACCAGACCCCAAGTGGCCGGGAAAAGCGCGGGTAGCGGTGCAATTTGTTCTTAATTTTGAAGAGGGCGGCGAGAACAGTGTTCTTCACGGGGACCGGGCCAGCGAACAGTTCTTGTCCGAGATGTTCAATCCCCCCGCGTTTGAGGACAGACACCTCAGCATGGAGGGCATATACGAGTACGGCTCAAGGGTTGGGGTCTGGAGAATACTAAGAGAATTTGAGCGCAGAAATCTTCCACTCACTGTCTTTGGAGTCAGCTCAGCCCTTGAGCGTTGCCCTGAGGTGACACAGGCCTTTGCCGAACTCGGCCATGAGATCGCTTGCCATAGTTGGAAGTGGGTCCACTACCAAGATATGCCCGAGGAGCAAGAGCGCGATCACATTGCTAAGGGTGTTGAGATCATTCAGAAGTTAACCGGGCATGCGCCCTTGGGTTGGTACACGGGAAGGGACAGTCCAAGATCGCGTCGTTTGATTTTGGATCACGGTGGCTTTGAATACGATAGTGACTACTACGGAGACGACCTACCCTTTTGGATGAAGGTCCGCAAAAGCTCGGGCGAAGTTACACCGCACTTAATTGTTCCCTACACGCTGGATGTGAACGATATGAGGTTTGCGCTGCCCCAAGGATTCTCGCAGGCAGAAGATTTCTACACTTATCTAAGGGACTCATTTGATGTCCTCTACGCAGAGGGAGCAGAGTCTCCAAAAATGATGAGTATCGGGATGCACTGCAGGCTCTTAGGTCGCCCCGGGCGTATCATTGCCCTTCAACGCTTTTTGGACTACATTGCTCATAAAGAGAGGGTCTGGGTTTGCAAAAGAATTGATATTGCCAATCACTGGAAACAAACGCATCCCTACATAGATTGATACAGATTGATACAAAATGACTCTCCAACTTGATGATTTAAATAAAGCTACAGAGCCAAAGGCTCTTGAGATGCTCAGCGGCATCTACGAGCATTCAGATTGGATAGCCGAACAAGCCGTTCAGCATAGGCCCTTTAAATCCGTTGCAGCCGTAAAATTGGCTATGGCCGAGGTGACCGCTCAAGCCACTCGTGAACTCAAACTCTCACTGCTTCGTGCTCACCCTGAGTTGGCGGGCAAAGCCATGATCAATAACGCACTGACGGCTGAGTCAAAAAACGAACAAACCCAATCTGGCTTGACTCACTGCTCAGAGCAAGAGTTTGCACTCATTCACAAACTGAACGAGCAGTACAACGTAAAGTTTGGCTGGCCCTTTATCCTCGCTGTAAGAGGGCCGAGGGGCTCTGGACTCACCAGGCAGCAAATCATCCGTACTTTTGAGAGAAGGTTACACGCAACACCCCAATTTGAATTCGAAGAGTGTCTGCGCCAAGTTAACCGTATTGCAGAAATCCGGATCAACGACAAGTTCAACTACTCACCCACTCTTGGCAATGAGTTGTGGGATTGGCATGAGGAACTCGCGCGGCACAGTGATCCTGGGTTCCAGGAGAATAACCAACTCACCGTGACCTACCTTACAAAGGCTCACCTAGCCTGTGCACAAGATATCAAGCAGTTAATGCACAATTCAGGCTTTGATTCTGTACATATTGATTCAGTGGGCAATGTGGTGGGGCGGTACTTGGGGCGCAACGCTGACTCCAACAGCACGTTCCTAATGACAGGGAGCCACTACGATACGGTTCGTAACGGGGGCAAATACGATGGCCGATTGGGTATTTTCACGCCTATCATGTGTGTGCGTGAGTTGTCCCGCGCAGGCACTCGACTTAAGCACGGCATCGAAGTTATCGCATTCGCTGAGGAGGAAGGCCAACGTTATCCGGCCACCTTTTTAGGTTCGACTGCGTTGGTAGGTGGCTTTAACCCCGATTGGTTGGCGCAGGAAGATAGTGCAGGCATCACCATGTTGGATGCTATGAAAGCGGCAAACCTAGACATCTCAGGCATTGCCGCCCTCAAGCGAGATCCCAAGCAGTATGTTGGCTTTGTGGAAGTTCATATCGAACAAGGACCCGTCCTCAACGAACTCGGTTTGCCCCTGGGCGTGGTCACATCGATCAACGCCAGCTCTCGCTTCCTGGTCGAAATTATCGGGACTCCTGCGCATGCGGGAACTACGCCCATGGATAGACGCCACGACGCACTGTGCGCGGCAAGCGAGCTTGCGCTTTTCATGGAGCAGCGCGCACTGAGCGAGGAGCACTGCGTTGCAACGATAGGTCAAATGCAAGTACCCAATGGATCAGTTAACGTCATTCCGGGAAGCGTGAAATTCTCTATAGATATCAGAGCACCTATCAACAGCCAAAAAGACCGCTTGGTGGAAGATATTTTGGGTCAGTTAAAAGAGATTTGCAGCAAAAGAGGAGTGAGCTACTCAACCCGGGAGACTTTGCGTGTGAGCGCGGCGCCGAGCCATCCCAAGTGGCAAGGCCACTGGGAGACTGCTGTTGGTGCTTTGGGTATAAAAATTCACCGCATGCCCAGCGGCGCAGGCCACGACGCGATGAAACTGCATGAGATCTTGCCTCAGGCCATGCTTTTTGTCCGCGGTGAGAACTCAGGCATTAGCCATAACCCACTGGAGAGTACGACCAGTGATGATATGCAGTTATGTGTTGAAGCTTTTATGAACTTGATTCTGAGCTCTTGTGCTTGAGCTTGAGATTGAGCTTTGCAATTCTCATCCACCCTTGATCCGAAGCATTGACTTGCGACTTCAAAGTCTAGCTCTTTACTCCATTTTGTATTCTCTTACTCCTCCTCTCCCACATCCAATTTATCTATGACCTTCACCGCCACACAATACGAACAACTTGATCAATGGATCGACACACACTTTGATGAGCAGATTGCTTTTTTGAGTGAGCTTGTCAAAGTCCCCACGGACACACCGCCTGGCAATAACGCGCCCCACGCCCTTAGAACAGCTCAATTACTTGAACAATTCGGCATGCACGCCCAGCAAATTCCAATTCCTAAGGAGGTCGTCCAAGAAGCTGGACTGGAGTCGATCACCAATTTAATCGTAAGGCGCGAATACGGAGCAGGCCCCACCATTGCCCTCAATGCCCACGGAGACGTTGTGCCTCCTGGCGAAGGCTGGACTCACGATCCTTACGGCGCAGAAATAGTGGACGGCGTAATGTACGGGCGAGCAACAGCGGTGAGTAAATGTGATTTCTCAACCTTTACCTTTGCAGTCAGAGCCCTGGAATCGTTAAACGCTAAATTAAAGGGTAACGTTGAGCTTCACTTTACCTACGATGAGGAGTTCGGAGGCGAGCTCGGTCCCGGCTGGCTACTGAGCCACAAACTCACTCAACCCGATTTGATGATTGCAGCTGGCTTTAGCTATCAAGTCATTACGGCTCACAACGGTTGTTTGCAGTTAGAAGTGACTGTTCACGGACAAATGGCGCACGCAGCCATACCCGACTCAGGCGTAGACGCCCTTCAAGGTGCTTTGCCGGTGCTTCAAAAACTTTACGAACAAAACAAACACTACAAAGAGATTACCTCCTCTGTGGAGGGCATTACACATCCCTACTTAAACATTGGAAAAATTGATGCGGGTACGAACACAAACGTCATACCCGGCAAGGTCGTCTTCAAATTAGATCGACGTATGATCCCTGAGGAGGATCCAACTCAGGTCGAAGAAACTTTGCGCGCGTTAATTACCAAGACTGTGGATGAGTACAACCGTCCATTAGCCTCGAATAAGCACATTAGAGTCGAGATCAAACGCATTCTCTTGGCCCGCAGCATGAGACCTCTTGGCGCAAACGCACCGCTCGTCCATGCCATCCAAAAACACGCTAAGACAATTCTCCACGAAGACATTCCAGCACTTGGGACGCCGCTGTACACAGATGTGCGCTTGTATACCGAACACGGGATACCAGGTGTGATCTACGGTGCTGGCCCCAGAACAGTTCTGGAGTCCCATGCAAAACGCGCCGACGAGCGGCTCAATTTGAATGACTTAAGGGCGGCCACCAAAATTATTGCCCGCACACTGGCCGATTTATTGAGCACCTAAAACCCTTAAGTATCTTCCCTTGGGTAACAAGCACAGTCGTGGTCAGGGGGAGCTGAGTGTCCAGTTCCTTGGGTTAAATTTGTCACTAATTGGTGCGCTTAAGGGTTAAAAACCATTTAACGCACCATATTGAGGGATAAACTTGCCTGGAAGCGGGCATCGTTGTTGCTAAACTAGTATTTCTATTTTGGAGAATTATCAAATGTCTAGACGTCTTTTCAATCAATCCCTTGTCCTCAGCGCAATCGCCTTATCTTGGGGAGTTGCCAGTGCACAAACAGTTCCCATCAAATTTCAAATGGACTGGCGCTTTGAAGGACCGTCTGCCCTGTTTTTAGTTCCTCAGACCAAGGGATACTTCAAGGAAGCCAATTTAGACGTCACCGTGGATGCTGGCAACGGTTCTGGCGGTGCAGTGACTCGGGTTGCCTCAGGTTCGTATGATCTTGGTTTTGCCGATTTGGCTGCGCTGATGGAGTTCAACGCCAACAATCCTGACGCACCCAACAAACCCATCGCAATCATGATGGTTTACAACAACACCCCCGCATCGGTGATGGCGCTGAAAAAATCAGGTATCAAAACCCCTGCGGACTTGAACGGCAAAAAACTCGGTGCGCCTGTATTTGATGCAGGCCGCCGGGCGTTTCCCATTTTTGCAAAAGCCAACAAAATCAGCAACGTCAACTGGACAGCGATGGACCCAACACTTCGTGAAACGATGCTGGTCAGGGGCGACATAGATGCAATTACGGGATTTACCTTTACGTCCTTGCTGAACATTGAAGCGAGGGGTGTGCCTGCGTCCGAAGTGGTTGTGATGCAGTACCCCGAGTTTGGCGTCAAACTTTACGGCAACGCCATCATCGCGTCACCTAAGATTTTGAAAGAGAATCCTGCTGCAGTGAAAGCGTTTTTAAAAGCATTCACCAAAGGTGTTAAGGACGTTATCGCAGATCCTGCCAAGGCCATTGAATCCGTCAAGGCCAAAGACGGCATCATCAACAGCGAACTTGAAACGCGTCGCTTAAAACTCGCAATCGACACCGTCATCAATAGTCCCGATGCGCACAAAGAAGGTTTTGGACAGGTCAGCGCGCCAAGACTTGCCTTAATGGCCTCTCAGGTATCGGATGCTTTCAACACCAAAAACCGAGTGAGTGTTGATACTTCTTGGAATGGCTCATTTTTACCAACAGAAAAAGAGCTCGATATTCTTCCAAAATTAAAATAAAGAGCGCCACTCCATGTCCGATTCAACAAGTTACTTCGTTGACTTCAAAAATGTTTGGTTAGCCTATAACGATGAGTTACTGAGCAAGAACCAATTCGCCGTAGAAGACATCAACCTTCAGGTCAAGCAGGGCGAGTTTATTGCCATTGTGGGTCCCTCGGGTTGTGGAAAATCTACCTTCATGAAGTTAACCACGGGTCTGAGAAAGCCGACCAAAGGCACCATTCACGTGGACTCTCAGCCTGTGAGTGGACCTGTAAAGATTAGTGGCATGGCGTTTCAAGCGCCCTCACTCCTGCCTTGGAGAAGCACCCTTGACAACGTATTACTGCCTCTTGAAATCGTTGAGCCCCACCGCTCACAGTTCAAAGCTCGAAGGGATGAATACGTTCAGCGTGCTTTAGCACTTCTAAAGTCCGTGGGACTGGACGGGTACGCAGACCAGTACCCCTGGCAACTCTCAGGCGGGATGCAACAACGCGCCAGCATTTGCAGAGCGTTGATCCACGAGCCCAAAATGCTTCTCCTAGACGAGCCGTTCGGAGCGTTAGATGCTTTTACGCGCGAAGAGCTTTGGTGTATCTTGAGGGACTTGTGGACGGAACAAAAATTCAACGTGATTTTAGTAACTCATGATTTGCGTGAATCTGTATTTCTTGCTGACACCGTCTACGTGATGAGCAAGAGCCCAGGACGGTTCGTTGTCAAACGTGAGATCGATCTCCCGCGACCCAGAGATTTGGAGATCACATACACGCCTGAATTCACGGACATCGTGCACGAGCTCAGAGGGCACATTGGTGCTATTCGCCAACAAGGCAAAACCGCTCCAGGCCAATCAACAGCATCCATTGCACAATAAATTCTATGCATCAAAAAACTATTGAACGTTGGTCACCTTGGTTTTTACTTGTCGCCAGCATCCTCATTTGGCAGTTTGTTTGTACTGCTTTTAACGTCTCAGAATTCATATTCCCAAGTCCTATGCGGATTTGGAATCAACTTGTTGAATACAGAGGGACGATTGCAGCCCATGCTTGGCGCACCTACTGGGTCACTATGGCAGGCTTTGGGTTAGCCATTGTGGTTGGGGTGCTGCTTGGCTTTGTGATCGGAAGCTCGCGTATCGCATACGCCGCTGTCTATCCATTAATGACCGCTTTTAATGCCCTCCCGAAAGCGGCCTTTGTCCCCATCTTGGTGGTCTGGTTTGGAATTGGAATTGGGCCAGCGATTTTGACGTCATTTTTAATTAGTTTCTTCCCCATCATGGTCAACATTGCAACGGGCTTGGCAACTTTAGAGCCTGAGCTGGAGGATGTGCTGCGGGTGCTAGGCGCAAAACGCTGGGACGTTCTGATGAAAGTTGGACTTCCCCGCTCAATGCCTTATTTCTTTGGCTCCCTTAAGGTGTCTATTACCCTAGCTTTTGTTGGAACGACAGTCTCTGAGATGACCGCCGCCAACGAAGGTATCGGTTATTTACTCATTTCCGCAGGTTCCGCCATGCAAATGGGCCTTGCTTTTGGTGGATTGGTGGTGGTTGGTGCGATGGCGATGATAATGTACGAACTTTTTAATTACATTGAGCATCATACAACGGGCTGGGCACATCGGGGCTCCCAAAACAACTAGTTTTAGGGGCGGGGAGTTCAAAATTACTCCTCGAATGTAAGAGAATATGCCTGAGAATATTTTTGCAGGGATCATTCTTTCAAGTCGCTTGTGAATTGAAAATATTTTGCCTTCTCAAAATACATCTTCACCAACTTTAGGATTTAAATACGTTTTTTTGAGATCCTAAAGTTGATCCTTCAAATTGAGCACTCACTCAAACATCAACTCAAATCAACCATTCAAGTACTCATTCCATGGAACATCATGCAGAAACCTCTAGCCCTAAGAAGTTAGGCCCAACCTGGGTTGACATCTCATTTCTCGTTTTTCTAGTTGGCGTACTTGTATCCGTGACGCTGCTGGGGCGACTTGCATTTGAGGAGGGCATGAAAACCGAACGATCCAAAGAAAATGGTGAAGCCTGGGTCAAGTGGATGACAGATGCGAGTGCAGACCGCTTTAAAGAAGGGTTTCAGCCTGCTGCATGCGCGGGTGGCCCAGCAGTGGCAGCGGCCATTGAGAAGGAGAAGAAAGAGCTCATGCGAGCAGCCAAAATTGCTGCTAAAAAAGATGGGTTTGATAATGAGCCTATTTCGATCACAGATATCAAAAGTGGCTCTTGGGGTGCATGTTTCAACGCACTTACCCAAAAAGGTGGCCCTTTGTCAACGCTTACCAACGCATTCTCTCTAGAAACCTTGAGCCTTGTAGAAAAATGTGATCCATCGGATCTCAGCACTGCGGGTGGTTTTGTGTTGGAAAAAAATGTAAACACGCCCCTTGGCTCAGCAATTCCTACCGTTACCAGTAGCTTGATCAACAGCGACTCGATCGTTGATAAAGTAAACGTTCGAGTTACGATTTGTGACAAAGGTGCTTACCCAACCAAAATCGCAGAATTTGATTTCTGAATTTAAATCTAACAGTATCCAACATGACCGAAGAACCACAACTCCGCGGATCCGATTACAAGGTTCAAATCCCAACTGGATTGCCGTTCAAAGAATGGCTTTACAAGTGGCTATTGGACCCAGAAATAGAGGGAAATCACCTTGAAACTGTAGACAAGTGGATCGGTCTACTCATTGTTGGCAACATGTTTGCGCTGCTCTTTGAGCACGTTCCCGCCGTTTTTGAGCCTAACAAAGTTTGGTTTCATCTGTTTGATATTGTCTCAGTGGTCGTGTTCACCGCTGAATATCTGACCCGCCTTTATCTGGCCCCTGTGGACCATGAGTTCAAAGATAAGCGTTTCCCGTCACTTCGCTATATCTTTAGTCCTTTTGCAATTATTGACTTTTTAGCCATCATTCCTTTTTACCTGCAATCGTTCATTGCAGTGGACTTGAGGATATTAAGGGCGCTAAGACTGCTGCGAATCTTAAAGCTCTTTAGGGTAATCATTCCCGCAATTCAAGACTTTAGGATTGCCAATCAAGAGCGCACTTTCCGTCAAAAGATGCACGCCATCATCTACCCCTCAGAGTACGGCGGCAAACTGCACGAGCTCTTTGATTCGTTCATTGT
>CAIKNE010000144.1 GCA_903828695.1 uncultured Burkholderiales bacterium | reverse complement strand
CAATGAGTTTCTCATCTCTAAATCATCATCCACAAAGTAGATATGTCCTTTATTTTTAGTACTCATATGAAGCAACCTTAATTCATTCATTCACTAGAGAAAATGCTGGCCATTGAGAGTCCCTCAGGTGCGACTCTACTAACATTTTCTACTAACATTTTCTACTAACATTTGTCACTCAATTTCGCCAACCACAACAGCGGGTCCTCAGCTATTAAAACCACAAGTCCCTTGCTTTGCTTTATAAATTGATCTATCGCTCTCAAATGTACACCACCAGTGAAGTTAACTCCCTTGTCAGCAATAACAGAACTTAGCTCAAGGAGATTTCACTCTAGAGCTAATTTAACCACTGAAATAAGACCCTTTAATGAATCATCCAATGCTTCTTGTAAAGCCTCAAAGGAGAGAGTAAACCTATGGCAAATACATTGATCTAAATGCTTGCCAGTTGCGACAATCTTCCGCATCACATCACCCGGGGAAACGATAGCGATTTTTTTATTCTACATTTCAACTATTTGCTCTCCAATTAAAATCCCGTTTTGCCAATGAACGTAATTGATCATAAACTCATCAAATTTATCTTCATCCATTTCTTCGCTATTTTTGTAGACCATGGCGCCTAACGAAACAATAACGACCTCTGTGGTTCCACCTTGGGAGTCCGCAACCATGGAACCCGCTGACTCGAAGACCCATAATCCCTCGTCAATTGCTTTGACTATGAGGTTGTCTATTACGTAGCTCTGGGTACTCCTCACTGCTAGCACGAGGATGCCACCAGCCGTAAAAAATAGAGAGTTAGTATCTTAATCAGAATAAACTCTATTTTTATACGACTTTTGACGTATGTCAGATTGAATTTGCTATATCGGATAATCAAGTTCTAGTAGCTTAAAAATCATTCCAACCTAAACTGTGTGAGCCTACATCCGCAAAGATTGAATTTATGAAACCGCAATTTGCACTCTATTTCTTAATCATAGGAACGATACAACTTGGTCTTTTGCTCGGTATTTTTCAGTATCAAAAGACTCACCTACCTTTAATAAAGAGCCGCTTATGGACACTCTCCCTAGCAGTTAATGTTTTAGCTCTTTATACATATGGCATTGGTATTTTCTACATCGAAGATGTCTCAAGGCCTCCGTTTAGCTTCACGATCGCAAATACTCTCTTTTATGCAGCATCCCTTTTGCAAATGTTATTTTGCATCTCATTGAATGCCCCACTTCGAAAATCAGCCAATCAACTTGTCGCATTATCAATAATTGTGTTTTTAACATTATTTGAGTATTTGCGAAATAACTCTGATTTTGAATCGCGCACCATACTTTCTGCAACAACGGCTTTCTTGTTTTATTGCATTCAAATTTATGAATTGAGAATTCACAAAAAAACTTCTTCTTCGCTTCAAATTAATTACCTTATATACGTTAGTGCTTTAGAACTCTTTCTGGCACTGAGCAGAACAGTTATAGTTTCTCTTCCTGATGCAAGCAATAACCAGATTCACCAAATTCAACAAGTACCTGTTTTACTAACATACGTGACGCTGTTGCAATTGGTTATGAATACCATTTCATACATTGCAATTGGTGGGTATTGGACAGAGAAAATAGCCATCGCTAATCATCAATTTGACCTTGAAAACGAAAGGATCAAACAACTGTTGGCTGAGAAAAATAAGTTGATCTACAGCCTTTCTGTAGCCAATAGAACAGCCGCAACAGGCGCACTCGCCGCATCTATTGCTCATGAACTCAATCAACCCTTGGGATCCAGCAATTTGAATATTCAACTCTTGAGGCGCAAACTAGAGAGCGGAGATGTGGATATGCATCTTTCACATGAAATATTAGAAGCGCTACAAAACGATAATTCTAGGGCTTCAACCATCATCCAATCTCTAAGATCCATCTTCCTAGAAGAAGAAATTACCTACCAACAAGTTTCACTTAAAAATCTAATAGATGAAGTCCTCAATATTATTCATCCAGAATTAAACAGCCGTAATATCGTATTCAAGTTAGATCTTGATTCACAAATTCAGATTAAATGTATAGCTATCCAAATTAAGCAAGTACTGCTGAATATTTTCAACAATGCAATTTATTCTCTAACTTCTTCAAAAAGAAAATCTAAGATCATCCAACTATCCGCCACGTCGGATTCATCCTTCATTGTCATAGATATATATGACAATGGAGATGGAATCTCAAATGAACGTAGCAAGGAATTATTTGAGCTCTTAAGCGGATCCAAAAAATCCGGTATGGGACTTGGTCTTTGGTTGAGCAAGCACATCATCTCACACCACGCAGGCAGCATTGAGAATGTGAGCACTGTTGAGGGGGCACTTTTTAGAATAAAGCTGCCATTGCCCTCAGTAAGTGCAGAAATCGTTTGGTCAAATGAGTCTGATCAAGGCCAGGGGTAAGCTGGTCAGACCCTATGATACTTATCCAATCACGCTGTCGCAACTTCTTTTGCTTTTGATGGCTCAGGCGTACGAATTAAATAGTCAAAGGCACTCAATGCGGCTTTAGACCCTTCTCCAGCTGCAATCACAATTTGCTTGTAAGGCACTGTTGTCACATCCCCGGCCGCAAAGACACCCGGTAAATTGGTGTGGCATTTATCGTCAATGACGATCTCGCCGAACTTACTCAAATCTACCGTACCCTTCAAAAACTCAGTGTTCGGAATCAGACCAATTTGAACAAACACCCCCTCTAAAGCAACTGTATGAACTTGCTCTGTAGCGCGGTCTTTGTAGCGCAGTCCGTTCACACGTTGTCCGTCTCCTGTGATCTCAGTCGTTTGTGCATTGACATGGATGGTGACGTTTGGCATGCTTTTTAATTTCGTGACCAACACGGCGTCCGCTTTTAAAGTGTCCGCAAACTCTATAAGAGTGACGTGCTCCACAACACCTGCTAAATCAATTGCAGCTTCCACACCGGAGTTTCCTCCTCCTATGACTGAAACTCGCTTGCCTTTAAACAGTGGTCCATCGCAATGTGGACAGTACGCTACCCCCTTGTTCTTGTATTCCTGCTCCCCCGGAACATTCACATTGCGCCAGCGCGCACCTGTTGACAATATTAGACTGCGAGTGCTGAGCACTCCAGAGTTGGCCATATGAACTTGAATCAAGCCTCCCTCCTCGTTTGCAGGCACTATTTTCACGGCTCTTTGCAAGTTCATGATCTCTACACCGTAGTGGCGCACCTGAGCTTCAAGGGCTGCTCCAAATTTAGGGCCATCTGTTTCTAGAACAGAGATGTAGTTCTCAATCCCCATGGTATCGTTTACCTGCCCACCAAATCGCTCAGCGGCTACGCCTACTCTGAGACCTTTTCTTGCGGCGTAAACAGCTGAGGCGGCTCCTGCGGGACCTCCGCCAACGATCAAGACATCGAATGGCTCTTTTTGGTTTAACTTGATTGCCTCACGCTCGTGTGAATGGGTATCAACCTTTGCAATAATTTCCTCTAAACTCATACGACCTGAACCAAATACCTGATCGTTCATGTAAACCATGGGCACGGCCATCACTTGTCGCGCCTCCACTTCGGCTTGATTCAAAGCACCGTCAATCACAGTAGTTTCAATCTTAGGATTGAGGATTGCCATCAAGGTCGCTGCTTGAACAACGTCTGGACAGTTATGGCAAGACAAAGACATATAGACTTCAAACTTCATGTTTGAGTCAAGTGCCTTGATCTGCTCGATGACTTCAGGCTCTACTTTGGGTGGATGACCGCCTGTCCACAGGAGTGCCAACACGAGAGAAGTAAATTCATGTCCCATCGGAATTGCAGCAAAACGAACCCCGTTTGTACTGCCTTCGCGCGCAATCACGAAGGACGGTACGCGCGCGTCTTTACCGGACTCATCAAAGCTGACTTTGTCTGAGAGTTCGGTGATTTCTGATAAAAGCGTGCGAAGCTCAACACTCTTCTCACTCTCATCAAGAGATGCAATCAAATGGATGGGGCTACGCAGGTTTTGCAGGTAAGCCTGTAACTGGGTTTTCATTTGTGCATCTAACATGATGAATCCTTATGAGTGAAGTTATTCTTTTAATGGATAAAGGGTCTACTGCTTTTGACAAGGCACCAGATTTCCGGTGAAAGGGGCTTTTTACAAACCCCCTTCGACAGAAGAACTGATTAGATCTTACCCACTAAATCTAGTGAAGGTGTCAATGTCTTGGCGCCTTCGTTCCACTTCGCTGGGCAAACTTGACCAGGGTTATTGGCAACGTATTGAGCTGCCTTTAGTTTGCGCAAAGTCTCTTTAACATCACGGGCAATCGCGTTGTCATGAATTTCAGCAGTTTTGATCACGCCCTCAGGGTTGATGATGAACGTACCGCGCAGCGCTAAGCCTTCCTCTTCGATGTGCACGCCAAAAGCGCGTGTCAAGTGGTGAGTTGGGTCACCAATCAATGGGAATTTAGCCTTGCCCACAGCAGGAGATGTCTCGTGCCAAACTTTGTGTGAGAACTGAGTATCTGTCGTCACGATGTACACCTCAGCTCCAGCCTTTTGGAATTCTGCGTAGTTATCTGCAGCATCTTCCACCTCAGTTGGGCAGTTAAAAGTGAAAGCAGCGGGCATGAAAATCATCACTGACCACTTGCCTTTGAAAGTTGCATCGGTTACTTCAATAAACTTTCCGTTGTGGAATGCTTGGTTTTTGAAGGGTTGGACATGAGTGTTGATAAGTGACATGGTTTTTCCTTTTTTGATTGATAAAAACTATTGAATGAGAATTTCTCATTGAGCTCAATTATAGGCAAGCCTGCGTGCCGAGCTGATTGTTATTATTAATAGCGGTAATTGAGGATGCCTAAGAGGCCAAAATAGTAGTTCTTAAGAATTAATAAAATAGGTTTAATGAGCCACTAACCCCCTTACTTCATCACCTATGTTGATGTGCAGGACCGAACTCCACTTAAGCGGATAAGAGTTTTAAGACCGACTGCTGACTGGTATTGGCCTGAGCCAATACAGCGTTGGCTGCAGACTTAATGATTTGAAACTTTGCTAAATCCGAACTGGTACTCGCATAGTTCGTATCTTTGATGCCGCTCTCGGTCATGGAGAGGTTTGTGGTCTCTGTCGTCAAGTTGTCGGATGTGTAGGTGAGCCTATTCATTTTTGCCCCCATCACGGACTGATAAGCACTTAAATTGACAATCACCTTGTCGATGACGGTAATCATATCGCTCGCGTTTTGTTGATTTGCGATGTTTGCTGTCCTTAAGTTGTTGGGGAGTCCAGCGTCACTTGTAAGTACCCCAGTAATTGAGCCATTAGGACCAAAGTTTGGCAAATCTATGTTGATGATTTGATTTTGATCCGCCCCCACTTGAAACGACACTCTTCCAAGTTGATTGGTGACTGGTACGCTCTGCGCTTGTCCGCCGAAGGAGCCGACTTGAAACCCTAGATTGCTGAATTGACTGATTTGGTTAAAACCATTTATTCCAGTAGAAATTTCAATGGGTGTGGGCGGCGCCGGGGCAGGAATGTCTTGAATAGCCTCAATATCTGTTGATTTGGGAATCGTTTGATTTTGCGATATGAGCTGAATCCCTGCGTAAACAGTTTGTGCCTCGCTCGAGTAAGCATTTGCATGAGGAATACCGGTGACACCGTTTGAAGTACTTTGATCTTTTGAGGTCTGCGTAATATCTGCACCGATGTTCGTTGCCCCCGAGAAACTGACATCTCCCAAAGTAAAGACGGTACCAGGCACTGTTGAGGTAATTTGCACATTGGTTCCGCTCGTCGTGACAGCGATATCAGCCAAGTCACCGTTGTTGATCGCATTTTGAATTGCAGCGGCTAAGTTCAATGTTGTATCTTTTGCCGAGGAGGACGCAACTGCCTGTACATTAAATCCATCGATTTTGAGACTGGCTTGCACCGCTTGGCCCGGGGTATCACCGGAGAAAGAGATATTGGATATTTGCGTCGGCTGTTTAAAGGCACCTAAACCAAAACTGGACGCTGATAGTCCATCAATGCTCGAGTCAAACCAAGTTGCAACATTGCGACCATCAGAGTGAAGGGTGAGCGCAGAGGAGTCAGTGTTTTCGCTGGCAGTGACCCCCGTCTCAAATGCCTGCTTGTTGATCGCTGTCGCCACATTCGTCAACCTACTAGCGATCGACTCCCCCTGGGTTAGGTTGACATCCACCCCAACACCGTTGATGAACAGAGTTTGAGATCCACTCACTGCCGTATCGGTTGTGGTTGAGTTACCCACTATAGTTGCAGACTGCGCTACGGCGGTCACGCCTGTTAAGGACGTGCTCTCGTTGATGGCAGTAGATATAGCAATCGCGCTTGCCGCAGAATTACTGCTGCGAACCCCAACGCTGGACGATTTATCATCCGAGTTTGTCGTGGCACGAATAGGGACTCCGTTGATGACAAGGTCGCCGGGCTGTAGTCCAAGGACTGTTGAGCCAGACTGCGCAACAGGCCTATTTGGCATGTTGTAGATAGATTGATTTTTTGTAAATGTTTGTGCCTGAAAACCTGAATTGGCAATATTGCCATTCGTCGCATAGCTAAGCGTAATGGGAACACTTGATTTGCTTTCAAGAGAAATCGTGGAGCTTTGGTCTCCCTGCTTGATACCAATTGCATGTGAAAAAGCACTCGCGTTTTCACTGGTGTCAAATTGGACCTCTATATTTCTTCCGTCTTTCGCAACTAAAGACACGCCCTGTTCATTCGTTCCGCTATCAACAGCAGTTACCCCAGTCACGTAGGTAAGCCTATTGATAGCTTGAATTGTCATGGCACGGGTTACACGTGGATCGTTTGCAATGGTTGAAAATATCTGAGTATGTATGCCGTTAATGACCAGACCTCCAGTGACCACGTTCGTATTGGTCATAGCTGTGCCTGTGAAGACGTTGGGATTGACGACTGCGGTCACTCCCGTTTGAGTTGTACCGTTGGCAAAGTTCGTCACACGGTTGATCGCCGCTGCTTTGGCAATAGCGCTCGCTGCGGCGTTATCCGCTGGGGACACCAAATCATCTGTTCCCAATGAGGGACCAACGTTGACCCCGTTCACCAGCAAGTCACCCGCCTTCATCACGGGTAATGTGGGACCGCTTGTGAACAAGTACTGAGATGTGTTTTTGATCGCAGGCAATTCACCAATGTTGGTTCCCGCAGTCCCGTCCATGATGGAGATACCGTTCCATGCAGTTGTGCTTGCAATGCTGACAATTTGATTTTTTAACTGTTGAAACTCCAAATCCGCATCTGCCCTTTGAGCATCCGTGTAAGAACCGTTGGCGGCTTGAACAGCCAACTCTCTCATCTTTTGGGTGATATCAGTGATGTTGTTTGCAGCGCCGTCTGCAGTTTGAATAAGGTTAATACCGTCATTCGCGTTTTGATTGGCCTGAGTCAGTCCAATGATTTGTGAACTCATTCGGTTAGCCACAGCCAAGCCGGCCGCATTATCCGCGGCGGAATTAATCTTGAGGCCGGTCGAGAGTTGTTGCATCGCCGAGGACAACTTTTTCTCAGTTGCCGACATAGCCATTTGGGCAACTATCGAGCTGTAATTGGTGTTGATGACGGTCATAATTTATTGCTGATCCAGATCTGCACTGAATAAGCAAATTACCTGCCACCGTAAATACAAAATATGAATTATTAAGTACCTACTAAATATACATTTTGTAATTTATAGGTACTAAATTATTTTTGACAATTCCAACTTAGGCGTCTGAGTTGGATCATTTAGTCCTATATATCCAACCAAAGCACAGGGAGTTAGGGCGCTGCAGTCTTGAGGTTGTCCAACAACCTGAGCTCCCATGGGATGATGATTTTCGAGAATATTACCGGATCAGTCCACCCCAACCTTTCGCGTCCCAAATGACCGCCTCTCGGATTTAACCAAAGTTCCTTGGGAACATCCCCAGTTCGCATCAAAAGTTCTAAATCGGACAAAGGGACTTGGGTGTCTTTGGCACCCCCAACAACAAGCATGGGTGTGGTGGGTTTATCGAGCAATCCCTGAACCTTCAGGGACATTGCTGGCATTATTCTTTTTAGATCCTCTATAGATTCAGCGCCTTCAAAAACATTCACAAATGCGGGTGCTAAATCAAACAAATACTCTTTATTACCGAGTGTTTTTTCCTGTAGAAAATTAACAGAGAAAAACTCATCAATAGGAGGCGACTGAGAGACACTTCCGATCAGACGAGATCTCTCCGTAATCGCCAATTTGGATGACCAATAACCACCAAAACTAACCCCGGATACGATGATACGGGAGGGGTCTACTTGCGGGAGCTTTTGCAAATAATCAAGAATTACAGAGAACATTCTCTCTGCGTTTGGACTGACTTTAATAGGTGCTTGACCTGTTCCGGGTCCGTCAACAGCAAAATACCCTACCCCTTGACTCAGAATTTGGTTGTAACTCTCAGCAACCGTTTCCTTGCGACTATCGAGTCCGCTGATGGCAAGAATGATAGGAACTCGTTTGGTCGCTTGAGGCAGTCGCAGGTAACCCGTGATGGTTTTTCCCTCAAATGGGATTTGAACGACGGTCAAAGCCGGACTCAGAGTTTGGGCGTATAAAGCATAGGACTTCAAGGCATTTTCATATGCTTTTTGTTTTCCTACTGAATTAGGCACGGGCCACTGGGCTGTATAGTAAAGACGCCATGCGCGCTTGTAATGAAGTGCTGCCTGACTTGGACTATTGGCGCTCTTGGCAAGGTCCACATACTTTTGTGCAACTTGACTCCAACCGCCCGCCCACTCATCACGCTCTCGAGTTTTTATGAGGGACAAGGCCTGAGCGACGTCTTGAGGGTCAAGACCACCCATAGGGTAAGCACCTTTTTCAGCTCTGAGTTGAGCCTCTACTTTTATTTCGTCTATATTACGCTCAGGCGTTTGAGACCAAGCACTCAATTGAGAAACAAGAAAGATTAAAAATCCGATTCGTTTAAAAAATAACGCCATACCTGTAGAACCCTAAAATCTATTGATGTAACAAGAATTATGAAGACACCTGGATAAACTGCAACGAAGGCCCTACCCCGATCTCTAGACTAAAAGTCTAAGAGAATCAATGTCAGACGTCAATATGGATTAACTCGGAGTTTGATCTCCCCGTCTGTCAGCATTTGCAGTAGCTCTCCTTCAACTTTGACACAAACTAAATAGCACACAATATTCACTATGGACTCATTTTGTAGCTGGGACGGAACAACACTCATCTTAAATGTGCTGGGCAACCCCAACTCCAAAAAAACATGTATCGGTAAAGCAAAGGGGCATCAACTCAAAGTAAGCGTTAACTCAGAGCCCGTCAATGGTCAAGCTACCGAGGATATGGTTCAGTTTTTAGCCAAAGAATTTGGTGTAAAAATAAAAGACATTGAAGTCCTTTATGGTCAGACTCAGATTCACAAACAACTCAAAATCCATTTGCCTAAAAAATGGCCCAAGGTGGTCTCAGATGAGATCAAAAGATTAGAACAACTGAACCAGAAAATTCGAAGCGAAGGCATTGAGATAAAACCAAAACACAGAAAAATTTAGTAAGCTTCTGCTGAGTAATACAGATGTTAGATTAGAGAGTCCAAAGAGGGGGCTAGAGAGGGGCTAGAAAGGCGCGGGGAAGGCTAAGAGTGGCATGTCCTCTAGCGCTTCACGGGCGCTCTCATCTTTACACTACATCATCCTCGTACCCGAAGTATTCCTTCAAAATACTGGGTCAACTCTGAACGACTCTCTAAAGGCAGGATGCTCCCAACATATTGATCGGGACGAACTATCACGATGCAACCCTTGAGGCGATCAATACCTCGAAGATCGAAAATATCCTGGTCCTGCTTTGTATCAGCACAGAAAATTTTCTCATAATCACACAGCTTATAACGCCCGACATGAGGCCTCAGTAATGAGGGCATAGCTCCGTACTCCAGTTCTCGAAATCCCTGCTGAAACACAGCTCTAACGTCAATCACTGAATCGACATCCTCATCAACTGCAGTATGCCTGAGTACGGGAGACAACTTGTCACGCTCAAGCCAATCGCACAGATCTGCTAGGGCTGCGCCACTTGCGCCAACATCATTTTTGGGGGCAAAGATAAACAAACGGAACCGAGCGTCAGCGTCAATACAGTGGCCAAGTTGCATGGGCTTGGCATCCGCTAAACGCACTACGGGCGCGGAGTGAAACCGCTTACCCAGATCAAAGCCTGTTGCGAGGTGCTGGTAGTCGAGTGTTCCTGTTAGCGCGCTGGTTTCATACTGAATCGTTAGACCACAGGTGAAGGGCAGATTGTTCACAAATTCTCGGGCGACAAGTGGTAAGCCCTGCGTTTGCGCAGAGTTCTCAACTTTTGCGCCCACAACTCTAGCCCACTTATGGTCAAAATCGACCAATCCCTTAGCCGCCGCTCTGCGCTCGCTAGAGTAACTATGTAGCAAGGCCGGGTCAGCACGCCCCGTTAACACTGAGATCAGCTTCCAACCCATGTTAAACGTATCCCCCATCGACACATTCATCCCCTGTCCTGCCTTGGGACTGTGTGTATGACAGGCGTCCCCAGCTAACATCACTCTTGGCGTACGGGTTGCAATTTGCTCTGGAGGTACGTCATCGAATTTATCGGTCAAGCGGTGTCCTATCTCGTAGATGGACCACCAAACGACTTCCTTCACGTCAAGTTTGTAGGGGCTGAAGATGCGCTGGGCCTTAGCGATAATGTCTTGTGCACCCATACCCCTGTCTGCAGCGCGTTCATCCTCACCCAGACGGTCTAACTCAACATACAGGCGTACCAAGTGTCCACCCTCACGGGGTAATATCATCAATATACCCGCGTCTTGTGAGCGTACAAAAGCCTTCATACGCCAATCAGGAAAATCTGTGACTGCCAGTACATCCATCACACCCCAAGCATGGTGCGCCGCGTCCCCGTGCAATGCACCGCCAATGGCAGTGCGAACGCTCGAGCGAGCGCCGTCACAACCTATGACATAGTTTGCACGCAACTTTGAGATTTTGCCCTCGGACCCAGGAGCCGTGTGCTCAAGCATAACGGTTACTGGATAATCAGTTGCGTTGGGATCAACACTCAGGTCGTGAACCTTATAGCCGTAATCAGGCTCCAAACGAGTGGGGGAACGACGCATAATGTCTAGAAACATATCATGCACACGCGCCTGATTGATCAGCACATGTGGCATCTCAGAGATACCGTCGGGTACATCTTGTACGCGAGCGACGCGCTTTAAGGGCGAGCCCTCCTCTGGCCCCCAAAAAGTAGTCTCGTTAATCCACATAGACTCACGCATCACTTTCTCACCAAAGCCAAAGGCCTGAAACATCTCCATGGAGCGCACACTGATCCCGTCTGCTTGGCCTTTCTCCATCGGGCCGGTCTTGGGCTCGACCAGCATGGTGCGAATCTGAGGCACCCCTGCAAGTTGTGCAGCGAGACAAAGACCAGCAGGCCCGGAGCCAGCAATGAGAACATCGATGGTCTCGGGCAATGGATCCCCCGCACTTCGGTGACCGGGAGCCTGATGGAGAACGTCGGGGTCACCCGGCTTAAAACCGTTTAGGTGGAATTGCATATGGAACCTTTGGAGATAAATCTGATACTTATGAAAATTGATTGCACCCTTGCACAGCCTACTTGCAAAGCCTAATTACACAAGCCTTTGATCTCAACGAGAGTGGATACGCTTCGAGTGAATTTTCAGCAACCGAATACTCTGGCAAAAGTAGGTTTTAAAAACAAGTTCTAATTGTTTTTCTATTCTACGTAATTTTAATGCGTCTCTTCAGGCGAGGTTGTCGTATTTGGGGTCTAAGATCGAGCCAAATGTTCAATGTGAGTTAGCTAATCATTAAAACGAGGCTGAGCATACAGTCTAGGAGTTTTAT
>CAIKNE010000143.1 GCA_903828695.1 uncultured Burkholderiales bacterium | reverse complement strand
TTTTGGAAACTTTTGGCAATTGAGAATTTGAACGTTAGGTTTTGCATAATCCAATTCTTCAGTTCGTAATAACAGTATCGATCAATTAGAATCGACCCGAGCAGTTACGACTTTAGAAGTACCGTCAAATAGCAGGAATAACCCGCCTGCAACCCCAAGTTTTGACCTATTTTCAGTTTATGGGGACGGGTAGAACTTATAGATCGTGCCCTGGGAGTTGGCTCCCCCATTTGGTGTAGTGCCGTAAAGATAGCCATCTCCCCCAACGACCAGCCCAGAGGACGGATTAGCGCCATTGGTCATGTCAAACAGATGTACAAGTTTCTCTGAACCCGAGGTGGTTACGGCAAATATGGTTCCATCACCATTGGCATCCCCCCCGTTGGGGGTAGTTCCATAAAAGACACCATTTAACTGAATGAGATTGCCATTAGGATTGGCGCCGTCATTGGCGCTTTGAAAGGAATAGAGAACGGGACTGGTAACAGTACCCGTCGTAGGCAATGCAAAAAAAGTTCCGATATTGTCTTTTCCGCCCTTGGTGGTAGTTCCGTACAACTTGCCATCAACACCAAATGTTAGAGAACCTGAGGGCGTATCGCCATCGCAAATTGCTTGTGAAATACACTGCGTACGACCTTTAAAAGCATAGAGCAACGTAGGTACACCAACGACTGGGGTGGCAGGCAGACCAGTAGCAGGAATCACACCCAAATCCATTGAAAAAATAGTTCCAAAACCAGGAATGCCTCCCTCACTGGTTGTTCCGTATAAGACATCGTGTGAGTCTATGATCAGCCCAGATAGGGGTTTGATCCCAAACTGCAATGCAGGATCGAAATTGTAAATAACACTCTCTTGAACACTGGTCCCGCCCAGTAATTGAATTCTAAAAACGGTTCCGTCACCATTTGTTCCCCCCAGGAGCGTCGTTCCGTATAAAGCATGATCGTTGCCAGCGCCCGCTACAAGCGTACCCATTGGACTGACTCCGTCTGTTCCGGTTACACCAAAATCATAGACGCTGGTAAAACTGATTGCACCACTTGAGGAGATCGTAACTTGAAAAACAGTTCCCCCACCATTCGCTCCTCCATCACTTGTGACTCCGTAAAGATTCCCATCGCTTGC
Source organism: uncultured Burkholderiales bacterium (assembly GCA_903828695.1). GTDB lineage: Bacteria > Pseudomonadota > Gammaproteobacteria > Burkholderiales > Burkholderiaceae_C > Limnohabitans. The sequence continues at coordinate 3,081 of CAIKNE010000143.1, read as the reverse complement.
CAGCGTCAAACCAGTAAAGGGCAATGCACCGTCAGCACCTGAGAAAGTATGAACAGCGCTGGGGGTTCCGTTGGGACTCATTGAGAAAACACTTCCGTACGATGAACCGGTACTGCCTTCGGTCGTTCCGTAAAAATTTCCTTTTGCGTATATCAATGCGGAGCTAGGAGTAATGCCGACATGATTTGAGTTACTACCGGACATATCATATATTTTCGCAAAGGAGGGAACAGGCGTCGGAGCACCTCCCCCACCACCACCTCCGGAGCCACCACCCGCGCAGGCCAGGCCGCCCACTGCAACTGAGCACCCAGCGCTGCCTCCGCCACCACATGCACCCAAAATGCATGTAATTAAAGCAAGACAAAGTAATCTGTATAAATATTTCATTGGAAACTACACCCAGGAATTGCCATATCTAATTGTTTGCAATAGGGAACTGGCTTGGGCTTCCCTGACTCGCGCTTGACTGAATTAACCTCTTGCTTGTCATCCGTTTTGGAGGACTCAGATTTGTCCGTCTCTTGCGTGTTTAAGTTACTGCCTCTAGTCTGGCTAGGTTTGGTTTGACTCTCGCTACTGAGTCCTGTTTTGACTGGGTAGGACTTTGCAGATTCACTCTCACGCTCTTTATAAGGAGATTTATTTTTGACTTCTTCGGATTTGAGGCTTTGGGGTGCAGAGCAAGATTTAACAATAAAGGTAATCTTGGTTGGGTAATCAAATCCCGCACGAGTCTCTATATCTGTAAACACACCAATTCCACCACCTACCAGCACATTGCCGTATAGTGGGAGATTTCCGCTAGAGGTGATTTTCACTTTATGGAGGTCAAAGTTATCCCCCTTGCAATTTAATTCCAGCTCATCATAGCCCTTGTGCAAATGAATCGTTCCTGGCGTATTAACACTCCATTCACCCATCTCATTGCCAACACTACACTCGGCCTTGACCGGTTTATCCCCGCACTTGGTCTCAATAAAGACGTCCTGATAACTGCCCATCATGACGGAAGCGCATCCCCCTATCGCCAACATGAGGGGGATATATAAAGATTTGATATTTTTATAAAACTTTTGCATATCAATATCTACGTCTTGTTTCTTCTTGATGTGGGCGTTAGCCCTTTGTGCACTGTAAGAAAATTCTTGTGGATAAGGCTTTGCTATGTTCCGTCACGCTCAAATGCGCACAGGAGAAATAACACCTTCCCACCCATGTAATCGGCTTCATAAAGATATACTTTAATAGAAGATAATATATAAAATAACCTTTTTTGTTTAATTTATTTAATAATCACAATATTAAATACAACTTAGTAATTAATACAATATCTTGACTGCTACTTCATGGTCCCGAACATACATTTAGACCCCTCCTGAGCTTGGTGATTTAAGGGGGTTCGTCTGCACCAATGGATTGGTCCCTGTTGCTGCACTAGACGTTGAGACCAGTTGAGTGGCAACCGTGGGCGCAGTCAAACTGAGAGTACTTGCTGGACTAGCATTACTGTATTGATTCAGAGCAGTGCCGAGCGCGTTGGTCATGACGGCGACATTGTTAGGGGCAACGCTTGTGTTTGCAGTTGAGCCAACACCCGCCGCTAAAGTTGACAAGCTAGCAGTCTGAGCGTTGGGAGCAACCGAAGCCGTGTACTGGCTCAAAACTTGAGCCAACTGAGACGCTGCACTGCTGGTTGCAGCAGCTGAGCTCAACCAGACGTCGGCCATCTCGTAAGTTTTACCGCTCGTCGTTGTATAGCTAGAAATCAAACCAATCGTATTTCCATTACTTGACTGATTGCTGAGGGTTGCATTCAGATTTAATGACTTAATATTCAATTGAGCAAGCGTATAAAGGGAGCCCGTTGGCGTGGTTCCGTTTGAACCCGTTGCTACCCAGACCTCAAGCTGGTTGAATATTGGATCACTGGAGTCGATCACACCACTACCGTTCACATCAAAGGCAGATAAAGCTGCAAATCCATTAGAAGCTGTTTGTCCATTTGGCATGACGGTTGCTGTACCAAACAGCTCAGACCCATTGGTCACGGTTGTAACGCCCGTTGGGAGATCAACAAGGAAGCCCTCACCAGGCGTGATCCAACCCACACTTGCATCTAATCCTGAATTATTCAGATCAAATTTAACACCCGATTGAGTAATACCTACAGTCTGTATTCCACCTCCACTGAAATCTAGTACGAGCGGTGAAATACTGCCTAAAGCAGCTGACTGTTGAGTAGTTAGTGCGCTAACGTTTACAGCCATGGTTTGAGCAGGGGTCAATTCAGTAATTTGAACCGTCGTCAAACTTTGGAGTTGCGATGTTGTCAAATTACCGATTTGATAGGTTGTCAAACTCTGAATATCAGCATTGGTGAGTGATGAAACCTGGGTGGTTGTAAGCGCATTGACTTGGGTGGTAGAAAACCAACTGAGCTGATTACCGGCTAAAGCAGCCAAATCAGCTGTAGAAATGACAGCAACTTGGGAAGTCGAGAGACTTTGGATTTGATTGTTCTGAAGTACGGAAATCTGCGATGTCGAGAGCAGACTGACCTGCGCAGTGCTCAGAGTACTGAGCGCCGCTGTGGTCAAGAACTCAATTTGCAAAGTGCTTAAAGAAGCAATAGTGCCAGTTGCTAGAGAGGTTAATCCATTTGCCGTCAAAGCTTGAATATCTTGGATATTGATGGCAGCTACTTGAGGACCGCTAAGCGCAAAGAGTTGACTACTGGTCAGTGAGATGAACTGCGAGGGCTGGAGCAGGGATATCTCTGTGGGACTCAGGCCTGCGACTTGAGTGGTCGTTAGTATTGCGATCTGAGCGGGGGTCAATGCACCAATTAAGCCAGTGCCCAAAGCGTTCAGTTGCGAGGTCGTTAGAGTTGACGTTAGAGTTGTCGTTAAAGCTGAAACGTCAGAGGGGGTAAAGGCAGCGATTTGAGCGGTACTAAGAGCTGTGAACTGAGAAGTAGTCAGTGCATTAACCTGCGTGGTGGTTAGATTAGCAATTTCTGCAGTTAACAAACTACGGACCTGCGCAGTGGTTAAAGCGCCGACTTGAGTGGTCGAGATC
>CAIKNE010000142.1 GCA_903828695.1 uncultured Burkholderiales bacterium | reverse complement strand
GATGATGTGGTCCGCGGAGTTGGCGGGTGGGTAGCATCGAGCCGTGTGGGCGACCCACGGCCCAGAGGAATGACGGTCACACGGGGGAAACTTCGTGCACAGAATCCGGCGTATCGGCGAACTTCACACTTTAGACGTTTGTTTCAATTTTTCGTTATAGAAATTCGTTAAAACTCTAAGTTAAATCACTTAGTTAAAACAATCCCAGCTCTTTTAGGTTCTCCACATGCGCCAGTAACGAGCGTTTAGCAATGGGCCACACGTTAGGTGGGACATCATCGTAAGCAAATTGAACCCAGTCGTCCATGGATCCTGATGGGTTTTGTTGCAGTACCTTCAAAATCTTGGCCTCACGCTTCATACGGTGCTGATATAGATTTTCAATCACCTCAAGTGCACAACGCGGTCTTTCTAAATAATTACCGAGCACATAGCCGTGGGCCGGCAAAATAAATTCGATGTGGTGCGCGTTACAAAGATTGGCTAGTGTTTGAAGTAAATTTAAATACTTGCCCATGTGCCCGTCGGGCGGGTCCACAACAGTCGTGCTGCCGTTGAGCACATGATCCCCGCTAAAGAGCAAACCGTCCTCCAAGAGCATAAAGCACACATGATTTGCTGCGTGACCAGGGGTGTACACAGCTTGTAGCGTATGCGTTTCAGATCTTGAGGGCTCGCCCGAGTCAATATGCTCTAGCACCAAGCGCTCACCATCACTCAGTTCTCGGTCCGGTGTGAATTGTGACGTTGCTTTAGCTGTTGACTTGGAGGCAAGTCCGAGAATGGGGGGCTTTTGACTTGAGTTGTGTACACAAAGCGCTTGAAGCGGCAAGGCGCCGGGGGAATGGTCAGGATGGGAATGAGTGCACACAATCATTTTGATGTTCCCGTTGCACGCGCTAAAGACCCGCGCAGTATGCTCAGGATCAAATGGGCCAGGATCTAAGACGATGTAACCTGTGAGAGCGGTTCCAACGATGTAGGTGTTGGTGCCAGGTCCGGTCATGACGCCTGGATTGGGGGCGGTTAGGCGTTGCAGGTTACGCAGGATGGGAACGGGGGCCTTGGACTGCCAGTCGAGGCTTATGAGTTGAGACTTGTCTGTATCTGGGGTTACGCTTGAGAGCGGGCTCCTTAGGGCAAGTTCACCGTAAGCGCTGTCTTTTTCGGAGAATTCTCGAACTTCACCGCCAATTTTGCCCTTTCGGGGGATAGACTCAGGTCCCGCGTCCCCCTTATCCGTAGGGGTTGCGGTTTTATTTGAAGAAAGAAATTGCGTCGGTCTGACCATGTGCTAGAGTCCCGTGATGGCTTTAAGCTGATAAATATCTCAAACAACAATGTTGCAAGGAATAGGGATTATGAGTGATTTGAAAAAGAATTTCACAAGCGCTTTTACCGACAGCGCGCTAGTTAAGATTTCCAAAGAAAGAACTGCCAAGGTGAAGCTTCTTGGATTGTTGGCCGCAGGCCTTGTCCTTGGTTTGCAAGGCATGCAAAGCACCTTTGCACAAAGCGCATGGCCTACCCATAAACCCATCACTTTGATCGCTGTGTTTCCAGCCGGTGGGTCTGTTGACCAAGTGGCCCGTATTATTTCTCAGCCCTTGGGTCAAGAACTGGGCCAAACGGTCATTGTGGACAACAGGGGCGGGGCTTCTGGAACAATTGGGACCGCTTTGGTTGCGCAGGCGCCCGCCGATGGGTACACCTTTGCTGTGGTGTTTGATACGCACGGTGTCAATTCCAGTATATTTCCGAAACTCCCCTATGACGCACAAAAGGATTTAACGCCGCTTATCCTGGTCGGCACGTCCCCCATGGTGCTCGCAACCAACGTCGGTTCAGAGTACAAGACTTTTGCGGATGTGATGAATGCAGCCAAAGCAGGTAAGAACGTGAGCTTTGGTACGATCGGAAACGGAAGTCTGGGTCACCTCTCTATGGCGCTGCTTGGTAAGAGCTCCCACGTTGACTGGACTCATATTCCCTATAAAGGGGGAGGTCCATTGATGACGGACGCGGTAGCTGGTCATGTACCCCTCACGATGGCATCTGTTTTTGTAACTAAACCCCACATTGACGCGCAAAGACTCCGGCCGTTGGCTGTAACTTCCAAGCACAGAAGTCCAGATCTACCAAACGTTCCAACCATTGAAGAACTTGGTTATCCAGGCTTTGAAGCACCGTCTTGGTGGGCGTTTTTAGCGCCCGCTAAAACACCACCCGATATTGTCAAACGTATGAACGAAGCACTGAATAAAGTTCTCAAGAATCCAGAGGTTGCCAAGAAGCTGGACGCGCAGGGAATTGATGTAATCGGGGGTTCAACTGAGAGCGCAAGAGTCTTTATTGATAAACAAATAACGACTTGGGCTAAAGTCGTTAAAGACAATAACATTCGCGCTGAATAAGAGGTATATGGAAAATCCAATATTCCCTATCTAAACCTACCAAGCACTGCTGCATAGCAGTGCTTGGGCTGAGATCAGGGTATTGGGTTTAATTTAATTGGATTGAGTTGAACTGGTTTCAGCCAGTCAAATACGATTTATTTTTCTGGCGTAACGCCAAGCGCTACCAAGAACCGAGCAACCATGTTGTAGGTTGCAATAGCAGTAGTTAGCTCCACAATCTCTTGTGTGTTGAGGTGCGCTTTCAGTTGATTGAAAACACTGTCCTCAATTTTGACGGTCAAGGTCATCTGCGCTGCGTATTGGATCACGATTCGCTCAAGCTCTCCCAAGCTTGGATCTGTGACCACGCTGCCTGGATTGTTTTTTAATACCTTATCGAGCGCGTCCAGTTCAGCCTGCGTTCCACCGGCTGCCAAGAAATCAGGCTTATGGTGGTGATACTCATACACTGCGCCCGTTAAAACGGCGACCGTGCAAATACCAAGTTCGCGGAGTTTGCGACTGGTAGAGAGACCTGTACGAACATTTTTCAAATACACGTTCCAACCCCTTGCAACGGGTTCACTCCAAAGCAGTGCTTTATCAAGGTTCAGTAAAGCTCCGCCTCGCCGCTCCAATATGGCGTTGACTAGATCCTCTGGGCGTGGGTGTTGTTCCTGTGACCAATCTGGAATGCGCATACTGATAACCTTTAAGTAAATAATTTCAATTCTAAAGGTAATTAAAAGTTGAATTCACGCCCGGTACCAATAAGCTCAGGGAACTCTTAGGTGGAGAGCCAATGAATCACGCCTGCTGATTCATTCAATCTCAATAGATATGAATTTGTATGACGTGGCTTATTGAATTGAATTCGTAGCAGCTTCTCTCTAGTCTGTAGCTAGCTCGTTGAAAAAGCCTAGCTACAGTGGGATAATTCGCTCATGAAAATTCCTTTTACAAAAATGCAAGGTGCGGGTAATGACTTTGTAGTCATTGATGAGACCCTAGTTCATTACGGACTCAAGCCAGAGGATTACCGTTTCATTGCTGACCGACACTACGGAGTGGGTGCTGATCAAATCTTAATCGTTAGAGCAGCACCCTATGCAGGCGTTGACTTTGAATATGTCATCCACAACGCCGATGGCGGTGAGGTTGAGCACTGCGGTAACGGTGCAAGGTGTTTTGTACGGTTTGTACATGAATCGGGGTTATCCGCTAAGAATCCTATTCGGGTGAAAGTGCACGGTGGTGAAATTGAACTTCACGCCCAAAGTGACGGTCGGGTAAGAGTTGATATGGGACCCCCTGTATTTGAGCTCCCGCTTATTCCCTTTGATGCCTCTAAGGCGACGGAGGTCTCCAATAATCATCAATGTCAAAACTGGAGCCTTATCGGAATACGCGAACACTGCCGAACGCTTGGAATTAACACAGAGTCTGACTCAGGGGAGCTCTATCCATTGTCAGTGCTCTCCATGGGCAACCCCCACGCCGTAACCCTAGTGGATGATGTCGAGACAGCCCCCGTTGCGTCTTTGGGTCCTTGGATCGAGCACCACTCTGCGTTCCCCAAGCGCGTGAACGTCGGATTCATGCAAATACAATCCAAAAGTTCTGTCAAACTTAGAGTGTTTGAAAGAGGTGCAGGAGAGACTTTGGCCTGCGGTACCGGGGCCTGTGCAGCGGTCGTCGCCGGTATCCAACAAGGCTTGTTAGACTCTAGAGTGGATGTACAAACCAGGGGCGGCACCCTGACCATTGAATGGTCCACAGGGCACTCGAGTACCGGGGGTTCCTCCGTTTTCATGACAGGACCTGCTGTCAGTGTGTTTAAAGGTAATATTGAAATCAATGAATAATTCGCCCATGTCCCCCATCACCGAAGACGATATTGCCAATTTCTTGGTCAATACCCCTGACTTCTTTGTTCGTCATGCAGAAATCTTGGGCACCATTCGCCTGAGCAGTCCCCACGGAAACCGTGCGGTGAGTTTGCAAGAACGCCAAGCCGAGCTCATGCGCGAGAAAATCAAAGGACTTGAGTTGCGCATGATGGAGATGGTCAGAAACGGCGGAGACTACTCTGTGATTGCTGAGCACGTGCATGTGTGGACGCTGTACCTACTTGAGGTATCTAAAGCCATTGACATACCTCACGTTTTGGTCAAACGCATTGAAACCTCCTTTGATATCCCACAAGCTGCCATCAAAATTTGGGATGTGAACAAGGCTGCTAAGAAGGAAAGCTTTGCAAAAGGATTCAGTGAAGATGTTCAAAAGTTTGCAAACACCCTGAACGCACCTTACTGCGGAGCTAACACTGGGTTTGAAGCCGTAGACTGGTTGCCAAGACCTGCTGAGGCCAAGTCGGTTGCATTGATTGCGCTCCATGCCTATGAGCCCTCTAGGGTCACGCCCATTCATGACGGCGTGAAAGTGACACCTCCTGCTATCGGTTTATTGGTTCTTGCCTCTGAAGATGAGCACCGGTATCACTCAGGGATGGGGACCGTGTTTTTGGAGCAAGTTGGGGAGTTGGCAAGCGCTTGTCTCAATCGGCTGCGTTGATTGATCCCGCTCTAGGTCTTCAATAGTTGGTCACCCTGTTCCCTTAAAGTCGTAAATACTATTATTGATTTAACCAAGTCTTCCTCTAAAAATTCGAGCGCATCCATGGGCGATGAGTTGGCTCATCCTTTGATGAAGGCCTACTTGGATCATGTGCGCTTTGAGAAGCGACTGGCTCAGCGCACCTGTGAGCTGTATGTTGAAGATTTAAAGAAACTCTGCGAACTCCTACTTGAAAAGGGACTAGAGCCGGCTGCTGCAACGGGTGCAGATTTTAGGGAATGGCTCTCCCGCATGCACAGCTCAGGTCGAACGCCAAGAGGCATTGCCCTCATACTCTCTGGATGGAGAGGCTTTTACAACTGGCTAGGCAGGCAAGGTCATGTGAAGGTCAACCCTGTTGTCGGCCTCAAGTCTCCCAAAGCCTCTAAACCCCTTCCCAAAGCACTTAGTGTTGATGATGCAGTCATGCTAGCTGAGTGCCATGCGCCTAGTGAAATAGACAGCGCTTGGTATGAATTAAGAGATAGTGCGATGGTCGAGTTGCTTTACGGCAGTGGGCTGCGCGTCTCGGAGCTAGCGGGTTTGAATGTGGACTCAACCCAATCCAAGACTTTTGGTTGGATTGATTTAGAAGGCGGGGAGGCGCACGTGCTCGGTAAGGGCAGCAAGTGGCGAACCGTGCCAGTGGGTGCCCAGGCAACTCAGGCCTTGAGAGCTTGGATTGCGCTGCGTTCAGAGAAGATTAAAGTTAAGGATTCAAAACACGCACAAAGCGGTGTGAACGCTCAAGACACCGCAGCTTTGTTTATCGGGCACAACGGGACACGTCTGACGCCGCAGTCGATCTGGCAAAGACTCAAGCGACGCAGTTTGCACGCGGGGCTCTCTACGCCTGTGCATCCCCACATGCTGCGTCACTCCTTTGCAAGTCATCTGTTACAGTCCAGTTCGGATTTAAGAGCGGTGCAAGAGATGCTTGGACATGCCAATATATCTACCACCCAGGTTTATACAAGGCTTGATTTTCAGCATCTTGCCAAGGCGTATGACAACGCGCACCCCAGGGCTTCAAGAGTTAAGAAGCCTTCTCAAAAATAATGACAGGAATTTGCTCGTGAAAACCATTCGTCTCAGGCCCGGCAAAGAGCGCGCAGCGCTCAGAGGCCATCCGTGGATATTCGACTCTGCAATCGCTGGTGGTTCCGCAGACTCAGGTGAGACCGTGAAGGTTGAAGGCTCTGATGGCAAGTTTTTGGGTTGGGCAGCGTTCAGTCCCGCCTCCAAAATAAAGCTCAGGATTTGGAGTTTCAAAGAAGAGGAGCGCATTGATGAGCACTTCTTTCAACGACAAATCAACAACAGTGTTCAGGCCCGTTCTTACTTTGATATCCAAAGTGAAGGGGTTCGCATCATTCACTCCGAGGTGGACGGCTTGCCTGGACTCATTGTGGACCGCTATAAAGATACTTTAGTGGTTCAGTTCTTGAGTGCCGGCGTTGAGCGCTTTAAGGGGGTCATTACAAAGGCACTTGCAACATTAGACGGTATCCGTAGTATTTACGAGCGCTCGGACGTTAACGTGCGTGCACTTGAGGGTTTGGAGCCCAGGACGGGTTGGTTGTGGCGCGCTGGACGCTCTAGCCGTGATACGGATTCTGTACCTGCTCCTGTACTTGAAGCTCCCACCCATCTCGTGATTCAAGAGCACGAATGGTTACTGGGTCTGGATATTGAAAAGGGCCATAAAACGGGGTTTTATTTAGACCAGCGCGATAGTCGCAAACTCTTTAGCGAGTACGCCAAGCGTCTCGGCTTTAAGCGCGTTCTCAACTGTTATTGCTATACGGGCGGTTTTACGGTTGCAGCGCTCAAAGGCATGCAAGCCAGTGGTCCCTTGAGCGAGGATGCTTACGTCTTATCGGTGGACTCCTCTGCACCTGCACTGGACCAAGCCAGAGAACAACTGGTCTTAAACGGCCTGGATACAGCCTGCGCTGAGTTCAGGGACGCAGATGTTAACCAAACCCTTCGCGCTCTCATCGATGCGGGCGAGACTTTTGATGCCGTGGTGCTAGATCCGCCTAAATTTGCTCCCACAGTTTCGCACGCAGAGCGTGCTGCAAGGGCTTACAAAGACATCAACCGCTTGGCCTTTAAGCTTTTAAAACCCAAAGGGGTGTTATTTACTTTTAGCTGCTCAGGGGGCATATCAGCGGACTTGTTTCATAAAATAGTCGCCTCCGCCGGCGCAGATGCGGGTGTTGACGGATACATCATGCAACGATTGGGCGCCGCCCCCGATCACCCCATGTCCATTAACTTCCCCGAGGGTGAATACCTGAAGGGGTTAGTGGTGTTGAAGAAATAATCAAAATCGATTAAAATACCGGGTTGGCTAAACTCTGTTTAGCAACTTTTATTTAGTTATTAAGTGTTAGTTAATAGATATTAATGACTTATTTAAAATTAATTATTAAAAAGGCTTAGGCATGTTGATCCCCGCAACCGTACTCACTGGATTTCTTGGCTCAGGCAAGACCACACTTTTAAAGCGCGTTTTAAGTGAAGCGCATGGTCAGAAAATTGCCATCATCGAGAACGAATTTGGTGAAGAAAATATTGATAACGATATTTTGGTCTCTGAGACAAGTGAGCAGATCATTCAGATGAGTAACGGCTGTGTCTGTTGCACTATTAGGGAAGACCTTAGAACAACGCTTCGGGACTTGGCCGCCAAGAAAAGAAGTGGTGAGTTGGACTTTGACCGCGTTGTGATTGAGACGACGGGGCTTGCAGATCCGGGCCCGGTTGCGCAGACGTTTTTCATGGACGATGAGATTGCAGAGTCTTATCTGCTGGACTCTATCCTCACGCTGGTTGACGCGGTGCACGCGCAAACCCAGCTCAATGAGCGTCAAGAGGCGAGAAGACAGGTGGGTTTTGCGGATCAAATCTTTATCAGTAAGGCCGATTTGGTAAGTCCCGCTGAACTCTCTGCTTTGCAGCACAGGCTCACACACATGAATCCCAGAGCGCCGCAAAAGAGCGTGCACTTTGGAGAAGTTGCCATCTCTGAGGTGTTTGATCTGAAAGGTTTTAACTTAAACACCAAACTAGAAATTGATCCTGATTTCTTGGCTGAAGCGGATGATCCCCACCACCATCATGATCACCACGATCACGATCATGCTCACCATGATCATGAGCATGGTCCCAACTGTAACCATCCCTCTCACGCAGCAGGGGGAGAGCACGCTGGGCACCATCATCATTATGACGATGATGTGAAAAGCTTTGTTTTTAAATCTAAACGAGCGTTTGATCCTGCAAAGTTAGAGGATTTTTTGGGTGCGATTGTGAATATTTACGGCCCCAAGATGCTGCGTTACAAGGGGGTTTTGTTTATGAAAGGCACCGATAAAAAGGTTATCTTTCAAGGCGTGCATCAGTTAATGGGCAGTGATTTAGGTCCAGCCTGGGGCAGAGAAGAGCCCCGTATGAATAAAATGGTATTCATTGGGATCGATTTGCCCAGAGATATTTTCCTGCAAGGGCTAGAACAGTGCTTAGTATGAGTACAATCCGCGCGCAACTTGAATTCATTTCGGAATTATAGGATTTGAGGTGTGTACCACTTTTAAAGTACCCAGTTCTTCGCAATTACTCTTCATAAAGAGTTTTTATAGGACAGTGCTAGGGGTGAGTACTTTTGAATAGTGGTATTTTTAGATTTTTTATAAATAAAAAAATTTAGATTTAACAATCAAATTAAGCAACTGCGAAAGAGGAGACTCGTTGATGACTGCACCTAAAGCTAAGAAAGCGGCCGCTTCCAAGAAAGCAACTCAAAAAGTTGTAGCTAAAAAAGCAAGTGCTCCAAAGGCTAAGCCTAAATCAGCGGTGAAGCCCTCGAAAGCTGCCAAATCAGTAAAACCAACAGCTAAGAAAGTAGTTGCTAAAAAAGCGCCTGCAAAGAAAGTCGCTGCTAAGAAAGCAGTCAAGCCTGTAGCGAAAAAAGTGGCCGCTAAAAAAGTAGCTGCTAAAAAAGCAGCACCTCAAGCGAAAGTTACAGCAAAAGCAAAAACAAAAGCAAAACCTGCGACCAAAGCCGCAGTGAAATCTACAAAGTCAGCCAAACCTGCAAAGGCGGTTACAAAACCAGCTGCAAAGCCTATTAAACCAGTTAAGAAAATTGCTAGCAAAGCGCCTGTTGCCAAAAAAGTCGAAAAAGCCCCCAAGGCAGACCCCGTGGTAACAGCCAAAGCAGCACCCAAAGCGACTCCTAAATCCGTTGCGAAAGAAAACTCTAAAGCTATGGATGAAACTCAAAAGAAATCCCCTCGGGCTGCCAAAGCCATCTCTCTCATGCCACCACCTCCCGGACAGATGGTTGCATCTACCACCGCAAAGGCGAGCTACACCCCTATGGCCACACCGCAATTACCAACGCTGGTTCCTGTTGTCCATAAAAAAGACACCAAACTCACCAACAATTGGAAAACCAAAGCGCTTCAAGATTTAAGCGATGAGGAAGTGCTCTCCATGCCAGACTCTGAGTACATGAACGATACTCAGATGGCCTTCTTTAGGCTCAAGTTGACGCATCTTAAAGCTGATATTTTGGCCAATGCAGAGGGCACAACTGAGCACTTAAGAGAAGACACTGTAGTTGTTCCAGATCCTGCTGATCGTGCGACGATTGAGGAGGAGCACGCCCTGGAGCTCAGAACAAGAGACCGTGAACGCAAGTTGCTCAAAAAGATTGAGCAATCGATCACACGCATCGACGCAGGCGACTACGGTTACTGCGACGAGACGGGAGAGCCTATCGGTGTGGGCCGACTTCTTGCAAGACCTACAGCGACCTTGTCCCTTGAGGCTCAACAGCGCCGTGAGCTTAAACAAAAAATGTTTGGGGACTGATCAAGTCTATTTAAGTCTATTTTTACAAGCAGGACACGCTGGGCTGTTATGGACGTCCAGGCGACCTGCTCGTTAGCGTCTAATACAAAGCGGTTGCGGTGCGTATTTTCTTAAGCGTTCTCTTTTCGTGCTCCCATTCGTTGGATCATAGACGGGTAGGCGCGGTCGTGCAAAATCATGCCGATGATCATTGCAATGACAAAGGCGAGTGCTTTTGTGGACCCTGTGCCTAATGCAACCAGGGCCGGACCTGGACAAAATCCTGTAATCGACCAACCGACTCCAAAAATAAAGCTGCCCATCCATAAACTGCTGTTGATATGGGTTTTACCGGGCAAGTGAAGTTCCCCGCTGAATAGAGTTTTATTTTTGAATTCAATCCACCGGAATCCGAGAAATGAAATAGGGATAGCACCGAGCATCACAAATGCTAGGCTTGGATTCCAGGTGCCAGTAATATCTAGAAACTCGATGACCTTGTTGGGATTGCTCATGCCAGAGACCATCAACCCAATTCCAAATACAACACCAGCCAAGAGGGATAGGTAGTTTTTCATCTTCATTCCTTTAAGATTAAGCGAGGTGATAAAACACATAAGCAGTCAAAAAACCACTACCCATAAATACAAGCGTCGCCGTAAGGGATCGAAGCGAGAGTCGCCCTAACCCGCATACTGCGTGGCCACTCGTGCATCCTGAGCCCATGCGTGTACCAAAACCCACCAAGAGTCCTCCTACAACCAGAGTTGTAAAGTCACTATTGATCTCCATCTTTGGCATTAAACCCAGGTAACAAGCACTGAGAGAAGAGATCAAAATGCCCGCTAAGAAATAAAGTCTCCATCTGTAGTGATCCTTGGGCGTGTTGCTGGTTTGAAGTAGGGAGCCCACAATGCCGCTGATGCCCAATACTCTGCCCTTAAAGGCAACGAGCATCACGGCTGCCAAGCCGATCAACGCGCCTCCGATTAAAGAGGCCAGTGGTGTGAATTCATTCCAATCAATGGTGGGTGACATACTTAACCTTTTTAGAAAATATTTTTATAAATCAATTCAAGTGCAATACAGAATGTGAAGACGGCAAATACTTGCTGTACACGGGAGGAGTGAAGTCGCTCTATGAGTTTTCTGCCAAGCATTAATCCAATGACGGAGCCGCAGATGAAAGGCGTCGCGATGCTCCAGTTCATGTCCCCCGTTGCACTCGCCATTAACGCACTACCAGCGGACACAATGGCAATGACCCCAAGGGTTGTGGCCACAATCGACTGCATGGGGAGGTTGGTAAATTTCCTCAGTGCTGGGACCAGCATAAAGCCTCCGCCCACTCCGAGTAAGCCCGATAAGAAGCCGGTTGTGCCGCCTGTGATGAACAATACGCTAAGACAAGAGCGAGTCCACGTGAACTTTCCCGTGTCCGGGTTTAGCTCGCAAAGCGCTGCAGTTCTGGGGGTTGGTAGGTTGCTTTTTAAAGAGTGCTGGGCCTGCACCAGCATTCGGATGGATACGAAAATAAGCAGCACACCAAATCCAATGATGAGTGGTTTGTCCGGTATCAAATGAGACACCCATAGGCCAAAGGGTGAGAGGACCAAACCCGTTGCACTCATCAAGGCCGCTGCCTTGTATCTGAGTATTTTGGCTCTAAATCCCAAATACGCACCTAGCCCAGCGGATACAGCCATGGACGCGAGGGCAATTGGGGCGGCTACGTTCAGCTGTAGTCCAAGTCCAAATATAAGAAGGGGTACCGATACGATGCCTCCTCCAGAGCCTGTAAGTCCCATCAATAGCCCAACCACTAAGCCGAGCAGAGAGGGAATAAGAAAATTTATTTGCATAACTTATATAATACACTAAAACAATATATAATAAAATATATTGTAAAAATAAGGCTGTTATGAAATACGAAATTAAGAGCTTTTTTGACCAAGATACTTGGACATTCAGTTATGTGGTCTTTGATCCAGCGACAAAGTCCAGTATCGTGATAGATCCAATCCTAAACTACGACCCCAAATCGGGTCGCACGAATACACAATCTGCTGACGCAGTTGTGGCGTTTATCAAGGAGGAGGGACTCAGTAATGAATGGATACTGGAGACGCATGCGCACGCGGATCACTTAAGCGCTGCGGCTTTTCTTAAAAGCATTTTAGGTGGCAAGGTAGCGATTGGTGAGCATGTGAGGAAAGTGCAAGCTGTTTTTAAAGGAGTCTTCAACCTAGGAGATGAATTTAAAGCCGACGGATCACATTTTGACTATCTCTTGAAAGATCAGGAGCGTATCAAGTTCGGCGGTTT
Source organism: uncultured Burkholderiales bacterium (assembly GCA_903828695.1). Classification (GTDB taxonomy): domain Bacteria; phylum Pseudomonadota; class Gammaproteobacteria; order Burkholderiales; family Burkholderiaceae_C; genus Limnohabitans. Next base: position 10,150 of record CAIKNE010000142.1, on the reverse strand, counting down.
AAGTTGTCAGTCTCTATTCGTCCCTGGACACACGCCTGCTTGCATGGCTTACCAAATTGAGGACTCAATATTTGTGGGGGACACGCTCTTCATGCCCGATGTTGGAACCGCGCGTTGTGATTTTCCAGGCGGGGACGCAAAAAGTCTCTATCAGTCGATCAAAAAGATTCTGAGTTATTCACCGGATACAAAACTGTATATGTGTCATGACTACCCACCAAACGGTAGAGCAGTTCAGTGCTTAAGTTCAGTTGGCGAGCAAAGGAAATCCAATATTCATGTCAATGACGCGGTGTCCGAGGATGACTTCATAGAAATGAGAACCAAACGAGACAAAACGCTTGAGATGCCAGTTCTCATATTGCCGGCGATTCAAGTCAATATTAGGGCCGGAGCAATGCCAACTCAAGAGAGTAACGGAGCCGTATATTTAAAAATACCTATTAATGTGGTTTGAACGAAATGAGTCATATTAATCTCAAAAAAATGCTCTCATCCGCGGAGAACGCTTGTGCCTTGATGAAGGTGTTAGCAAACCGGGACCGAATGATGATTTTGTGTGAACTCAGTCAGCGAGAGTGTTGCGTGAGCGAGTTGGAAGAGAAACTAGAGATATATCAACCTACTCTTTCCCAGCAACTCACGGTTTTAAGGAGGGAGAAGCTCGTTAAAACAAGGAGAGAGGGAAAGCAAATTTATTATTCACTGGGAAGTAAAGAGGCCCTCGCCGTGATTGAAGTTCTCTATCAACAGTTCTGCAAGATTTAAGTGAGAAAACAAGAAAGGTATGTCATGTCAAAAGATTACAAACAAATTACAAAAGATATTTCAGGCGCACTTGCCAAATTAAGGGTTGATGCGCCTGAACTCATGAAGGGGTTCGCGGATTTGGCGAGCGCTGCAACCCAAGACGGTGTCTTGGATAAGAAGACTAAGGAGCTCATAGCTCTGGCCCTGGGCGTTGCCGCCAGGTGCGATGGTTGCCTTGGCTTTCATACTCAGGCGCTGGCAAGGCTAGGTGCATCAAAACAAGAAGTAATCGAAACTTTGGGGATGGCTGTATACATGGGAGGGGGTCCGTCCCTGATGTACGCAGCCGATGCCATCACCGCCTTTGAACAAGCAAAAGGGTCGATTTCTTGATGGTAAAGTTGTGGTTCATGTGAGAAGGTTCTGAGGCTGACTTTGCTTAAAAGGGGGGTGGGACAGTGCCCAGAAACCAAGTCTGTTAATGTGAATATATTTGGGCTGCTAGAAGATAAAGTAGTGTGTTGTGTTGATCTGTACCGACTCAGGTGTCGGTTCGGATCAAAAACGGACTGATCAAAGCATCCAAAAGAGTTACACATTCATAAATAATGCGGTTTTTTTAATACATTAAAAAATTCACAATATACATTCAGTTAGAACGGTAAGTGCTTAATTTTAAATAATATTTCTAGTGAATAATTTTGATGGAAACTTTCCTAAGTTATTGATTTCATTGAAATATTTACAAAAAAACGTTGAGAAATGCTGAAAACCTGGTAAAGTGCAAATAAGTGGTATTTTGTGGGAAATTGTGTAACGCAATGTTTCTGCGGATTGTTTGCATCAAAAAGGTTTTTATATCGTGTTTCAAGGCGCTTCATCGCTCAGCTTAGACGGGAAGGGACGTTTATCGGTTCCTACTCGTTACAGAGAACTGCTGAGCGCAACTGCATCAGGTCAGCTGACCTTGACCAAGCATCCTCATGGTTGCTTGATGATGTTCGCCCGTCCCGAGTGGGAGCGCTTTCGCGAGCGTATCGCCAGTCTCCCCATGTCTGCGCAGTGGTGGAAGAGAATTTTTCTGGGTAACGCCATGGATGTTGAAATGGATTCAACAGGTCGAGTGCTCATCTCACCTGAGCTTAGAGCGGCGGCGGGTTTGAGCAAAGAGATTGTTTTGCTAGGAATGGGAAATCATTGCGAGCTATGGGACCGTGCAACGTACGAAGAGCAAGAGGCAAAAGCTTTGCAAGGAGAGATGCCCGATGTTTTTAAGGAATTTTCTTTTTGAAGGAACCTAGTGACTTCCCCATGGACACACACGCCTGTGATGCTACACGAGGCCCTAGAGGCGCTAGCGATCCACAAGGACGATACATACATCGATGCCACGTTTGGGCGAGGCGGGCACGCGCGGGAGATTTTAAAAAATCTCTCAAACCTGGGCAGGCTGATAGCCTTCGACCGGGATCCGGATGCAGTGAAAGTAGCGCAAGAGATCAACGACGATCGGCTAAAGATCCATCACAGCGGTTTCAGCGCCATTTGCGAGTTGCCGCCAAACACTGCGGCTGGAGTGCTTTTGGACTTGGGAGTCAGCTCACCTCAAATCGACAATCCTGCCAGGGGTTTTTCATTTCGGTTCGATGGGCCTTTGGATATGCGAATGGACTCGACCCGAGGCGAGAGCCTTGCAGATTGGTTAAGCAAAGCTTCGGCGGAGGAGATCGCGCAAGTGATTCGTGAATACGGGGAGGAACGATTTGCGAATGCCATCGCAAAGGCGATCGTGACCAGGCGAGATGAAAAAGGCTTACCCAGCGGTACGGCCGAATTGGCCAGGCTCGTGGGTGAGCAGGTGCGCGGTAAAGAAACAGGACAAGATCCGGCGACTAGAACCTTTCAAGCATTTCGTATTCACATCAATGCTGAGTTAGAAGAATTAAAGCAAGCCCTAGAGGCCGTTTTAAACGTATTAAAACCAGGAGGCCGGTTGGCTGTCATTAGTTTTCATTCTTTAGAGGACCGAATCGTGAAGCAATTCATAGCGCGTCACTCCAAAGATGAATATGATCGTCGCGCACCATTTGCAGCACCTAAAGTCATGGCACTGAAGGCGCTTGGGCGTGCGCGCGCGAGTGAGCAAGAAGTAAGAGCCAATCCAAGGAGTAGAAGTGCAATTTTGCGTATCGCAGAAAAATTGGGGCAGCCAGGGTGACGCGCATTAATATACTTCTGATGTTGGCTGTCATTGCCAGTGCACTATATTTGGTGCGAACGCAGTATGAGTCACGCAAACTCGTGACCGAGTTGGACCGTGCCAACGCAGAAGCTCATAAGTTGGAAGTCGAGTACAACAGGCTTGATGTTGAGCGCGGCGCTGAGGCAACTCCTGTGCGTGTTGAGAAGTTGGCGCGCGAGCAACTCAGAATGCACTCCATCACACCTGCAATTACCCTTTATGCAACCCCGAGCGGCGATGTATCCAAGCTTGGTGGTGCAGTTAATGCAGTGGAGGGGACGCAGTGATAGGACGCAGCGTCAAGTACACCTCTAGTCCACTACTGGCCAGTAAAACGCCGGTCTGGAGAAGCCAGTTTATTGTGGCTGTGATTGCCCTTGGCTTTTTGGGTTTGGTTGTACGCGCTGCATTTGTTCAGGTGTTAGATAACTCGTTTTTCAAACACCAAGGCGCTGTTAGGTTTGTACGTACCCTAGATCTGCCCGCAAGTCGGGGTAAGATTTTGGATAGAAACGGATTAATCCTTGCGTCCAGCATCCCCGTACCCAGCATCTGGGCAAGTCCTGAGGATGTGGATAGGGATCCCGAGAAGCTCAAACTATTGGCCTCACTGCTTGGGATCACAACCAATGAGCTGGATAAAAAATTAGAGGACGAAGATAAAAACTTTGTTTGGCTAAAGCGTCAAGTCGACGAGCCCGTTGCACAACAAATTAGTGATTTAAAAATCAAAGGCGTTTTCTCACGCATGGAGTACAAGCGTGTATACCCAGAAGGGGACGCAGCGGCGCATATCGTTGGGTTTACCAATTTTGAGAATATCGGCCAAGAGGGCATGGAGTTGGCCTACAACACCCAGCTCGGAGGCAGGTCCGGTACCCGCCAAGTTATTAAAAACAGGCTGGGTCAAGTCGTTGAAGACATTGGTGAGATGGTCCCCCCCATGGATGGGCGTGACTTACAGCTCAGCATCGACTCTAAGGTTCAGTTCTTTGCGTATGAGAAATTAAAGGACGCGGTGACCTTGCACAAAGCGCAGGCCGGCAGTGTAGTGGTCCTGGATGTGCAAAGTGGTGAGGTTTTGGCGCTTGCCAATTACCCAAGCTTTTCACCAGAAAAAAGAGACAAGTTAAGTGGTGAGCAACTCAGAAACAGAGCACTCACAGATACCTTCGAGCCAGGCTCAACGATGAAACCATTTGTGGTTGGTTTGGCGCTTGAGAAAGGTATTGTTAAGCCTGAAACATTGATACAAACAGGAAATGGACACCTCAGTATGTCTGGTGTGGTGATATCTGACTCACACGCACACGGAACGATTAACGTGCGTGAGGTGATTCAAAAGTCAAGCAACATTGGCGCTGTGAAAATTGCGCTTCAAATGCAGCCCAAAGATATGTGGGAGATTTATACACAAGTCGGTTTTGGACAAAAACCGCAGGTCCCCTTCCCCGGAGCAGTATCCGGGCGCCTCAGGGCCTACAAGACTTGGAGACCCATTGAACAAGCAACGATGAGTTATGGGTACGGGCTATCTACCAGTTTGTTTCAACTTGCACAGGCCTACTCTTTGTTTGCGGGCGACGGTGAGATGATCCCGATGAGTTTGATCAAGCGAACCGAAAAACCATTGGGCGCAAAAATACTCAGCGCTGCAAACACCTCTGAGTTACGAGGTATGCTTCACATGGTGACGGGCCCGGGTGGAACCGCGCCACTTGCTCAAACGATGGGGTACTCTGTAGGCGGTAAGACCGGTACAGCGCATAAACAAGAAGGCAAGGGCTACTCCAGCAAGAAATACAGAGGATTCTTTGTGGGATTAGCTCCGATCGAGCAGCCCCGAATTATTGTTGCCGTCATGATTGATGAGCCCACAGATGGGCAGTATTTCGGGGGCGACAACGCAGCACCCGTGTTCAGTCAAACGGTCCAACAAACCCTACGCTTGCTCGGAGTTCAACCTGATATGGCTGTAAAGCCCCAGGTGTTTAGTGGCGAGAAGGATTCACTGTGATCCACAACATAACCACCCACACCCAGGCCGCGCAGTGGCTCCAGGCAAAGACGCATGCACAGTTAACGGTGGATAGTCGGCGTGTGAAGCCTGGAGACGCTTTTGTAGCTTGGCCCGGTTATGCACATGACGGCAGAGCTTTTGTTCAAAGTGCAATCGACAAAGGCGCACTCGCTTGTTTGGTCGAAGCCGAGGGTGTTGAAGGGTTTAGTGCAAATTGGAATGAATCATTAGTCGCCAGTTACAAAGGCCTCAAAGAGGCTGGCGGCTTGATTGCCGATGCTTATTACGAGCATCCCAGTAAGTATGTGGGTGTTTTGGCGGTTACGGGTACGAATGGCAAGACCTCTATTGCGTGGTGGTTAAGCGCAGCGCTCTCAAAACTAGGTAGTCGTTGCGGTGTTATTGGTACGCTTGGAGTGGGTGAAGTGCAAACGTCCAAAAGAGAAGACTCACCACTGGACTTACTCAAGAACTTTAAAGCAAACGGATTAACCACTCCCGACCCTCTTACGCTGCACCAAAGCTTAAACGCGTTCAAGGAGTGCGGAGTTCAATACTGCGCACTTGAGGCCTCCTCAATAGGTATTGTCGAACACAGACTAAACGGCGTAAGAGTCAATACGGCCATCTTCACCAATCTCAGCCGCGATCATTTGGATTACCACTCCAGCATGGATGACTATTGGCAGGCCAAGTCATCTCTGTTTGATAATTCAGAGCTTGTTTGTGCTGTTATCAACATTGACGATCCTAAAGGGACTGAGCTGCGCGATAGGTTGTTGAAGAAGAATGATCCGAAATTAAAAATCATCTGTATCAGCGAATCAGGCGCTGGGGGGGGCGACCTTAATGCCCATGACATTAGGTATCCCAACGCCAAAGGCGGTCTTGGATTTAAGGTGAGTATGAAGGGGGGCCTGGGCGGCGCGGAGTCGGTAGTGATTGAGACTCAACTGGTTGGTCGGTATAACGTTTCTAATATTTTATGCGTTCTAGCAACGCTAAGTCATCTAGGTTATGAGTTAGGGGAGGCGGCAAAAGTTTGTGCAAAGTTGCCCCCAGTCGCAGGTCGGATGCAGCGTATCAATGACAATAGTTCTACAGACCCTATTGTTATAGTTGATTATGCGCACACTCCAGACGCTTTAGAAAAAGCTTTGGCCAGCTTAAAGCCGCTCACCCAATTGGGTGGGCAACTTCACTGCTTAATAGGATGCGGCGGGGACAGGGACTCGGGTAAACGCCCCCACATGGCACAGGCTGCTCATGCAAATGCTGATAAAGTTATCTTTACAGCCGATAACCCAAGAACAGAAAAAGCACAAAGCATCGTCGACGAGATGCTCGCTGGCATCGCTCAGCTCGATAACGCTAAGGTATCGGTTGAGATAGACCGAGCCAAAGCCATTGGGCGCTTGATTCACGAGGCTCGAGCTGGAGATATTATTTTGCTGGCCGGCAAAGGTCACGAGGATTATCAAGATGTGAACGGCGTCAAAATCCCCTTCTCTGATGTGCAACAAGCTGAAATAGCTTTGGCCGCTCGTGCCCTTTTAAGGAGTCGCAGTCTATGAATAAAAACATCGCTGTGAGTGCCCAAGACTCCATGAATGCAATACTCTCTGAGGTTGCCGGGATGCTGCCAGGCTCGGAATGCATGGGTAACGGACTTGCGAAAATTGATCGCGTCCAAATGGACTCCAGACATGTGCAAAGCGGTGATCTATTCCTAGCGCTGAAGGGTGAGCGCTTTGATGCGCACGATTTCTTGGCTGATATTGCAAAAACGCCAAATGTAAGTGTGGTTGTCCAAAAAAGCTTTGCACCCACGATTCGTGAGTATTCATTGGACGCCGTATGTGTGGAGGATACAAAAGAAGCTTTAGGTACGTTTGCCAAAGCATGGCGTGTCAAGCACGGGGTGCCACTCATTGGAGTGACAGGTAGTAACGGTAAGACGACTGTGACCCAGATGATTGCGAGTATTTTGAAAGCCTATGCTGGAGAAAATGCGCTTGCAACGCAGGGCAATTTAAACAACGATATTGGTCTACCTCAGACACTCCTGAGGCTGCGGGCGCATCACACCTGCGCAGTGGTTGAGTTGGGTATGAATCATCCGGGTGAGATTGAGTATCTTGCAAACCTCGCACAGCCCAGTGTTGGGCTGATTAACAACGCTCAACGCGAACACCAAGAGTTCATGAGCACCGTTGAGGCGGTTGCAAAAGAAAACGGACAGGTCATTCATGCGCTGGGCAGCGCGGGAGTAGCAGTATTTCCCGCGGACGATGAATTTACGCCTTTGTGGACCGCTATGTGCGGGGCTAAACCCTACGTCACATTCAGTGATGTACAAGCAAGCACTGCACCTGTTCGACTCTCAAGTAGCTCATTTAAAGACGGGGTTTGGACCATAGGCGTTCAAACACCAGCCGGTCCACTAGAGACACAGTTACACATCGCGGGACAGCATAACGTTAAAAACGCACTCGCTGCCATCGCTTGTTGTCTGGCCATTCAAATTCCATTGCCCAAAATTGTGCAAGGACTCAGCGAGTTCCGCGCGGTCAAGGGCCGGTCTCGACCGCTTCAATTGAATTTCAGGTCAAACACGGACCGGGTAATTAAAGACAGTTTTGTCGATGTTATCGATGACACCTACAACGCAAATCCTGATTCAGTGATAGCTGCAATCAATGTTCTTGCTCACATGAAAAAGCCCACTTTGCTGATTTTGGGAGACATGGGTGAGGTGGGTACACAGGGTCCAAGCTATCACAAAGAGGTGGGCGAGTACGCAGCGCAACAAGGCGTGAACTGTGTTTACGCGTTGGGTGAGTTGAGCCGTCACACTGTGGATGCTTTTAATCAAGGTGCGTTGATCACTACGGGATCAGCTACAAAGGAATCAGCGACAAAGGGATCAACAAATACCGATACCGTAGGCGTTCATTTCCCCAGTATGGAGTCCTTGATTGAGAATTTAACGAAAGCGTTCTCAACGACCCCAGCCCCCTTTAAGAGCGTTCTTGTGAAAGGCTCCAGATTTATGAAGATGGAGCAAAGTGTTCAAGCACTTGAAATGCTTGAAGACTCGTTACTTCAAAACAATATCGTGCAGGTGTCTGCTCAAAACAAGGAGAGCACATGCTGCTAAGTCTCGCCAATTGGTTGCAAGCACTGTCACCAGACTTTGGATTTTTTCGGGTATTCCAATACATCACTTTTAGAGCAGTGATGGGAGCCATGACAGCGCTATTAATTGGGCTTGTTGCAGGACCCTACGTCATTAGGCGTTTGACTGAGCTCAAAATTGGACAACCCATCAGAGAGTACGGCGTTCAGGCACACATCAGTAAAAGCGGCACACCTACTATGGGAGGCGTGCTGATCTTAATTGCCATATTCACCTCCACTTTGCTTTGGGCAGATTTGACCAATCGGTTTATTTGGATCGTGTTGATGGTGACTCTTGGGTTTGGTGCAATCGGCTGGGTTGATGATTGGCGCAAAGTGGTCGACAAAGATCCAGAGGGCATGCGCTCAAGAGAGAAATATTTCTGGCAATCGGTGATTGGCCTGGTTGCAGCGATTTATTTGGTCTTCAGCATATCTGAGAACTCGAACGCCAGGGTGTTTGAGCTCTTTGTGACTTGGGTTCAATCTGGCTTTGATGTGAGTTTGCCGCCAAAGGCGGGCTTACTCCTGCCGTTCTTTAAAGAGGTGAGCTATCCCTTGGGTGTTCTTGGGTTTGTGATTCTCACCTATTTGGTCATCGTTGGATCGAGTAACGCAGTGAACTTAACGGATGGACTTGATGGATTGGCGATCATGACGGTCGTGATGGTGGGCTCAGCCCTGGGCGTGTTTGCGTACGTAACGGGAAGCTCAGTTTATTCAAAGTATTTGCTGCTACCGCATATCCCCGGCTCTGGAGAGTTGATGATATTTTGCGCAGCGATGGCGGGTGCAGGACTCGCATTTCTGTGGTTTAACACCCATCCAGCTCAGGTTTTCATGGGCGATGTAGGGGCTCTAGCACTTGGGGGTGCACTGGGCACGATCGCAGTGATCGTTCGCCAAGAAATTGTACTTTTCATCATGGGCGGTATTTTTGTCGTTGAGGCCTTATCAGTGATGGTTCAGGTGGGCTACTTCAAGTACACAAAGAGAAAATTTGGGCAAGGTCGACGAATACTTCTGATGGCGCCTTTGCATCACCATTTCGAGAAAAAGGGTTGGAAAGAAACCCAAGTTGTTGTGCGTTTTTGGATTATCACCATGCTGCTTTGCTTGGTGGGTTTGTCAACATTAAAGCTTAGGTAGATTAAAGTTTAGTATGCACCATCTTAAAGGTCAGCACGTATTAATTTTGGGACTTGGCGCCTCTGGCCTGGCTATGGCGAAATGGTGCGTGAGCCGCGGTGCTAGCGTGAGCGTTGCAGATACGCGTGCAGATCCGCCCAACTTAGCTGTCCTTCAAAAGGATTGTCCAACTGCTCAGTTCATAGCCGGTGCGTTGACGGCTGAAATCTTGCACACAAAATCGCAGCTGACAGATGGCGCTGAAAATGTAAGCATACGTGCTGTGTTTAAAAGCCCAGGCTTAACGCCTGAAGAAGTTGCACCCGTTTGGAGTGCAGCGAAAGAAATGGGCTTATGGGTAGGTACAGAACTCAGTCTTTTCACGAAAGCGTTATCAGAGCTTAAAGAAGAGATGGGCTACGAACCGAGCGTGCTTGCAATCACGGGCACAAACGGGAAAACGACCGTTACCTCTTTGACCGCGCAGATGCTCAGTCGGGGTGGTCTTAGAACAGTTGTTGCAGGAAACATCGGTCCAACACTTCTGGATACTTTGTCCGAACAATTGGTACTCATTAAAGATATTCCTGCTGAATTAGATGAGCAGGATACGCAGGGTGCAGACCCATCAACTGTTCAGGCTAACGAGATGAACGAGGCGGAGGTGTCAAGCCGTACTTTGAGCTTTGATTCAGATGATGATTCAGATGATGATTCAAGCAATGATTCAAGCAATGAGACAGTCGAGCAATCCCTAGACGCTGAAGGGGTTGAAGAGACCAACGTGTCGGATCCTGAGTTGAATGAAGAGAGTGATGATGTCTCAGTAT
>CAIKNE010000141.1 GCA_903828695.1 uncultured Burkholderiales bacterium | reverse complement strand
CCGAGGCTGTGTAAAAACTCAAAACACTTCCATTAATTTCGATTTAGAGCGTGTACACGGGTTTAGGTTTCTCAATAAAGCGCCCTGAGGGGCTCAAGCATCCTGTTTCGGTAAATATTGGTTTTTTATTAACACCTCATAGAGGCGTTAATCAGGTCTGCTTATTACAGATTGAGTAAGGCTCTCGCCTTACGTCGCCATCGCCTTCATTAGATTGCTGCTACCCATGATGTTCATCACTCGTTTAAGGTTGTAAGCCAGGATATGTAGACTCATTTCTGTACTGACGTTCTCTTTGGTTTTGGTTAAGAAGTGCGTTGCCCCCATCCAACTCTTGAGTGTTCCAAAAGTATGCTCAATCGTGCAACGCCTAATCTTCATCGCATCAGGCATGGCTTCTAGGTTGCCCTGCATTTGATCTAGCATTACTTCATGTTCCCAGCGCTTGACTCTTCTGTTTGTTCCGGTAGTGCACTGAGGCTTTAAGGCACAGGTTTTGCAGTTGGAGCTCCAGTATGCAATCAGATTCTTACCATGCTCCACGGTTTTAAATCGCTCTATTAATACTTGCCCTGCAGGGCACTCGTATTCATTTTTATCGGGGTGGTAGATAAACGCATTCTTATCAAACAGACCACTAGATCGATTGCTAGAGGTTTTGCATTTGGGGATGATGGGAGTGACACCCAAGTCCATGCAGTCTTTGATTTGTTCACCACTGTAATAACCCTTGTCTGCCACTACGGTCAGCTGCGTTACTTGCAGCGCTTCTTTGACTTGGTTAGCTATCGCAGCCAGGCTGCTTCGATCATGCCCGATATTAGTTAACTCATGGGCTACGATGAGATGGTTCTTCGTGTCCACGGCTGCCTGTACGTTATAGCCCACGATACCGCCTCCGCGGTGTTGCATCGACCGGGCATCGGGATCACTCATGGAGATCTGTTTATCTGGTGCTGCTTGTACTTTTTCTTCAATAGCTTGTAGCTGTGCCATCTGGGCTTTAAACAAATCGATACGCTCAGCCAACCGAACTTGATGTGGCGTGGACCCTGCAGGTGAACGCAGATCAGCTGCCTCTAAGTCTTTTAAATACTGCGCAATACTAGCTTCAGCTTCTTGGATACGACGTTTGATCTTGGCCTGGGTGAAGTTCTGATCGGAGCTGTTCACTGCTTTGAACTTACTGCCATCAACTGCCACCATCGCGTCCGCAAATAAATTCATCTGGCGGCACAGTTCAATAAACTGGGCGCAGACTTTACGGATGGCTTTGCCGTTCTCTTTACGGAAGTTCGCGATGGTCTTAAAGTCAGGAGCTAAACGGGCAATGAGCCACATGAGTTCAACATTACGTAGCGCTTCGGTTTCAAGGCGACGAGTCGATGCAATACGGTTAAGGTATCCATAGACATACAATTTCAACAGCACTGCAGGATGATAGGACGGCCTACCAGTATCAGCAGGAACTACTCCTTCAAAACCTAAGCTAGCTAAATCAAGCTGGTCAACAAAGAGGTCAATGACGCGTACGGGGTTTTCTTCGGTGATGTACTCATCAAGTAACTCTGGTAACAGCGTACTTTGGGTTCGATCTTGGCCAGTAATGAATCGTTTCATCTTCATGAACACCCGTTAATTAGTGATACTTAATTAACGTTTGAGGGTGCTTAGGTGTTTACAAAAACAGGGAGATTATTGGGAGTTTTTACACAGCCTCGGCCGAAAGCAGCCCCACAAGCAGTCATTAAATTGGCGCAAAAAAGGCAAAACTCCGGCTATTAGTGATCCAGGGTCAATCCCAACATTCAATTGCTTGTGAAATACAGCTTTTTGATCATGAAAAGCCACTACACACACCCAAGCAAACCAGCCCATCAGTTCACCCCCTTCCTTAGCAGCGCTCCACTACCAAGACACCCTGGGAAAGTAAGTGCATCAAATACCATTTACCTGCGCGATGGGGAGGTCGTTCTCTATAAACGCAAAGACAGCAGAATCTGGCAAACCTGCTTTAAGCTCTCTGACCATCGCTGGCATCGTTACTCCACCAAACATCTCAATTTGGAATACGCCAAAGAAACTGCTAGCGCCCTATATGATGAAATTCGCTTTAAAGAAAAGCTGGGCATTAGTCACTCTAGTCGTAGATTTGCTCATGTAGCCAAGGACTGTATTAAGGAACTAGAGCAAAAGATCGCTGCTGGCATCTGCCCCATGACCAATCATGACTACATCAGAGCAATCACGCTTTACCTCGTCCCCTTCTTTGGCAATTACCAACTCGAAAATATTACAGCCCCAGTAGTAGCGCAATACGAAGCTTGGCGCAATCTCAAGATGAAACGCATTCCGATGAGTAGCACCTTGATGACTCATGCCAGTGCGTATAACAAAGTTATCCAACATGCAGTTCTCAAGGGCTGGCTCAACCCTTCCACCCTCCTAGCGCACTTAGGCAGACATGGAGCTAAAGGCAAAGCAAGGCCAGGTTTTACTAGAGAAGAAATTGACTACCTGTTGGATTTTTTAAAAGACTATAGCCAAGGGGGTCATAGTGCACTAGCTAAGCAAATGCGCTTATTGGCTAGAGACTATGTCGAGTTATTAATCTATACCGGCATACGTTCT
>CAIKNE010000140.1 GCA_903828695.1 uncultured Burkholderiales bacterium | reverse complement strand
GGCTCATATACTCAATCAAAGAATCAAATGGGTACAGGCCAATTTTATGGGCTGGGCTACGATTTTCCAATGTCTATAAAAACCGTGCTGCGCGCAAGTTTGAATCATTATGACTCTATTGGTGGGGATAGTGCACTCAAAATCTAATTTGGCATCGATAGCTGTATTGACTCAATTTTGATCCGTTTAAGGACTAATTGGTGCTTTAAAGATAGTTATGATCTTTAAAGCACCCTCGGTAACCTTGCTGTTAAAGTTGGATGGCTCTAAAAGCCCCGTTGAATTTGAAATGGCAAATAGATTTATTTATGATTCGGGTAGCTGAGGGAGCCGCCGTATTTTTGCACTATCAATTTAGTAGCTCCAGTCTCAGCACTAATGGACGGCAAACGATGAATGGTGACGTGCATTTAAGTGACTTGCTCCGTGGCGCCTCTTAACGGTTATTCGTTAGAAAATACATTTGCAAAGTCTATGCTGTCCAAAGCAATGCCGCATCCGCGCACAACACATTTCAAAGGATCCTCAGCAATGAGGACAGGAAGCCCTGTTTCTTCTTGAATGAGCCGATCAATACCTTTAAGCAATGCACCCCCGCCGGTCAGCACTATACCTCTGTCTGCAATATCCGAGCTGAGTTCAGGAGGTGTTTGCTCTAATGCAAGTTTAATAGCTGTGATAAGACCGTTGAGAGGATCTGTGAGCGCCTCTAAGAGCTCTAAGGACGATACTCTAAAAGTTTGTGGAACCCCGTGACTTAAATTGCGTCCAATGACTTCGGTTTCTTTTATCTCTGAATCAGGAAAAGCGACTGCAATTTCTTTTTTTAAGCGCTCCGCGGTTTGATCGCCAATGAGCATTCCGTAATTGCGACGTACGAAATTAACGATTGCTTCGTCAAATTTATCTCCACCAATGCGGACACTATTTTTATAGACCATGCCCCCTAGGGAGACAATCCCAACTTCTGTGGTCCCCCCGCCAATGTCAGCAACCATTGAGCCGGCAGGCTCAGAAACTGGTAATCCTGCGCCAATTGCGGCCGCCATGGGCTCTTCAATCAAGTAGACCTGCGAGGCCCCCGCTCCAATGGCCGATTCTCGTATGGCCCGCCTCTCTACCTGTGTGGAGCCTGAGGGGACGCAAATCACGATTCGGGGATTCGGTCTGAAAAATGAGTTGGGGTGAACCAATTTGATGAAATGTTTTAGCATCAACTCAGTAGTTGTAAAGTCAGCTATCACGCCGTCCTTCATGGGACGGATAGCCTCCATATTTGCGGGCACTCTCCCAAGCATTCCCTTTGCCTCAATACCAACTGCAACCACTGAGGATTTCCCACCGTATTTCCCGTCCCGTTTAACTACAACAACAGAGGGTTCATCTAGGACCAGTCCTTGGTTACGCGCGATAATGAGAGTATTGGCTGTGCCTAGGTCAATCGCTATATCGGTCGAGAAGTATTTTGAAATAAGGGAATACATTCAAATCACCGGATTTAAATAATCTCCTAATTATCATGCTGATTGGTAATGGATCTCATACCACAAAAAGAGTACATATTTATTTGACAAAATCTCGTATTGGATAAAGAAATGCAATACAGTGTCGATATATTAAAGATGTAACCGAATTTTCATTAGGCAATGACACTCAAACTTTTTAAGAAGAAAGACAAAAGAAGTAAGACTGGTACAACAGTCATTGGAACTTCTGCTATGGTCATTGGAACTATCGTATCTGACAGCTTCGTTGTCATCGACGGAGGAATTGAAGGGGACGTCGTTGCACCTGAAGCTTTGATAAACGGACTCGTCAATGGAAATATAAAGGTAACCTCTCAGGTTGAGGTAGCTACGAATTCAAGAATTACGGGCGATTTGATCTATAAATCTATACTCATACATGAGGGCGCAAGAATTTTTGGAAAACTACTCCACCAAGACGAAACAATCGCCTTAAATAATTAATGGCTGATAACTCGCCCTATTTCTTTATTGAATAGCCTCCTTGTAAAGGCTATTCAATTGTAAGCATACCCCAGTAATCTTGAGTTGAGGCAGTGCATCTGCACTTATTTGCCGTACATTGTTCTTGCGGTATTTTATACCTAGGTCATCAGACGTAAGGTGTTTTCAGTATTCGGGCCAAAGACCACCATATGAGTAGGAGGTGATGAAAGCTTACAATCAAGGTGGTATACCGCTCTTAGTGTTGCGGGACAGAGGGCCAGGGGTAAGACAAGGCCAAAGAGGGAAAGGAATCATAGCTTGGCCTGGACTTCTGCGTTAACCCATTAGACTGGGAATACAACTTCTCAAGTACAAAGTGATCGGCTTGGTTCGAATGTTATGCAGCCTAGTCAAAATCTAACTGAATACTCTCGACAAAACGGATTTGGTAATTTAATAAAAGGATAAATATGCGTGCTCAAAATACAACTTCCTCTGCCTGTAAATACTATTTATTACTTGGAGTGATCGTTGTAGGATTCTCCGCATTTGGCGCAGAAGCCTCAAAATCTGTAGTTGTGAATGGCGTCAAGATTTCAGGTGAATTAATTGATCAAGTTGTTGAGTCGAATATCTCTCAAGGAGCCAAGGACTCAGCGGAGCTGCGTGAGACCATTAAGAATGAATTAATCGCACGAGAGCTTTTAAGCGAGGAGGCTATTAAACAGAGTTTAGACAAGAGCGTGGTCGTTCAAAATCAATTAACGCTACTTCGCAACGGATATTTGTCAGAGTTAGTGATCTCCAAATACTTGGAAAAAAATTCTGTATCAGAAGAAATGCTAAAGGCTGAGTACAAAAGACAAATTGATGTATTGACTGGATCGCAGCAGTATTTGATCAGTCAAATAGTTGTCTCAACTGAGTCTGAAGCTAAAGAGATCGTTAAAAACCTCCAAGCAGGGCAGGCATTTGATAAATTGGCAAAAGAGAAGTCGATTGATCCTTCCAAACAAAATGGAGGAAGCTTGGGGTGGGTTTTGCCTGGACAAATTATTCCTGTCATATCAAATGTCGCGATCAATTTAAATAAGGGCGCCGTAACTGTTTCGCCGATACAAACGCAATTCGGGTGGCATATTCTGAAGCTTGATGACAAAAGACCTTTCAAAGCGCCTGCGTTCGATGAAGCGAGAGCGCAATTGACGCAAGCGGTTCAGTCGCAACAAAGAACGGAGTACGTTCAAAAATTAATGAAGGCTGCCAAAATCGAGAGCAAATGAGCTATATCATCTATAAATCAATTGTTCTAAATCGACTATTTAAAAGCCGTCCAAAAGATCAATAAGTACAAGTTAACTGATCTTGGGCGTGGTACAGGACGAATGAATCAGTGTGGGGTACAAGGAAAGTAGCCGAAATTAGCGCTGTTTATCTGTGGCTAATGAGTTCAGGGCTACTAAGTTAATGATTTTCAATTCACGCAGTTTTAAGTAGATTAACTTGCTTCTAATGAACTTAGCAAGGGTACGACTAACAGTTTCATGCTTGAGTCCTAAATAACTTGCTATGTCATAGCGGCTCATCTTGAGGTTGAGGACAAGTGGAGAAAATCCGCGTTCCTCATGACTTGCACTCAGTTTAAGTAGGAATGTCGCGACACGTTCCTCTGAGTTCATGCTACCCAAGAAAAGCATAACCGAATTTTCACGATTTATTTCTAGACTGTATAAATGGCGGATGTGTGAGTGAAGCCCATTAACTGAATTGGCAACTTCTTCAACTTTGGCAAAAGGGACGATACAGACAGTTGAATCTTCAAGGGCGGTAACCTTGCAACTGTACAAATTACTGATCTCGCCAGCAAGGCCGATACTATCGCCGGACATGTGAAATCCCAATACTTGATCGCGTCCGTCGTTGGTAGAAATGACAGTTTTGAAATATCCGGTTCTAATAATATACAAAGCTTGGTGACTATTACTAAACCGTTGCAAATCATTGCCTCGTTTTATTTTGATTCTTTGACTAACTAAGCTATCAATTCGAGATAACTCGAAGGTGCTGAGACCAAGGGGCATACATTTGTTGATTAATTTGCAGTTGCTGCAACTAATCGAAACTTCGTAGGGTATTTTTAATTTCATGTCCATATGGAATTCCAATGTTGGATTAAAAATGCAATACGCAGATGAACAATTAATTTTTAACGGGGCGCGCTAATTAGTTGACCTGAGAGGCTGTTATGCAAGGAAATATTTCTATATGAAGAGTCTACGGTGTAGCCCGTATCGAAAGTGTTCGATAGGATACATATATATCTTTTTGAAAGCAAAAAATCTACACAACTACCGCTAGGGTCGACATTTATGATCGGAATACGAGTGGATTAAGTTAACGCAATCAGTAGAAAAAAATATTACTAAATGCAAAATGATCTGGTTCTTTAAGTTAATGGAGGCAAAAAGTAGTACCTAATAAATAATGAATTTGGTACGCTAGCAGACTGAGCATCTAATCATATAGGGCGAAACTATGTCAGTGAAATGGTCGAGATGGTAACCAATAGACTTTAAGTACTGAAAATAAAACCTAGCATAGAAAGCTCCTTGGATGAAAAAAAACAAGTTAATAGACATTCTGTCACCAGAGTCTCAGGAGCGCTTAATTTCAAAATCAATAATGACAGAGTTAAAAATGTCGGAGCTGATTTGTAAAAGTGACTTGCTCATGAGTCATGTCTATTTTCCGGTCGCAGGATTTGTGTCTATTATCCAAATGATTAGTTCCACCCAGTCCATAGAGGTTGGCATCATTGGTGATGAGGGAATGGTCGGAGGTGAAATTGGAATTGGGTTAAAGAATAATCCTTTTGGTGTAATCGTTCAAGGTAGGGGCGAGGCCTGGAAGATGGAAGTGTCCGATTACTTAGAAGTGCTAAATGATGATTGCAATATCAGAACTGTAAACAACGCCTATTTGGGGTTTAGGATGCGCCAACTTGGATTATCTCTTGCGTGTGGACACTTTCACGGGATACAGGAGCGATTAGCAAAGTGGCTGCTTATGAGTGAGGATAGAGCCAAATCGAAATCATTCACCATGACTCAGCAATTTATCTCTCTCATGTTGGGCGTGCGAAGAGTTGGTGTCTCAAGTATCGCAAGTCAATTTAAAAAAGATGGATTAATTCAATACCGCCGTGGTGAGTTGACTATTATGAATAGAGAGGCATTGAAAGAATTGGCGTGTAGCTGTTATGAAAAAGAGAATTCAATTTATACCTCTTGTGTTCATTGCTAAAAAATAGATCTAAGTCTCGATGCATTGTGAATTATATGAAGCAAAGTTTTAGATAGGTGAATGCAGTTGGACTGCAGATTAGGTGGAAGGGGGCTTGACCTATTTTTATGGGTTAAGTTCAATTAAATATACGAAAAATCAAAAAGGAATTATTATGAAATCATATCAAGACGTGCAAACTGCCTATGTCAATAGGACTACTTTATTGGCAAATCTATATCATGCTAATGCAATCAAGCTGATTGATTTAGTATTGCTCCATAATAAGAATGCGATGGAGGCTTCGAATCAACGGGCAAGCGACATACTCAATTCAAAAGACTTGCCTAGTGTTAGCAGGCTTATTGCTAAAGATGTGGCAAATCAAATCAAAGAATACACTAACTTTGCCAATTCAGCATATCTTTTGGGTTCGCAGGCACAGGCAACTTTAATAGAAACCTGTGAAAGTCATGTTAAAGATCATGCAAAGTTGACAAATCATACGCTCCACTCGATCTCTGAATCTGATAATCCTATAACCGCTATGGCGATGTCAATTGCACAGGCTGCATTAGACGCGAGTAAATCGGCAATAACTTCAGCCAAAGCTTCCTCCAAAGCTTGAGGATGGTTTTTTTTGAATTAATTCTTTGCTATCTTTAGTGCATATATCAGTCAAGCATTTCACTGAATATTGTCAAATAAATTATTTTTATTAAACAGTATGATTTTTATCAAGACCTATTAATGCAAAAAGACTAAAGTCAATTTTCCCCACATAATTAAATGGAATAATCATGAAATCAGACGCACAATTACAACTAGATGTTATCGCCGAATTAAAGTACGAGGCAACAATTAAAGAAGCAAACATTGGAGTTTCTGTGAAAGATGGTGTTGTAACCTTGAACGGAAGCGTAGACCACTATTATGAAAAATACCACGCAGAAAAGGCCGCGCAAAGAGTCTCCGGTGTTCACGGCATTGCAATGGAACTAGAGGTTAGGTTACCAGGGGATAGTAAAAGAAGTGACAGTGATATTGCACACGCAATCGACAATATCATTTCTTGGTCTTCATTATTGCCAAAAGATAATATTCAAGTGAAAGTTGAAAAAGGTTGGGTCACTTTATCGGGCCAAGTGAAATGGCATCACCAAAAGGCGATGCTAAATTCATCTGTCACGCACTTAATGGGTGTGACCGGGATTAGCGATCAGTTGAGTATTAAGAATGATCTTGCTAAATCTGTCGTGAAAGCCGATATTGTCGAGGCATTAAAAAGACGTGCTCAAACAGATGCCAACGAAATTGATGTTCAAGTACAAAATGGAGAAGTGACGCTTACTGGGAAAATTCACTCTTGGAACGAGAGAGCGTTAGTTAAACATGCGGCTTGGAGTAACACCGACGTTGTTAAAGTTATAGACAAATTAGATCTAACTTTTTCATGATATGTTAAGTGAATGATGTTACGACTCATTCACTTTTTTTAGTTGAATTTAGGATCTACAAAACATGAACAACCCAAAATTAACGTCATATATTTTTGATGCACATAGTACCGCAGAGGAAGCTACTAAATTACTTAGCTTATCTGGTTTTGATATTAAAAAAATTTCCATCATTGGTAAGGGTTACCATAGCGAAGAGCATCCGGTTGGCTTTTACACAACCGGTGACAAAATTAAATCTTGGACCGCTACTGGCGCATTTTGGGGGGGCTTATGGGGGATTCTATTTCTCCCCGCAGTGTTCTTTATGCCCGGCTACGGCTTGGTAGCTATGGCTGGCCCTTTTGTGACGGTATTGGTTTCAGCATTAGAGGGTGCTGTAGTCATGGGGGGACTCTCAGCAATAGGGGCAGCTCTGTCTCAGGTAGGAGTTTCAAAAAATCAAATTATTAAATACGAATTAGCTATTAAAGCTGATCAATTTGTGATGCTTATTCACGGTGACGCTGGGGACCAAGACCGGGCAGACTTTATTCTTCAAAAGTTCAGCGGTAATAAGTCAACTGATACTTAAGCGCTGCGTAAGCATTTACTTTTAAAGTTTGGGCGCATTTAATATTAACTCCATTTAGAGATTGCTCCAAAGAGTTACGCGTAAAATTTGATTCTTATTTTTATAATCACACACTATGAATTGTGCAAGCAGTTCTATAAGAAAGCTCATGAATAACAGTACACTCACGTATTTTAATTATCTTGAGATTATTCGTAAATCCTACCCGACGGGCCTCATTTTGAGTGTTGATCCAATTTCCTGTTTAATTCTTGATGAAATTGCGTTACATGAGAAAAATGATAATCCTTTAACGATTACATCCATGATGGCCTTTTTGCATATTGCTTCTCAAGCCACGATTCACAGAAAATTAAAACAATTAATCTCAGATGGATATGTGAAATCTGAGTGTGTTGGTGCAAACCGTCGAACCAAGCACCTTACGGTCACTAGGCTTGCGCTTCGTTATTACAAAACTCTATCTCAGATCATGAATAAAGCTTGTAGTAGTAAGTAAGTTGAATTTACTTGACATGAGTATCGAATACGGAAAATGTTTGATGTCGACAATAACCTGCAGTGCTCAATAAATAGCGTTTGAACGCTAACGTATGAGCTCATCTTGATATTAATTGGCCAAAAGTTCCTTTGGGTTCATTGACTTGATTGATCTAAGTCAAGAAGACGCAATCTAGATGTGTCTTGTAAATCTGCGTCTGGCCTAATAGGATATTTATACAAATTGATGGCCAACTAGCGATAAGGTAGTGCGTGAGATTTGCACCCTGCTATCAGTGCGATCGCCTTAGGGCATAGCATATCGCGTAAATTATTATGAATGCAATTACACTCTTTCTTACCAGTGCTTCCGTGGTTTTATCTGCAATCTCTGTAAGCTACATGCAGAGTTCGCTGGCTGTTTTCTTTGCTCTTTTAGCCATACTTATTTCTCAGTCTCTAAAGATGGCTAATGTGTGGGAGAAATTTGTCATATTACGGGCGGGCAAAATTCACGCAGTAAAAGGTCCCGGATTATTTCTAATCGTGCCCGTTTTGGATAGGATCGTCATGGTCATTGATGAGCGAATTCAAACAACCGCTTTTAACGCTGAGCAAGCTCTGACGCGTGACACGGTGCCTGTTAATGTTGATGCAATTATTTTTTGGCATGTCCATAATGCAGAAAAAGCCGCGTTGTCTATTACTAATTTTTTGCAAGCTATTGACCGCGTTGCTCAAACATCACTTCGCGAGATGATTGGAGCATCTATGTTGTCTGATTTGCTGTCAGACCGAAAAGCTGCTGACACTCATTTGTGTGAGGAAATCGGTAGAAAAACAAATGATTGGGGGATTACAGTGAGTTCTGTGGAGATCAGAGACGTAGCCATACCAGTAGCACTTCAAGATGCAATGTCCCGACAAGCCCAAGCGGAGAGGGAGAAGCAGGCAAGAATTATTCTGGGAACTGCTGAGGCCGAAATAGCAAGTAAATTTGTAGATGCTGCAAAAATATACGAGACCCAGGCAGGTGCACTACAACTCAGAGCCATGAATATTATTTATGAAACAACCAAGGAGCGAGGAACCACGATTTTGATCCCAAGCTCTATGGTCGATTTCATGAATCCGTCTAGCGTTGTGAGTAAGGTTGGCAAGTCTGTCAATGTCCCAGTCGAATGAGACTTTGAACTTACAGTTCACAAGCTATATCCATCAATGCAGCTGAGATAGATTTCGCAGACTTTGCCTGATTTGAGAACACGTAAATTCCTCGGAGTTGGAGTACCAAATCTGGGGATGAACGGCTGCATTTCTTTTGATTTGGGAGAGCTCAATTTTTGTCATCGCAAGCTTGTGCATGCCAGACATGGTCGCCCCTATAGCGCCGCTGAGGGTGTCCGCTTCCCATTCAGTTAAGCATCTATGTTGGTTTTCAATATCTAAAATTGCCCGCTCTATCAGATGAAGAACCAAGGCTTTTTGTTCTGAACTGGGCAATTGATCAAAATCGACAAGATCTGGATCTATTGCGGTATTTCGTACGCTCACTGCAGATGAGGACACTTCGTCTGGCGAAATAAATTGGATGGGTAGATCAAGCATAAGAAACTCCTGAATACTGTAATTATATACATATATTAGATTCTAGCTAAGACATCCTATTGCGTCAAATTATGGGCTGTTTGTAGCGGAGGATATTTAGAAATAGCCTCGCGTCTGCTGGCGTACTCAAATGACTGGGCAGCGAGCGGGTCGAGCAAGGACTTTATGCGAAAGAAGGAAATCCTTGCTCAAGTAGTTAAATGGGTTGGGCGTGAAATTCCTAGTCCAAATGAATGTTTGCCGACTTAATGATCTTATTCCAGTACGGTAACTCCTTTTTCAGCAAAGCGTCTAAGGCTGCGGGGTTGAGATAGCTGATATCAACACCGGCTGTATCAGCACGCTGCTTTACCTCTGGGAGTTCCATGCTCCTTTTAACGGCATCCGTGAGTTTTGCAACAACAGCGGTCGGCGTATTGGCTGGAGCGTAAAGCGCAACCCATGACTCCAGTTGGAAAGAGGGGACCCCCGCTTCAGCGGTTGTGGGTACATTGGGGAGCATGGGGTGACGAGTTTTTCCGGTCACAGCAAGCGCTTTTAATTTGTCAATTTGAATATGTTGCATGACAGAAGGGGGCGTTGTAATGAAGACCTGCACTTGCCCAGACAGCACGTCTTGAATCGCCGCGCCCGAGCCCTTGTAGGGGACATGGACCAAATCGATATTTGCAATTTGTTTAAATATCTCCGTGCCAATGTGTGAGACTGAGCCGTTCCCCTGAGATGCGTAGTTGAGTTTCCCGGGATTGGCTTTGGCATAGGCAATGAATTCTTTTAAATTATTAGCAGGTACAGACGGGTGAACAGCAATCACATTGGTAGAGGTTGTAAGTAAAGCTACTGGTGTAAAGTCTTTGATGGGATCCCAGGGTAGTTTATCCATGAGAGATGGGTTGCCAACGTGATAGCCAGAGTAAGAAATGAGTAGCGTATAGCCGTCTGGCTTAGCCCTTGCAACATACTGATATGCGGTGTTGCCGCTCGCGCCTGGGCGGTTATCGATCACGACGGGCTGATTGATCAACCTCGCTAGCGGTTCGCTCAGTAACCTGGCCGAGGTGTCCACAAACCCACCCGGGGGGTTGGGAACTACGAGGGTGATGGGATGTTCTGGGAAATTTTGAGCCTGAACAGTAGCACACACAATACTTAACGCTATAGCGGGTAGAGTGGATAGTGATTTGAGCGCGAAATCTGAAAAGTAGTTGATACGATTGTTCAATATCTTTGAGGCGAAGATTTTTTTCATGGCGAGTGACCCTTGGTGTACAAATAAAAGTTGAAAGCTTAAATTAAGTTTGCCATAAAACTGACCTTCCCTGTGCGGTCCAAGTTTCATAATGTGCGCTGTAGGCAGTCTCAATTTGGTTGCGTTTGACTTTAAGTGTGGGTGTCAAAAAACCGGCCTCAATAGTCCAAGGGGACGTGATTAAAACGACACATGATAGGCGCTCGTGCGCGTCAAGTCCTGCGTTGATTTCTTTGAGCTTTAATGCTGTATGAGCCTCTATTTTGCGTCTCTCACCCGGGTGCTTGCTCCGTGCAATCGTGTCCTCAGAAAGCATTAAAAGTCCAAGTGGACTAGAGAGGTTTGCGCCCACAACGCAGGAGGCCTCGACCCCATCAATCAAGATCAACTGCTCCTCAATGGGGGCGGGTACAACGTATTTGCCTTTGCTCGTTTTGAATAAATCCTTAAGTCTTCCTGTGATAACTAAGTCGCCTTGTGCGTTCAAGACACCCAAATCCCCAGTATGCAGCCAGCCGTCAGTTGTAAAAGACTCACTCGTATGCAGTTTGTCTTTGTAATATCCCAGCATTAAGCTCTTGCTTCGCATCTGAATCTCTGAAGTTGAAGGATCAATGCGTGACTCCACCCCTAAGTACGGAGTTCCAACCGCTCCAGGCGAGAACCGATCGGCAGCGGTTGAGTGAGAGAGCCCACAGTTCTCTGTCATCCCGTAAAGCTCAACAATACTCAGACCCAGTTGCTGGTACCACTCTAGAAGAGCACGGGGCATAGGGGCTGCACCACTGGCCACAATTCGACAGTCTTGAAGCCCAAGAGCAGAGAGAATTTTACGGCGAATGATTTTGCCCAGGACAGGAATATGTAACAGTAATTGAAGCTTAGGGTTGGGGATTCGTTGAAGTATGTTTTCTTTAAACTTAAGCCATAAACGAGGGACCGAGAAAAAGAACGTAGGCCTAGCGCGCTTCATATCCTCGGCAAAGGTATCCAAGGACTCTGCAAAAAAGATATGCATTCCGGTGTATAGAGTTAAGTGTTCAACCAAAATGCGTTCAGCAATGTGTGACAACGGCAGATAGGACAGCATTCGGTCCTCATTGCTGAACGAGAATCTCTTGAGACCTTGGGCTACTGCAAAAGCGAAGGTATTAAAGCTGTGCATGACTCCCTTTGGCCTACCAGTTGTGCCCGATGTATAGATGAGGGTGCAGACTTCGTCTCCTCCTCGTGAGACTGTGTTCTCAAGAGGGGGCGTAAAAGCGGCAATGGAGTCCCAGTTGATATGTTCTGTTGTTGGTGCAAGTGGTAAATCAATGCATGCCATTTCGGCGGGTATGCCAACTTTGAGTGTTTCCCAGTTATCGAGTTTGCCCACAAACAGGAGCACTGTATCGCTGTGCTCTAAGATTTCTTTGAGCGTTGAGCTCGATAGCGTTGGGTAAAGGGGCACAGAGATTAAACCGGCCATCCAGATAGCCCAGTCCGTCATCAGCCAATAGGCTGTGTTTTTGGAGAGAATGGCGACCTTGGATTCGCTGGGTAAGTTCAGCGCAATCAGATGACTCGCCATCTTGCGCGTCTCAAGGAGCACTTCACTCCAGGTGAATTCTTTGATGACACCGCCCCCCATGGGCTGGGTCATACAGACAACATCGGGTTGCTCCGCAGCCAGCGCGTAAAGTCTATCTAATGCGAGTTCGCTCTGGTGAAGGTTCATGAAATTCGAGAAAAAATAGTGACTTGTCGAGTCGTTGAGTGGTTTTAGGAGTGTGGATGAGTTTTGAATACTAGAGTTAAAAAACTTCAGCGCTTCTTATTCAACACAGGATGCTAAATACCTTTTGGTTTTTTTTCAATGGGTAGAAATAATGAGTTGAACGAAAAAAATCCACAGTAAACGCTGTGTAGCGCTTTCTGTGGATTGAAGGTAGGACTCGTTAATCTAGTAGAACTGTACTAAATTATTTAATTCCAGCTGCAGCCTTAAGGGCTGCTGCTTTATCTGTTTTCTCCCACGTGAACTGTGGCTCTTCGCGGCCAAAGTGTCCGTAGGCTGCAGTTTTCTCATAGATGGGCTGGAGCAGGTTTAGCATTTGAATGATGCCTTTGGGTCTTAAGTCAAAGTGTTCATTCACCAGTGCTGCGATCTTCTCATCTGAGATCACGCCTGTGCCGTGTGTGTCCACTGTGATGTTCATTGGCTTTGCGACACCAATAGCGTAAGCAACTTGAATCTGACACTGAGTTGCAAGGCCAGCAGCCACAACGTTTTTCGCAACGTAGCGCGCTGCGTACGCCGCTGAGCGGTCCACTTTGGTTGGATCTTTCCCAGAGAAAGCGCCGCCCCCGTGTGGGCAGGCACCCCCGTAGGTATCCACAATAATCTTACGGCCTGTTAAGCCGCAGTCACCTTGGGGTCCGCCGACCACAAAACGGCCGGTTGGGTTAACCAGATACTTGGTGTCTTTTAACCACTCCTTAGGCAACACGGGCTTGATGATCTCTTCAATGATTGCGTCCACAAAGCTTTGCTTCATCTTGGATCCATCACTTTGCTCAGGGCTGTGTTGACTAGATAAAACGACTGTATCGATGCTGTGTGGTTTGCCGTCAACGTAGCGCATCGTGACTTGACTTTTCGCATCGGGACGCAAAAACGGCAATCTTCCGTCGCGTCGAAGTTCGGCTTGGCGCTCAACCAAGCGGTGTGCGTAATAAATAGGCGCGGGCATCAGTACGGGGGTTTCGCTGCAAGCGTAACCAAACATGAGACCCTGGTCTCCTGCGCCGGTGTTCAAGTGGTCATCAGAGGCGTGGTCAACGCCTTGTGCGATATCGTTGGATTGTTTGTCGTAGCAAACCATCACTGCGCAACCCTTGTAGTCAATGCCGTACTCTGTGTTGTCATACCCAATACGCTTGATGGTGTCGCGCGCGACTTGGATGTAGTCCACATGAGCGTTGGTCGTAATCTCACCCGCTAAGACCACCAATCCAGTGTTTGTGAGTGTTTCGGCGGCAACGCGTGAACGAGGATCTTGCTTGAAAATGGCGTCAAGAATAGCGTCAGAGATTTGATCAGCTACTTTGTCGGGGTGCCCTTCTGAAACGGATTCAGAGGTAAATAGAAAGTCTTTAGACATGAAAAAAAGCTCCATAAAGTTGAATTGTGCTGGGCGTTGCCAATTCAAACGAGCTTTGGCGAACGCTTTAGCAGAAATGGGGCCCGGTTTGATCCAGATCCCATACACAGGTTTCCCTGTATGTGTCGCCCTGCAAGTTGCTTCATTAACTCAGCGACAATCTACATTGTAACAAAACCAATTTTCTAAATTATCAAACTACATGATCCGTATTTTTAGACTGCTATCACACCTACCCATTGGCTTGATGCAAGCGCTGGGAGTCGTTGTCGGCTGGGTAGTGTGGGTTGTTTCTGCGCGCTACAGAAATCAATTTTTGATAAATATTAAAGCTGCGGGCCTGACTTGGAGAGAGACAAAAGGTGCGGTCTCTGCAGCCGGGCAAATGATAGGTGAGATTCCTTGGCTTTGGTTCAGGGGCGAAAACAAGCATGCGAGTGAGTATTCGGCCATCAGCGATGTGAGCTTTATTGAGAAAGCTTTGAGTGAGAAAAGAGGCGTCATCGTTTTAGCTCCCCATTTAGGGTGTTGGGAGCTTGGGGCTCAGCTCTTGGGTGAGGTTTTTGGCCCCCGCTACGGAGACCTCGTAGCCCTGTACAGGCCCGCTCGTAAGGCCTGGGTAGACGCTTTAATGGTGGAGTCTAGGAAGCGGGCGTATTTAAGCTTTGTACCCACCAATTTAACTGGCGTGAGAGCTTTATTGCGGCATTTGAAGTCTGGTGGATACACCGCAATACTCCCTGACCAAGTGCCCCCTAAGGGCTTTGGTGTGTGGGCCCCATTTTTTGGAAGAAATGTCTATACGATGACTTTGCTTCCTAAATTAGCTCAGCAAACCGGCGCACTTATCGTCTTGGGCTGGTGCGAGCGCCTACCCGGGGCGAGGTACAAATGTCACTTCACGGACCTGTCAGCGCTTGGAATAGGGGATAAATCACTCACACCCGAGCAGGCGGCGACCATCATGAATCAAGCCGTAGAGGCGTTGATCCTTCAAGCGCCTGATCAATATTTGTGGGGCTATAAGAGAGACAAACAGCCCAGAGACCTCCCCGTTCACTCTCGCCCACAATTCCCCCCCTCAGCACCAGGTCACTAAGGATAAGTAACTAATGATGATTAAAGGGTTGCTTCATTTTTTTGAGACTTTGCGGTTTTTGCCGTTATGTCTTTTGCGCCTGTTGGGTGCAGGGCTCGGACGCTTGCTGTGGCGGGTTGCTGGGCGGCGTCGGCGAATAGTAAGAACCAATTTGCGTTTGTGCTTTCCTCATCTGGACTCCATCGTAAGAGACCAATTGGGAAAGAAGCAATTCGTGTTTGTTGTCCAGGCTTTACTGGACCGCAGTTGGTTGTGGCACGCCAGTGAGTCAACCGTTAAGACAAGGATCAGGGTAACTGGGGACGCGGCCTCACTTGCCATGCTCACTAGCAATGATCCATCGCAACAGTCTCAGCCGATCGTGATGTTTGCGCCTCACTTTGTCGGGCTAGATGCGGGGTGGACAGCTTTGGGATTGGAGGGCTCAAGGGAGTTCACCACCATTTTTACCCAGCAATCATCAAAGCAGATGGATGATTGGGTCTACGCAGGACGGATGCGGTTTGGGCGGGTACGGTTGTTCAGAAAAGTGCAGGGCGTCGCTGAGATCGTACGCTCACTTAAATCCGGTGCAGCCCTTTACTTATTGCCGGACATGGATTTTGGTGCTCAGGACACCGTCTTCGTGCCTTTTTACGGACAAAGAGCAGCTACTGTTACCTCGTTATCTCGGTTTGCCAGAATTAGCGGTGCAAAGGTCTTGAGTGTTGTGACCCAACTCGTGCCAGGCGGCTACGAGGTAAACGTGGGGCCTGTTTGGGAGGGCTTTCCGACCCAAGATTTGCAAGCCGATACTGAGCGCATGAACGCCGAGTTAGAAGCCTTGATCGAACCAATGCCCGAACAGTATTACTGGGTTCACAGGCGCTTTAAAACTCGCCCGCCCGGTGAGGCATCTTTATATTGAGTTGAATTGATCCAAGTAGGCAAACAAACAAGCCACTCATCAATTCATTAATCTTCAGAAGACGGCTCATCCTCTTCGGAGCTGTCCTCTACAGCTCCCAATTCTGGTTGTACGGGACTCACTTTGATCGTACCGTCTTGGGTGTGCACCCAGTCCCAGATGATTTGACTGGCCTCTGCGACACCTTGTTTCTTGAGTGCAGAAAAAAGTCTGACGACTCCGCCTGAGGATTGGAGTTTGGCAATCGATAAAGCCTTTGTTGCCTCTGTCTTGTTGAGCTTATCGGCCTTGGTGAGTAAGACCAAGAACTTCAGCCCCTCTTCAACACGAGGGCGAAGCACATCCAAAAGAATGTCATCCAGCTCGGTCAGGCCATGGCGCGGATCGCAAAGCAAGACAACGCCAATGAGGTTGGGTCGGCTGATTAAATAGTTGGCCATGACTTGTTGCCAGCGAATTTTGTCGCTTTTTGGCACTGCTGCATAACCGTAACCTGGTAAGTCGGCCAGGACCGCGTCAGATTGCCCCTGCCTGCCTAGGGCAAAGAGGTTGATGTGTTGCGTACGCCCAGGAGTTTTTGAGGCGTAAGCAAGCTTTTTCTGTTGAGTTAGAACATTTATACAGGTGGATTTACCCGCGTTGGACCTTCCAACAAAAGCAATTTCCGGTAAGTCATAGGCCGGTAAATGGTGCATTTGAGCTGCCGTCGTTAAAAACCGAGCCGTGTGGAACCACCCCATGGCTTCTTTTTCCTCCTTGGACTCTAAGGCTGTGCGCCCTTTTGAGTCTTCGGGAGAATGTCTTTTGGGGGGCTGATTGGGCTTCTTATTTTGAGTGGGAGACATAATTTTGTAGGGAATTTAACCCTTACATCCGAAAGTCAGGGCACTGTACATTGTAGAATCTAAAGTTTGGGGTTTCCCCTGGATCAGATTTAGAACATCATGAAGCATTTTGCATCTTTACTATTTGTCGGTGTAGTCGGTTTATCCACTTTGGGTCAATCTTTTGCAGCTGAAGAAGCCAAGGCCGCAGCTCCTGCAAAACCAGATCTCGCCAAAGGCGAAGCTAGCTTTACAGCCTGTGGAGCCTGCCACGGTGCGGACGGTAACTCTGCCATCACGACCAACCCCAAGCTTGCTCACCAACACCCTGAGTATTTGGTCAAGCAATTACAAGAATTTAAATCGGGTAAGCGTGCAAACGCCGTGATGTCCGGGATGGCTGCAACGTTGTCTGAAGATGACATGAAAAACGTTGCGGCATGGTTAAGCACAAGGGAAGCCAAGCACGGATTTGCAAAAGACAAAGAACTCGTAGCCCTTGGTGAAAAAATCTACAAAGGCGGTATTGCTGATCGTCAAATCGCTGCATGTGCAGGTTGTCACAGCCCAACTGGCGCAGGAATCCCATCCCAATACCCCCGTCTCAGCGGTCAGCATCAAGATTACACGACCGCTCAGCTTACAGCGTTTAGAGGCGGAGTGCGTAACAACAGCACTCAAATGACGATGATCGCCGCTAAACTCAATGACAAAGAAATTCAAGCCGTCTCAGATTACATTGCGGGCCTGCATTGATTGGGTTCTAAAAAGCTTAAAAAACCGCCCCCTGTGAGCGGTTTTTTTTCGCCTGTGCTGGGCGTTAAGTTTGAATGCAACCCGTTGATAACCAATATAGTGTAAAGTTGACTGCAATAGGTGGTGTGACTTTTAAAATTGAAAGGAATGGCTGTGTTCATTAAATCAACGCAAATTCATGAGCAAGATCTTCTGTCTAGGGAGGTCACACCGCGCAATATGTTTGAGCAAAGACGCGCTCTTTTAAAAGGTCTAACGGGCGCAGGTCTATCCCTGGGTGCCACCGTGTCTGGTAGCTCCCTTGCCCAGTCTGTAGCATCTGCGAATGCGGGTGGTGGAAAATTGCCTGCGTTGGTCGGCGCGCACTCAAGCCTTGTGGGCGCTTATGTCGTTGACAAGTCAACCAGCTACGCTGATGCATCCTCCTACAACAACTACTACGAGTTCGGAACGGACAAAGGAGATCCTGTTAAAAATGCACACACGTTAAAAACGTCTCCTTGGAGCGTACAAGTTGAGGGGTTGGTTAAAAAGCCCATGAAAATCACCTTAGAAGATCTCTTGAAGGTACACCCGATGGAGGAGCGTATCTATAGGATGCGCTGTGTAGAGGGGTGGTCCATGGTGATACCTTGGGTGGGCTATTCGTTCTCAGAGTTGGTGAGTAAAGTTGAGCCCCTTGGGAGTGCTAAGTATGTGGAGTTTGTGAGTTTGGCAGATCCTAAGACTATGCCGTATGTGGGCTCTGGTATCTTGGACTGGCCCTATACAGAGGGTCTGAGGCTAGATGAGGCTATGCACCCTCTAACCCTTTTGACCTTTGGAATGTACGGGGAAGTACTCCCAAATCAAAGCGGGGCGCCTGTGCGTCTTGTGGTGCCTTGGAAGTATGGATTTAAAAGTGCAAAGAGTATTGTGAAAATACGGTTTGTCGAAAAAATGCCTTCAACTGCTTGGAATAAAGCTGCAGCAAATGAATACGGCTTTTACTCCAATGTGAACCCAAACGTGGACCACCCCCGTTGGAGTCAGGCCACAGAGAGGCGTATTGGCGAGGATAGTCTTTTCACTAAGAAGCGGAAAACGCTCATGTTCAACGGCTATGAGCCGCAAGTTGGACAGTTATATGCAGGTATGGATTTGCAAAAGAATTTCTAAATTGAACCAAACTTTCTGCAGTCTATGAAATCTTGGCTGATCCACCCGCACGCCAAAAGAATTCTTTTGATCTTTTGTTTCGTACCCTTTCTTTTGTTCGTTTATAAAATACTTACAGATGAATTGGGGCCTAATCCGGCTGAGGCGTTGATTCGAGGGACGGGAGATTGGAGTATTCGTTTTTTGTGTATCGTGCTCTTCGTGACCCCGCTGAGAGTCTGGACAAACACAGTGGCCCTGCAGCGTTTTAGGCGAATCATTGGTGTTAGTGTGTTTGCTTATGCGACACTGCATCTGCTTTGTTACTCGGGCTTTGATATGGCATTTGAATGGGACGATATCGTCAAAGACATCATCAAGCGTCCTTTTATTTTGGTGGGCTTTGTGGCTTGGGTGTTTTTGTGTTTGATGGCCATGACATCAAACAATTTAGCCATCAAATGGATGGGCGTAAAGAGTTGGCAGCGCCTGCACAAACTCGTCTACGTTATAGCAGTGCTAGCGGTGGCGCACTTTTACTGGATGAAGTCGGCCAAACATAATTTCAACGAAGTCATTATTTACGCAACTATTTTGGGCGGTTTGTTACTTTGGCGCCTCGCTAGGGCTTTGAAACAATTCCCTTTCGCAAAGGCTTAGCTACGAAAATTGAGGGATAAGATAAAGATTTGATGTCTGTGTCAATAACAGTAGATCTTTAAACCTCTTGGCGCATTAAATCCTCATTGGTTTCGCGTCGTCTAATGAGTTGAACATGCTCTGCATCGATGAGTACTTCCGCTGCGCGCCCTCTTGAGTTATAGTTGCTAGACATGCTCATGCAGTAAGCGCCCGCCGAGAGTATTGCCAGTGCGTCACCTACCCCAACGCTTAGTGTACGGTCCCGTCCCAACCAATCACCACTCTCACACACAGGGCCTACGATATCGTACGTTAAGGTAGTATTTGTGTCCTTGGATCTCCCCTCCTGTGTGAGGGGCACGATGGCATGAAAGGCCTCGTACATTGCGGGCCTTGGGACATCGTTCATGGCTGCGTCAACGATGCAAAAGTTCTTGTGTTCGCCTGTTTTGAGGAATTCAATACGGGTCAGACAAACACCTGCATTGCCAACCAGTGATCTTCCTGGCTCCACAAAAATGAAGCGCTCCCCGTAGCCGCGTTGATCAATCAACTTGAAGAGTTGTGTCCAAAGCGCGTGGGCTTTGGGGGGCGTTTCACCTTCGTAATCAATGCCCAAACCCCCGCCAAAATCAAGGTGATCAATATGGATTCCATTGGCTTCAATGGAGTCCACAAGGTCCAGTACGCGCGATACTGCATCCTCATAAGGGGAGATCTCGGTGATTTGGGAGCCGATGTGGCAATCGATACCTTTGATTTTTAGGCCCTTTAATGTTGATGCGCGCTTGTAAGTCTCAAGTGCGTGATCATGGGCGATGCCAAATTTATTATCTTTGAGACCCGTTGAGATGTAGGGATGCGTTTTTGCATCCACATTGGGATTGACCCTCAAACTGATTGGGGCAACTTTGCC
This sequence comes from uncultured Burkholderiales bacterium, assembly GCA_903828695.1. Lineage (GTDB taxonomy): Bacteria > Pseudomonadota > Gammaproteobacteria > Burkholderiales > Burkholderiaceae_C > Limnohabitans. Next base: position 20,853 of record CAIKNE010000140.1, on the reverse strand, counting down.
TGCGCTCAGCGCAACTTCGTTGATGACGTCCAACTCAGGTTCACTCTCAACGTTAAAGCAGCAAATTCCGGCCTCAAGTGCTTCGCGAATCTCTGAGCGAGTTTTGCCGACGCCTGAGAAGATGATGTGCTCTGCCTTGCCCCCGGCCGCAAGGACTCTTGCGAGCTCACCTCCAGATACGATGTCAAATCCACAGCCACTTTGCGCAAATACTCGCAACACACCTAAAGATGAGTTGGCTTTCATGGCGTAGTGGATCCGCGCTTTGCGGCCTGCAAATGCAAGTTTGTACTCCTCTAGCGCACTTAGCATGGCTGCTTTGGAGTAAGCAAAGAGTGGTGTACCGAACTCTGTTGCAACGTCGCAGAGGGCTACGTTCTCCATCATGAGCGTTTGATTTTGATACCCAATGTAGGGTGCGCCGGGAAGTTTTAGGTCTGACATACGAAAGGATAGGAGAGTAGGGGGGAGAAATTAAAAAGAAGTTTGAGGTCTAAAATTTGTCAAAGTGGGATGCTCAAAAAAAGCAAACGCTACTGTGCAGGGTTGGCCGGGGGATTCTTTGGCGCTAGTTTAGTGTTGTCTGCAGGCTGCTGGGGAGCAGAGCCTTGGCGAAAGATGATTTGGGGCAAAGAGGCCCTGTTCTTAGCCTCTTCATCTCCCGGAATTGTGAGGCTAGAGCGTTGACCACAGGCCGCCGAAAACAACAAACTAAGAGACAGAAGTGTCCATCCCCCGAGTTTTGAGGCTTCAATGAGAGTTCCGTTTTTTTGATGGTTCACTTTTGATGTGCAGACATTAATATTTAGCCCTTTCAAAGGCCATGGTAATTGGTGTTGCTTAAAATGGGTAAGTCCGAGCATGTAAATTGTACCGACTCCCATCAAATGGTATGGGATTTCTTTTAAATCTTGTTTTTTTCTTATCCTCAATAATTGGTGATTTTTTTATGACTGATCTCGAATTCTTGGAGCATGCAGAGGCCCTGCTCAAAGCTTTAGAACAAAACTGTGATCTTATCAACGAACAGTCAGATGCAGATATCGATAACCAACGAACGGGCTCAATGATTACTTTGACCTTTGCCAATAAGAGTCAAATCATTGTTAACTTACAAAAACCGCTTCAAGAGGTTTGGTTAGCCGCGCGCTCTGGGGGCTATCATTTTCGCTCAGACGGGGCGCGCTGGTTGGACACCAAGGGGCAGGGCGAATTTTGGGCCCAGTTGAGTAAAGATGCATGTGCACAGTCAGGGTTGAGTCTTTTATTTAAAAGCTCCCCTGTCTAGTACAGACTTAAAGGGGCTTAGGGCGTAGGCATTAGACGGCTAATTCTTAAAAATATCAAGAATCTTTTTACGCTCTTCCCCTGCTGCGTTGGACTCAGTTGTAGCGGCTCCTTCTACGCCGAGACTGGTCACACCCGCTCCGTGAGCGAATTCTGTAAAGTACCAATCCACCCCTTCTCGCACTACCCCAGTAGGGGGCGGTCCAATCTCAGTGATGGGAACGTTTTTAAGGGCTTGTTGCATATAGCGAATCCAAACGGGTAGGCTCAGCCCGCCCCCTGTCTCGTGGTCTCCAAGTTTGCGCGGTGTGTCGTAGCCGATCCAAGTAATTGCTGTTAGGGTGGGCTGATACCCGGAGAACCAAGCATCTAAGGAGTCATTGGTTGTTCCAGTTTTACCGTAGATATCGGGACGTTTCAAAACGGCCTGCGCACGCGCAGCGGTTCCAACCCGCGTCACTTCTTGTAAAAGTGTGGACATCAAAAATGCATTTCGTTGATCGATCACGCGAGAGGACTCCTCTTGCTCGGCGGGCGTGTATTCGGTGAGCACTTTGCCCAAGGGGTCCACTACTTTTGTGATGATGTAGGGATTCATTAAATACCCACCATTTGCAAACACGGAGTACCCGACAGCAAGTTGCAGGGGCGTTACTGAGCCTGCTCCCAAGGCCATCGTTAGGTAAGGGGGGTGCTTCTCCGCTTCAAATCCAAAACGAGTAATCCATTTTTGTGCGTACTGGGTACCAATCGAGTTGAGTATTCGAATGGAGATCATGTTCAAAGATTTTGCGAGACCTGTTTTTAAAGGAATAGGACCCTCAAATTTGCCCTCGTAATTTTTGGGCTCCCACGCTTGTCCGCCCGTCTCACTGGCGTCAAAGAACAGTGGGCCATCATTGATGATGGTAGTTGGCGTAAATCCCTTCTCAAGTGCTGCAGAGTAAATGAAAGGCTTAAACCCAGAGCCCGGTTGACGCCAAGCTTGAGTCACGTGGTTGAATTTGTTTTTCTCGAAATCAAACCCACCTACGAGTGAGCGGATGGCTCCGTCGCGGGGATCCATGGCAACAAACGCACCTTCTACTTCGGGGAGTTGAGTGATAGACCAAGTACTTTTGGCCGGATCCTTCACTATTCTGATCAAAGCACCAGGACGCAATTTGATATTGGGAGGGGCTTTCTCACTTAGCCCCGATTGAACAGGCTTGAGCCCATCGCCCGTGATCTCGATTAACTCACTGTTGAGCCGCATTGCTCTGACCATTTTGGGGGTGGCTTCAAGCACGACTGCAGACAATAGATCACCTTTGTCGCCTTGGTCTACTAGCGCATCGTCGATGGCATCTGCTAAGTCAGAGGGATCTGTTGGTAGCGTAATAAAACGCTCAGGTCCACGGTAAACCTGACGCAACTCGTAATCCATTATTCCGCGTCGAAGGGCTTGGTAGGCGACCTCTTGATCTTCGGCCTTAATGGTTGTGTAAACATTTAAGCCCCGCGTATAAACGTCAGTTCCGTACTGTGCAAACATTAGCTGACGCACCATTTCCGCCACATATTCGGCGTGGGTTTGTGTGACAACTGCTGCGGTGCGGATGTGCAGCTCTTCTTCTTTGGCGGTTTGAGCTTGCTCCTTGGTGATAAAGCCGTTTTCTAACATGCGCTCAATGATGTACTGCTGGCGGATCCGTGCGCGCTTGGGGTTGTTGATGGGGTTGTAGGCAGAGGGCGCTTTAGGCAGGCCTGCCAGCATCGCTGCCTCAGCAATCGAGATTTGTTGAATGGGTTTGCCGAAATAGGCCTGTGAGGCGGCGGCAAAACCGTAGGCCCTGTTGCCCAGAAAAATTTGATTTAAATAAATCTCAAAGATTTGATCCTTACTCAGCATGTGCTCAAGCTTTAGAGTCAATAAAATCTCGTAGATCTTCCTGGTGAACGTTTTCTCAGAGGAGAGGTAAACGTTCCTTGCGACTTGCATGGTGATGGTTGACGCACCTTGGCTTTTAGCGTGTCCCAAGTTGGCGATACTCGCCCGCAGTAGGCCCAGATAGTCAACTCCGCCGTGCTCGTAAAAGCGTGCATCCTCAATGGCGAGGACTGCATCTTTCATGATTTGGGGAATATCTTTGAAGGCGGTGAGGGTCCTGCGCTCCTCGCCAAATTCGCCGATCAATTTGCCCTCAACTGAGTACACACGCATTGAGAGCTTGGGTCTGTAATCGGCAAGATCTGAGATGTCGGGGAGTTGGGGGTAAGCAATTGCCAAGGAAATGCCAACAATCATGCCCAGAGCGAGCGCGCCCGCAACGCTGAGTCCTATAGCCCAACTAAAGAAGGTGAACAAAAGCTGTCCAAGTGTTGACTCGGGTGGGCGCTCAGCGATCGATTCTGGCTTGGGGGCTGGATCAGATTTTTTGGATTTAAATGAAAACAATGGCATTTTTAGACCGCTTACCGCTTAGGTAACAACGAGTTGTATTGATTCTTGCCCGAGTTTAACCGTTCCTAAAGACCTAACCAAACCTACCCATGCCTGACTAAACATCAGCATGGGACGTCTTGGAAATCCACGCCAGCCGAACAGTGCTGCTGACGATTCGCCTCACGGGATTGCACCGTGAATGGCCGCTTAGCACCCAATGACCGCCTTGCGGGAGTCAGAGGTGCTGGCTTGCCTTTGGGCTCACCAGGCCGACCATGCGCTACATGCGCCGCTTTCAGGGCTGTTCTGATCTTCCCCCCAGTGCGACCACACATGCTTCTGCGCGCATCCTTGCAGGCGCGCAGAAGGTGACCTGGCCACCGTTACGGGCAGGCGCGATGGCCTCCTGCTTGGGCGGTTTCTCACAGAGGCCCAGATCTCTTCGGGCTATGGCCAAAGTCGCGCCCATATGAACTGAAATACCTTTAACTTGCGCGTGGTTGGGCGCGCCGATCACCGACGTGTACGCCGGGTTCACTTCAATGACTTCGATGCCGCGCCGTAATGCCGCGCCGTAATGCCGCAGCCTTGATGCTGAAGATCACCTTGTTGCGAGCAACCGATGAGAGCATGCGCGCCAAGGGCTTGTGGGTTGCTTCGCGTTCGGCCTTTTTCTTGGAGAAGTCCAGATTCTCGATAACGATAGGCTTACTGCTGGCCTTGGCCAAATCAGCAATCCGCACGGCCGCATCGCCAATCAGCGCCTTGCCCTGGTCTGTCGTCTTGCCGTAGAGCTTGGGCGTAGGCATCCAGTGCCATTGCATGCGACTCAGTTGACGACAGGCGTGTCTGGAAGGTGAAGATGGGGCGAGCGATGTGCGCTTGCTTTTGCACACTGTTATTTTATACAACCACGCAAAGAATGGCAATGGCTCTAGAGATTTAGCCAATCTGGCAAACCTATTCAAATTGAAAAGGTCTGATAAGGTTTGGATATTTGTTTAGTAAGCTGCTCCACCCCTTGGGAGAGAACGCACAGTGTTCAAATTCTGTATTTTGTGCGCAATTGCTGGAAAAGAAGGGGTGTGAGTACCCCCTTAAGTTGAGCTCAGGGCTGAGCGGTGCCAGAACCCAATTAAAATACGCCATTAGACTTTTACGCAGGCGCAAACGCAAATGCTTTGCGCCTTATGAGCACACACCCTTTTGCAGAACCGGCGGTGTTGCAGGTGGGTTATTTGAATCTATGCTTCTCCCGGGTGCATCTTGGGCTGAGTTTTTAACAGAAAGAGGCAGACTGTGTTGGCATTAGTGGGTCTCCCGGGAAGTGGAAAGTCTACGGTTGGTAGGCAACTGGCCCGTAGATTAAATTTGAATTTCATCGATTCGGATCATGCGATTGAGGAGCGCTTGGGTTGCTCAATTCGAGAGTTCTTCGAGGTCGAGGGGGAAGACCGTTTTAGAGATATTGAGGCACAGGTCATTGACCAACTCTTGCAAGGCGATTACGGTGTCATCTCAACGGGGGGGGGTACTGTGGTGCGCAGTGCTAACCGTGAGGCGCTGAAAAACCGTGCAAAGGTCTTCTACCTTAGAGCCACTCCGGAGGAGGTTTTTAGGAGGCTCAAGCATGATCAAAACAGGCCTCTATTGCAAGTGTCAGACCCTTTGGCTAGGCTAAGAGAGATCTTTCGCATACGCGACCCCCTATACCGAGAGACTGCACATCATGTGGTTGAGACGGGGCGTCCCAAAATATCTAATATGGTTCACAACATCATTGCTCAACTCGAGCAAGATCATTTTGCTGGCTTAGAAAATAGCCCCTTAATCCATCAACACATAGGCTCGGATAAATGAATACCAGCGTTGCTACGGCCTGCGTGCCAATCTCACTTGGCGATCGGAGTTACTCCATTTTGATTGGAGAAAACTTACTCTCAAATCCGCTGACTTGGCAGGATTTGCCCAAGGCGTCATGTGCCCTGATAGTGACGAACCAGACGATTGCACCTTTGTACGCCCCAAAACTCAGAGCAGCGTTGGAGTCTTTGTATTCAAGGGTCATCGTACTGAGCTTGCCTGACGGGGAGGTCTACAAAACCTTTGAGACGCTCAATTTGATTTTTGATCAACTCTTAGGGGAGGGGGCGGACCGCAAAACCACTTTGTTTGCCCTGGGCGGGGGCGTCATTGGCGATATGACAGGCTTTGCTGCAGCATGCTACATGCGGGGAGTGCCCTTTGTTCAAGTCGCAACGACACTGCTCGCACAGGTGGACTCCTCTGTTGGGGGCAAGACCGCTATCAATCATCCTTTGGGTAAGAACATGATTGGTGCCTTTTATCAACCTGAACGAGTGGTCTGTGATTTGGATACTCTTCAGACCTTAGCGCAGCGCGAGTTGAGTGCAGGCCTTGCTGAAATCATCAAATATGGTCCTATCGCCGACATGGCATTTATGCTTTGGATAGAGGAACATTTAGATGCATTGATCGCTAAGGATCCCGTCGCTTTGGCGTACGCTGTGCAAAGAAGTTGCGAGATCAAGGCGGGTGTTGTGGGAGCCGATGAGCGTGAGGGCGGGGTGCGCGCCATACTTAATTTTGGACACACTTTTGGACATGCCATTGAGGCGGGTCTTGGCTTTGGTGTTTGGTTGCACGGAGAGGCTGTTGGTTGCGGTATGGTGATGGCTGCCCATCTCTCTCAAAGGCTTGGATTGGTGGAACTCTCTTTTGTTGAGCGTTTGACGCGCTTGATTTCCCGTGCTGGACTGCCTACGCAAGGGCCCAAACTTGGCGCTCACGTTTATTTAGAACATATGCGGGTGGACAAGAAAGCTCAGAATGGACAAATCCGTTTCGTGCTGATTGACTCCCCCGGTCGCGCGGTGGTGATGGGTGCCGACGACGCAGTGGTGCAAGACGTTATTGAGCAGTGCTGTTTGTGAGTGCTTTCACAGGGATACTAAACGAATCCTTTAACGGAGTAGCGTCAACTCACGCCCCGTATGCTCCATATGCGTGTGATCCAGCGCAATCCTTAGGGCGGCGATTTAGTGAGCCCGCCGCTCCAACAAGGAATGCGTTTCAACGCGACCGAGACCGAATCGTTCACTCGACCTCGTTTAGAAGGTTGGTTTACAAAACTCAGGTTTTTTTGAACCACGAGGGCGATTTATTTAGAACTCGGATGACGCATTCGTTAGAGGTCGCGCAACTAGCGCGCTCTATAGCCCGGGTGCTCGGGCTAAACGAAGATTTGGTTGAGGCAATAGCACTTGCTCACGATTTAGGCCACACCCCCTTTGGGCATGCGGGTCAAGATGCTTTAAACGCTTGTATGCACGACTACGGCGGTTTTGAGCATAATTTCCAAAGTCTTCGAGTCGTCGATTCACTGGAGTCGAGGTACCCTCAGTTTGAGGGGCTTAACTTAAGCTTTGAAACGCGAGAAGGAATCTTAAAGCACTGCTCAGCAAGCAACGCTCGGTACTTGGTTGACTCGGAGTCGGAAGCGTTTAATCAAAACGGTTTAAAAAATACTTCGAACGCTCAAGACCTCCAAGGATCTAAGACAATGGACTTTGTGAGTGTAGGCTCTCGTTTTTTAGAGCGCAAGCAGCCTAGTTTGGAGGCCCAGTTGTGCAATTTGGCTGATGAAGTGGCTTATAACGCGCACGATATCGATGACGGCGTTCGCTCAGGCTTGATTGACATGGGGAAGCTATCGGCTGTTCCGCTTTTTGAGGGTTTTCGATCGGGTGTGGAGCGTGAATTTGGCGGGTTATCAACGCGTAAGACCGCGTATGAGACGATTCGTAGAATGCTCAGTGCGCAGGTGTACGACATCATTGCTTCAACACAAAAGGCGATAGCTTCCAGTGGTGTTCAAAGCATAGATGATGTCAGAGCCGCTCAGCCGTTGGTATGTTTTAGCGAGCCTATGCGTGAGCAATCGAGTCAGTTGAAAAGGTTTTTATTTCAAAACCTTTATCGTCATCCCCAGGTCATCGACACGACCAATTGGGCAAAAGGGGTTGTGACAGATCTCTTTCACGCGTACACAGTTAACCCCAAAGAAATGCCTCCCTACTATCAATCAAGGACTAATGTATACCGAGCGGTCTCGGATTACATTGCAGGTATGACGGACCGTTTTGCGGGTGCGGAGCATGCGAGGCTTTGCGCCTCCAGCGCTCCACTTCGGTCAAGGCCATTGTGAGTGATTTGCGGGTGTGCTGCGTGAGAAATTTCTAAGTTGGTGAAATTTAAAAATATCAAAATCTAAAAAAATAATGACCCAACTAGACGCCCAAGACACAGATCTAATCATTCACCGAACAATGCTTTGGGTGGAGCGGGTGGTGGTTGGTTTACAGTTGTGCCCCTTTGCCAAGCCCGTGCTCACTAAAGGCTTGATTCGTTACGTAGTTTGCGCTGAGCGCGAACAAGGCTTAGTAACTGATTGTTTGGACAGTGAATTAGGGTTGCTGAGAGATTCGGATCCAGCGGTGATTGAGACAACACTACTGATCTTGCCAGACCTTGAAGGTGACTTTTTGGATTTTCACTTCCTGGTCGAGTCTTGTCGAAAAAGACTCAAGGCACTTGGGGTGAGGGGGGTGTTGCAGTTGGCGGATTTTCATCCGCAGTATGAGTTCGCAGGCTCTGAGCCGAGGGACGCTGCCAATGCAACCAATAGATCGCCTTACCCCACGCTGCATCTTTTAAGGGAAGATAGTATCGAGCGCGCCCGCAATTCAGGACTAAGTGCTGAATCCATTGTTGAGCGCAATCAGAGGAATTTGAGAGGCATGGGTTGGGAGGCGTTGCACTCTATTTTGCAACTCCCCGTTGACGTGCCCACTGGCAATATCAAGAACTAAAGATATGTTAAAAACTAAGACGCAAAAGCAATCTGCCAAAGCCAGCGCTGGGGGAGGCCGCGCCATGCCAAAGAGCTTGGAGGAGGAGCTTGGTCTTCGCCCGGGGCAGTCCTTGGAGCTTTTAAAAGAGCTGCATATTTTGACGCGTGAAGGACGAATGAACCAGGACTCGCGCCGAAAACTAAAGCAGGTCTATCATTTGACTCAGTTTATAGAGGCCGGAATTAACGAACTGGTGGAGCGAAAAAAAAACCAGCCCTCAGTAACAGTTGACACGAATGATAATAAGCCCGCAGAATCTCCAGTGCTGACCATTGCCGATCACGGGGCAGGAAAATCATATTTAGGTTTTATTCTTTATGATTTGCTGATTAAAAACAAATGGGACCAAATCGAAGGCTCATTGCAAGCCCATGTTTACGGCATTGAGACGCGCGCGGATTTGGTTGGGGCTTCCCAGACCTTGGCCGGGAAGTTAGGGTTCGAGCGCATGACTTTTTTGAATATGAGTGTTGATCAGGCTATACATCAGGGCGGCTTACCCTCTCAAATTGATATCGTGACAGCGCTTCACGCCTGCGACAGCGCAACCGATGATGCTATTGCGTTTGGTTTAGAAAAAAGCGCCCATTTCATGGCTTTGGTACCTTGTTGCCAAGCGGAGATGGCAGGTGTGTTGAGGGGGGCTAAGGCGGTTTCGTTATCACGCACCCCCCTTGCTGAGTTGTGGAGGCATCCGCTGCATACGCGGGAGTTTGGGAGTCAAATCACGAATGTACTTCGCTGTCTGTATTTGGAATCCCAGGGCTACAGTCTCACGGTGACCGAGTTGGTTGGGTGGGAGCACAGTATGAAAAATGAGATTATTTTGGCGCGCTACACAGGGCAAAAGAAAAAAAGTTCAGCTGAGCGTTTGAAAGCGTTGGTGGCGGAGTTTGGTCTAGAGAGTGCTGCGCACAAGCGGTTTGCAAAAGTGTTTCATTAAAATGAACGCCAATTACTAAGAGGGACTGAGATATGGCCCGATTACCCCGCTTGATCATCCCTTCGCAAGCTCACTACATTTTATTGATCGGTAATGAGGGGGCACCGCTTTTTAGAGACCGCTTAGACTTCGAGCGGATGTTCAATTTCATTTATGAGCAAGCAGTGCGCGAGGATGTGTTGGTTCACGCCTACACATTGCTAAGCTCACAGGTGCATATGATGGTTACCCCAAAAAACGATGAGGGCCTGTCCAAAATGATGCAAGGCCTTGGGCGAAGTTATGTGCGCTACTTCAACAATCGTTACGACAGAGCGGGAACTTTGTGGGGAGGGAGGTACAAATCAAGCGTGGTTCAATCCGGCGAGTGGCTAAGAAAGTGTCTGATTTATATGGATTACTTGCCCCAGCGCTCATCCGCGCATCAAGCCCCGGGTGATTACGAGTGGAGTAGTCATCTGCATTACATCGGGCGGCGAAACGATGTTTTTCTCACTGCGCACGAAGATGTATGGAATCTGGGGAATACCCCCTTTGCGCGTGAAGAGCAGTACGAGTTAATGATTAGAAAAGGACTCTCCAGTAACGAACTCCTGCACATTGAGCAGACTCTTAAGGGGGGGTGGATTCTTGGCGACGACACCTTTATTGAGCATCTTCAGCGCAGCACGCACCGAAGAGTAGCCAAAGCCAAGCCCGGTCGTCCTTCCAAGGCCTTAAGTGCACCAAGTCGTGGCATGTTGACGGGCTAAATTTGGGTTGATCGGTCGATTTAGTTCTTTGTTATTATTTTGGTGTGTCCCTAATTTATTAATTGATTTAAATGTTTTGTTGATAATTGGTGTCTGACCCTAATTAAATATCTTGCATTTTGTTACGACTCCATTACACTCGTTTTCCCTATAAATACTTTCAGGAACCGCCATGAACCAGGTGAGCACTAATGATTTGAACTCAACTGCTGATATGCAAGTTGAAACTCAACCAAGCCCCTCATCGTTTACAAATGGTTTGTATGACCCGACGCAGGAGCACGACAGCTGCGGCGTTGGGTTTGTGGCCCATATCAAAGGCGAGAAAAGTCACGCCATAGTTCAACAAGCGCTACAAATTTTGGAGAACTTGGATCACCGCGGAGCCGTTGGTGCAGATAAGTTAATGGGTGACGGCGCAGGCATTTTGATCCAAATGCCTGACGCGCTTTACCGTGAAGAGATGGCTCTCAAAGGCGTGGTGCTACCACCCGTTGGCGAGTACGGTGTAGGCATGGTTTTTTTGCCGAAAGAAAATGCATCTTTATTGGCGTGTGAGCAAGAGCTCGAGCGTGCAATTAAAGCCGAAGGTCAAGTCGTCTTGGGTTGGAGAGATGTGCCCGTTAATGTGAAGATGCCAATGTCTCCGACGGTGAAAGAAAAAGAGCCATTGATTCGCCAGGTGTTCATCGGCAGAGGACACGACGTGATCGTTCAAGATGCGCTTGAGAGAAAACTCTATGTGATTCGCAAAACAGCAAGCGCAGCAATTCAGGATCTGGATTTAAAACACGGAAAAGAGTATTACGTTGCAAGTATGTCTACTCGCACAGTGATCTACAAAGGTCTATTGCTTGCCGATCAAGTGGGTTCCTATTATTTAGATCTGACAGATGCACGCTGTGTTTCGGCATTGGGACTTGTGCATCAGCGCTTCTCCACCAATACGTTCCCAGAGTGGCCACTTGCGCACCCTTACCGGTATGTGGCTCACAACGGGGAGATCAACACGGTTAAAGGAAACTACAACTGGATGAAAGCACGGGAGGGCGTCATGGCCTCTCCAGTGCTTGGAACAGATCTTAAAAAGTTGTATCCTATTAGTTTCGCTGGGCAATCAGATACAGCTACATTCGATAATTGCTTAGAGTTGCTCACCATGGCGGGTTACCCGATCAGCCAAGCGATGATGATGATGATCCCAGAGCCCTGGGAGCAGCACGCCAATATGGACCAAAGAAGGCGTGCGTTTTATGAATACCATGCCGCAATGATGGAGCCCTGGGACGGGCCTGCATCGATTGTTTTTACAGACGGTAGACAAATCGGGGCAACCCTGGATAGAAATGGCCTTCGCCCATCGCGTTACTGCATTACAAATGATGATCTGGTGATCATGGCCTCCGAGTCTGGTGTACTCCCAATACCCGAGAACAAAATCGTCAGGAAATGGCGCCTTCAGCCCGGCAAAATGTTTTTGATCGATCTAGAGCAAGGTCGGATGATTGATGATGAAGAAATTAAATCCTCTCTCGCAAACACAAAGCCATACAAGCAGTGGATTGAAAATTTAAGAATTAAACTCGATGATGTAGCCCAGGTGCAGATAGCCGAAAAAGCAGTTAAGCATCAAGGGGAGTCGACCTTGTCTGCGGCATCTGCTGCATTTGAGGCCGCGGCTAAAGTAGATGCACAGTTACTGGATTACCAACAAGCGTTTGGGTATTCCCAAGAAGATATCAAGTTCTTACTCGCTCCAATGGCGATCAATGGAGAGGAGGGCATTGGCTCAATGGGTAACGATAGCCCATTGGCCGTTTTGTCGGATAAGAATAAACAACTTTACAGCTACTTCAAGCAACTCTTTGCCCAAGTAACAAACCCGCCCATTGATCCTATACGTGAGGCGATCGTTATGTCGCTCGTCTCCTTTGTTGGACCCAAACCTAATTTACTGGATATAAACCAGATCAACCCACCAATGCGACTTGAAGTGTCCCAGCCCATCCTTGACGCACAGGACATGGCCAAGTTGTTGGATATTGAATCCGTTACGAAGGGTAAGTTTAAAAGCGCAGTGATAGACATCACCTACCCAGTAAGCTGGGGCAGTGAAGGCGTAGAGGCCAAGCTAGCCTCTCTTTGCGCAGAGGCAGTAGACGCCATCAAGAGTGATAAAAATATCTTGATCTTGTCTGATAAATCTGTGAGCAGCACCCAAGTCGCAATTCCAGCCGTATTGGCTTTATCTGCCATTCACCAACATTTGGTTAAAGAAGGCTTGAGAACATCTGCGGGCTTGGTTGTGGAGACGGGAAGTGCAAGGGAGGTTCATCACTTTGCCGTTTTAGCAGGCTACGGGGCTGAGGCGATTCATCCCTATCTCGCTATCAAAACGATTGAGCGACTGCATGATAAATTGCCAGCTGATTTGTCACCAGAGAAAGCTGTCTACAACTACATCAAAGCAATCGGCAAAGGGATCTCTAAGATCATGTCCAAAATGGGCGTGTCAACTTATATGAGTTACTGCGGCTCTCAACTCTTTGAGGCGATTGGAATTAATACCGATACTGTTGAAAAATATTTCACCGGTACCGCCAGTCGTGTTCAAGGAATTGGGGTGTTTGAGATCGCTGAAGAAGCTATCAAGATGCACAAGAGCGCGTTTGGTGAGGACCCTGTGCTTGCAAACATGTTGGAGGTTGGCGGCGAATATGCGTGGCGCGTGAGGGGTGAGGAGCATATGTGGACGCCTGATGCGATTGCTAAGTTGCAGCACAGTACTCGCGCCAATAACTGGTCTACTTACAAAGAGTACGCTCAAATCATTAACGATCAAAGCCGTAGGCATTTGACTTTGCGGGGTCTGTTTGAATTCAAAATAGATCCCTCAAAGGCGATCTCCATCGATAAAGTGGAGCCAGCCTCTGAGATCGTCAAAAGATTTGCAACAGGTGCGATGAGTTTGGGCTCCATATCTACTGAAGCGCACTCAACGCTTGCTGTTGCGATGAACCGAATTGGAGGTAAAAGCAACACCGGAGAGGGAGGGGAAGATCCAGCAAGATACCGCAACGAACTGAAAGGTATTCCCATCAAGAAGGGCGATACGCTTAAGAGCGTCGTAGGAGAGGCACAAATTGAGGTTGATTTGCCATTGAACGCGGGTGACAGTTTGAGATCAAAGATCAAACAAGTCGCCTCAGGTCGATTTGGCGTAACAGCGGAATATCTCTCTTCAGCAGATCAAATTCAGATCAAAATGGCGCAAGGCGCCAAGCCCGGAGAGGGCGGACAGTTGCCTGGGGGTAAGGTCTCTGAATACATTGGCTTCCTAAGATATTCAGTGCCGGGTGTTGGACTCATATCACCACCTCCTCATCACGACATTTACTCCATCGAGGATTTGGCACAGCTGATCCACGATTTAAAGAGTGTGGCTCCCCACGCATCGATTAGTGTGAAGTTAGTCTCTGAAGTAGGTGTTGGCACCATTGCAGCAGGCGTAGCCAAATGTAAGGCGGACCATGTGGTGATCGCAGGTCACGACGGTGGTACAGGCGCCTCTCCTTGGTCTTCTATCAAACACTGCGGAAGTCCATGGGAGATTGGTCTTGCTGAGACACAACAGACTTTGGTTCTGAACGGTCTTAGAAGTCGTATCCGCGTTCAAGCCGATGGTCAGATGAAGACAGGGCGCGATGTCGCAATTGCAGCTTTGATGGGCGCAGATGAGTTTGGATTTGCAACCGCACCTTTAGTGGTTGAGGGTTGCATCATGATGCGTAAGTGTCATTTAAACACCTGTCCAGTCGGTGTGGCAACACAAGATCCAGTGTTGCGTCAAAAGTTCTCTGGCAAACCCGAGCATGTTGTCAATTACTTCTTCTTCATCGCAGAAGAGGTAAGACAAATCATGGCGCAGTTGGGTGTTGCTAAATTTGACGATCTGATTGGACGTGTAGATCTTTTAGATACCCGCTCCGGCATAGAACACTGGAAGGCAAAGGGACTCGACTTTAGCCGAATCTTTGCACAGCCCAACGTTCCCTCCAGCGTGGCTAAGTTCCACACCGAATTGCAGGATCATGGACTGGAGAAATCTCTTGATGTGCGACTCATCGAGAAATCCAAAGCTGCGATTGAGCGCGGGGAGAAAGTGCAGTTCATCGAGGTTGCAAGAAACGTGAACCGCTCAGTGGGCGCGATGCTCTCCGGTGCTTTGACTAAAGTCAGGCCAGAGGGGCTAGCGGACGATACCCTTCACATTCAGTTAGAGGGAACTGGGGGGCAGTCATTTGGTGCATTCCTTGCAAAAGGGATTACGCTTTATTTGATCGGCGACGCAAACGACTACACCGGCAAAGGACTCTCAGGGGGTCGAATTGTTGTCAGACCAAGTATTGACTTCAGGGGTAATCCAATCGAGAACACCATTGTGGGTAACACAGTGCTATACGGTGCAACCAGTGGTGAAGCTTTCTTTAGTGGCGTTGCGGGCGAGCGTTTTGCAGTTCGCTTGTCGGGCGCTAAAGCCGTTGTTGAGGGCACTGGAGACCACGGATGTGAATACATGACTGGTGGTACTGTGGTCGTGCTAGGACGAACGGGGCGCAATTTTGCGGCCGGTATGAGCGGTGGAATTGCTTACGTATTTGATGAAGACGCAGCCTTCTCCGAGCGGTGCAATTTGTCGATGGTCAGTTTGGATAAAGTACTCAGCACGGTTGAGCAAACCAAATCACAGGCTCAAGAGCTATGGCATATGGGGCAGACCGATGAAGCACAGCTCAAACAAATGCTGGAGTCACATCATAAATGGACCGGTTCTAAACGCGCTAGAGAATTGCTCGATGACTGGCAAAACGCTTTGAAGAAATTCGTCAAAGTATTCCCCAATGAGTACAAGCGGGCGCTGGGGGAGATGCAGGCAGTTAAAACGACTGCCGCCAGCGCTGCGCCTAAGGCCAAGAAAGCCGTTGCAGCCAAGTAAAGATGGAATGACAAAGTGAGCCTTAAAAACTCAAATGAATGAGTCAAGTTTTAAAAAGTCAGCATTAATTTATTGACTCTTACAGTCAAGAGTCCAATTAGAGGAATACAAGATGGGAAAAGTTACTGGATTTATGGAGTTTGAGCGAGTTGAGGAGGAATACTTGCCTGTTGCTCAAAGGGTTAAAAACTACAAAGAATTTGTATTAACTCTGGACAACGACTCTGCGAAAATTCAAAGCGCTCGTTGCATGGACTGTGGCACACCGTTTTGTAACAGCGGCTGTCCAGTCAACAACATCATCCCCGACTTCAATGATTTGGTTTACCAAGGGGACTGGAAGAATGCAATTGAGGTGCTTCACTCAACCAATAACTTTCCCGAGTTCACCGGCCGTATCTGCCCCGCGCCGTGTGAGGCTGCGTGTACCCTCAACGTCAATGATGATGCGGTTGGCATCAAATCCATTGAGCACGCGATTATTGATAAAGCCTGGACTGAAGGATGGGTTAAGCCCCAACTGCCCAAGCATAAAAGCGGTAAACGCGTGGCCGTTGTTGGCTCCGGGCCAGCGGGCTTGGCCGCAGCGCAGCAACTAGCCAGGGCCGGTCATGGGGTTACGGTTTTTGAGAAAAATGACCGAGTAGGCGGACTACTTCGCTACGGTATCCCTGACTTTAAGATGGAGAAAACACACATCGACCGCCGCGTAGAGCAGATGAAGCAAGAGGGCGTCGAGTTCAAGACCTCAGTGCTCGTGGCCAACATCGATGCAACTGTGAAATTGACCAACTGGTCTAAAGAGAAGGTGGACACAAAAACTTTGCTGAAAGAGTATGACGCCGTTATATTGACGGGCGGCTCTGAGCAGTCCAGGGATCTGCCCGTTCCAGGGCGAGACTTGCAGGGGGTTCATTTTGCGATGGAATTTTTACCGCAGCAAAACAAAGTTAACTCTGGCGACAAACTCAAAGATCAATTGCGCGCAGACGGCAAGCAAGTGATTGTGATTGGAGGGGGAGATACGGGAAGCGATTGTGTGGGGACCAGCAACCGGCATGGGGCGCTGAGTGTGACACAGTTCGAGGTGATGCCAGAGCCCCCAGTGACTGAGAATAAGCCGATGGTTTGGCCTTATTGGCCCATGAAGCTTAGAACCAGCTCAAGTCACGAAGAGGGTTGTGAGCGCGTATTTGCAATTTCCACCAAAGAATTCATTGGAAAGGACGGCAAAGTCACGGGCCTGAAAACAGTACATGTCGAGATGAAGGACGGTAAACTGAGCGAAATTGCGGGCACTGAGGAGGTGCACCCCGCAGACATGGTTTTATTGGCCATGGGCTTCACCAATCCAGTCGCTAGTATTTTGGACGCCTTTGGTGTGGATAAAGATGCGAGGGGTAATATTAAAGCATCAACTGAGGGCGCACAGGCCTACATGACCAACGTGCCCAAGGTCTTTGCCGCCGGTGATATGCGCCGCGGTCAGTCCCTTGTGGTTTGGGCGATACGAGAGGGCCGTCAGGCAGCTCGTGCAGTAGATGAGTTTTTGATGGGTAAATCAGACTTGCCGCGCTAATGAATGCCCCTTGCTGCTACACCCCACTGATGAGGGGGTAGGGGCAGGATTCAGCCTTTCTTTAAAGGTCTTTTGCTTGTGACATATTAAACACAGAGAAAGCCTTAAAATGTCGGATACTTGTTAACCCTAGGCCACTCGCTATTCTTAGCGTTTTGAAGGGGTACTTTTTATGACCCCCAATTACTACGACCCACCAGCGCCGCTTATTGAGATCAAGGATCTGAGTTTTGGATATTCAGAGCGATTGATTCTTGATGGCATCAATTTGGTCATCCCAAAGGGTCAAGTCACAGCCATCATGGGCGCCTCCGGAGGGGGTAAGACAACAATTTTGCGCCTCATTGGTGGGCAATATAAAGCTCAATCTGGAAGTGTTTTATTTGACGGGCAAGATGTTGGACAGCTGAGCAATCCAGATTTAATGGCAGTTCGAAGAAGAATGGGGATGCTGTTTCAATTTGGAGCTTTGTTTACGGACTTAAATGTGTATGACAACGTCGCATTCCCACTGCGAGAAATTACCAAACTGTCCGAGTCAATGATTCAAGACGTTGTTTTGATGAAGCTTGATGCAGTTGGGCTCAGAGGTGCTAAGGATTTAATGCCCAGTGAGATTTCGGGTGGAATGGCCAGGCGTGTGGCTTTGGCACGTGCCATAGCGCTGGATCCAGAGCTTGTCATGTACGACGAACCCTTTGCGGGACTCGATCCCATCTCCTTAGGCACAGCGGCTCGCTTGATCAGAAGACTGAATGACGCAATTGGACTCACCAGTATCGTTGTATCGCATGATTTGGATGAGACTTTTCAAATAGCTGATCAAGTGATTGTCCTTGCCAATGGTGGGGTAGTTGCGCAGGGTACGCCCGACCAAGTCAGGAGAAGTACAGATCCTTTGGTGCACCAGTTCGTTACTGCGGCTCCGGATGGTCCAGTCAGGTTTCATTACCCAGCGCCTTCTTTTGCAGACGACTTGGGTCTGCCAGTTATAACGCCCAAACCTCAAGCTCAAACTGAGCTTGAGTCCCAAACTGAGCCTCAGGCAAACACTTTTGGGGAGAATTCATGATCGCGGTTTTAAGCAAAATTGGCGCTTCTGTTCGGCTCTTTTTGGCGGCGTTGGGTCTGGCTTACAGACTCTTTGTTGAACTGACTCGTCTATTTAAACCCACTATGCGTCGGTTCAGGTTGGTGAGTGAGCAGATGCATTTTTTGGGCAACTACTCACTTGCGATCATCTCCGTATCGGGTTTATTTGTTGGCTTTGTTCTTGGGCTTCAAGGGTATTACACCTTGCAGAAGTACGGCTCCGAGTCAGCGCTTGGGTTATTGGTTGCTCTTAGTTTGGTGCGTGAGCTCGGACCCGTGGTCTGCGCACTGCTTTTTGCAGGGCGGGCGGGTACATCGCTTACGGCAGAGATCGGGCTCATGAAAGCTGGGGAGCAACTCAGCGCCATGGAAATGATGGGGATTGATCCTGTTGGGCGTATTTTGGCGCCGCGCTTTTGGGCGGGTATTTTTACGATGCCGATCTTGGCCGCCGTTTTTAGCGCAATGGGTATCGTTGGAGGTTGGATCGTTGGCGTTGTCATGATCGGGATCGACGCGGGTTCGTTTTGGGGGCAGATGCAAGGCGGAGTTGATGTTTTTAAGGACGTTTTAAACGGTGTTTTAAAGAGTCTGATTTTTGGTGTGACTGTGACTTTCGTGGCTTTATATCAAGGCTTTGAGGCTCAGCCAACGCCAGAAGGCGTTTCCCGTGCAACCACGAGTACGGTTGTGGTTGCGTCGCTTCTCGTATTGGGTTTGGACTTTATGCTGACCGCATTAATGTTTAGTTTGTGATTTTTAAGTTTGTAATTTAAGGGGTACTTCATGCAGCGATCAAAGAGCGATGTATGGGTTGGTTTGTTGGTGGTCTTGGGCGCTATTGCCTTTTTGTTTTTGGCGCTTCAGTCCGCTAATTTGTTATCGCTGAACTGGCATACCACCTATAACTTATCTGCGCGGTTTGATAATATAGGCGGATTAAAAAGACAAGCCGCAGTCAAAAGTGCTGGGGTCGTTGTTGGACGGGTGAAGGATATTAATTTTGACGATTCACACTTTCAAGCATCAGTAAGTTTGGCCATGGATTCGCGGTTTCAATTCCCGAAGGACAGCTCACTGAAAATTTTGACGAGTGGGCTCCTGGGGGAGCAGTACATTGGAATAGAGGCAGGTTCTGACGCTAAAAACTTGGAGGCAGGCGACGTTGTGGCCTCCACTCAGTCTGCAATCGTTTTGGAGAATTTAATCAGCCAATTTTTATACAACAAGGCAGCTGATTCTCCAGCCGGTGGAGCCTCGCGGTGAGGAGGAAAGTCGTGTTTATTTTGTCTAAGTTTTATGGTCTGACCCGTGTGGGTGCGGTCCTTGGTGCAGTCGTATTGACGGGCTGCGCCACGTCCCTCGATGCGAATCCAAAAGATCCATGGGAGCCTATGAACCGCAAGGTGTTTGCGATGAATGACTCGGTTGATAAAGCGGTGGTTCGCCCTGTTGCTGTTGCCTACAAAGACTACACGCCTGACTTGGCTCAAAAAGGGATTAATAATTTCTTTGGGAATTTGCGGGATGTATGGAGCACAGTGAATAGTGCGTTTCAATTAAAGGTGGGGGAAACGGCTGAGTTGGCTGGACGTGTGCTGGTTAACACAACCGTTGGTGTCGTTGGCTTGTTTGATGTTGCAACCCCCCTCAATCTTAAAAAGCATAGGGAAGATTTTGGGAAAACACTGGGTTATTGGGGTGTGCCAAGCGGACCCTATCTGGTGATGCCTTTCTTTGGTCCATCAACTCTCAGGGATGCCTCTGGTTTTGTAGTAGATGTGAAGCTGAATCCAACTTTCCACGATATCAAAAACGTGCGTGTTCGAAACTCTCTGTATGTGATCAATGCCGTGGATGTTAGAAAGGGCTTGTTGGGAGTGGAGGATAATCTCAACGCTGTTGCGCTTGATCGGTATTCTTTTATTAGAGATGCCTATTTGCAAAGAAGGCTTTATGAAATTTATGACGGAAATCCACCGGATACAGATGATGCAGATGATTCCGGCGAAGGTAACTAAAAATGACAATTGCTAACCACTCGAACCTTTACAAGAGATCCTTTTGTGCAGCACTGTTTTGTGCGCTGATGGGTTCATTGATGCTTGGCACCTGTGCCATCGCAGCCGCCGCCGACGAGGCGCCTGATGCATTTATCAAGAGGCTCTCAGTTGAGTTACAAGATGTTGTTAAAAACGATCCCGCCCTAAAGTCCGGAGATCTGCAAAGGACTAGCGCCGTGGTGGATACGCGCATCATGCCTCATTTGAACTTTGTTCGCATGACATCATCCGCTGTCGGACCAGCCTGGAGAACGGCTACACCCGAGCAGCAAACCAAATTGGCCAATGAATTTAAAACTTTGTTGATTAGAACTTACGCGGGGGCCTTATCGCAGGTCACGGATATCACTATCAATGTGAAGCCACTGCGCGGATCCCCAGATGACAATGAGGTTTTGGTGCGCTCTGAGATTAAGGGTAAAGGCGAACCCATTGAGCTCGATTACAGACTAGAGAAAACGCCTGGTAATGGATCGGGTTGGAAGATATACAACCTAAACGTGCTCGGAGTCTGGTTGGTTGAGACATACAGAAGCCAGTTTTCACAAGAGATCAATGCCAAAGGTATCGATGGACTCATCGCTACTCTTGTTGAGCGCAATAAAGCGAATTCTAAAAAGTGACCACCTTCAGGCTTCCCCCTTCACTCACGCACCTGAACGCGGACGCGTTGGCGCGTGAGTATTTAACGGTAATGCGCGCAGATACTGGGCCCATCACTTTGATTGATGCCAGTGAGTTGGTGCAGTTTGATTCTTGTGCTTTATCGTTGCTGTTGACGT
>CAIKNE010000139.1 GCA_903828695.1 uncultured Burkholderiales bacterium | reverse complement strand
CTCTCGCTCAAAAGTCTTGGTCTATAAACCCGAACTGCAAAACGTCATCGAATTTATTCGTCGGGAGGGGCAAGATGCTATGTATAAGTCCCAAGCACTTAGAAAAGAGTGTTGTCAAATTCGCAAATTAGAACCCCTTGCTCGCGCCCTAACCGGACAAAAGGCCTGGATCACAGGTTTACGTGCTGAGCAGTCCAACAACCGCGCGCAAATGCAGTGGATTGAGGAGGACTTCCAAGCAGGCAGCCCTATTACAAAGTTCAATCCCCTCATGCAGTGGACCTGGGGGGATGTGTGGCATTTCCTGTCTGAAAACGGTGTTGACTACAACCCCTTGCACGATCAGTTCTACCCAAGCATTGGCTGCGCGCCTTGCACACGCGCGATAAGCTTAGGCGAAGACTTTAGGGCGGGTCGTTGGTGGTGGGAAGAGGCAACGGCCAAGGAATGTGGACTTCACCAAAAGTAAAACCACAACTCTCAAAAAAATGCGACTGGTGAATACGAGAAGCCTTTGTCAAAAAAACCTCCGTTAAAACCTACTTTCCAAGTTTCTTTACATACCGAATTTAATCCTATGAACGCAAGAATCCATTCCGATTTACTGCATCCACTGAGCAATGCGCAATTAGACGCTTTAGAGGAGGAGACCATCTTTATTTTGCGCGAAGTCGCAGCCTCCTTCGAGCGTCCGACACTCCTTTTCTCGGGAGGAAAGGACTCACTGGTGATGCTCAAATGTGCGGAGAAGGCATTTGGTATTGGACGAATCCCCTACCCCCTATTGATGATTGATACGGGTCATAATTTCAGTGAGGTCACCGCTTTCAGGGATAAAAGAGCCCATGAATTGGGGGCTGAACTGATCGTCAGATCCGTTGAAGACTCCATGGCCAGGGGAACGGTTCGCCTATCCCGCCCTGATGAGCCCCGCAACGCACATCAGTCAGTTACCTTACTAGAGGCCATCGAGGAGTTCAAATTTGATGCGTTGATGGGCGGTGCTCGCCGCGATGAGGAGAAAGCCCGCGCCAAAGAACGCATCTTCTCTCACAGAGATAGTTTTGGACAATGGCAGCCCAAAGCACAAAGACCTGAGCTATGGAGTTTGTTCAACACAAAGCTCCATCCTGGTGAGCACTTTAGAGTCTTCCCCATCTCCAACTGGACTGAGCTAGATGTTTGGCAATACATTGAGCGCGAAAACATCGAGTTGCCCAATATCTATTTCACCCATCAACGCGAAGTCGTAGAACGCAAAGGGCTTTTAGTACCTATCACCGAATTGACTCCGCCTTTGGCTGGGGAGCGCGTTGAAGTGCGCAGCGTAAGGTTTAGAACGCTTGGGGACATTACCTGTACTTGTCCTGTTGAGAGCAAAGCAGCAACGGCAGCGGACATTGTCATAGAGACCCTGAGCGCTGATGTGAGTGAACGCGGTGCAACACGCATGGACGATAAAACCTCCGAGGCATCCATGGAGAAGAGAAAGAAGGAAGGGTATTTCTGATGAATAGCGCAACACTAAACACCGCAAGAGTTCCCCGCGGCGAGAACGCCTCACACCTGGGTCACCTTGCAGCCCTTAAGTTCATCACATGTGGCTCCGTTGATGACGGGAAAAGCACGCTCATTGGACGACTTCTTGTGGATGCCAAAGCTGTCCTGCAAGACCACTTAGCAGGCATTGAGAGTCACGGCGAGATTGACCTTGCTATGCTCACCGACGGCTTAAGTGCAGAGCGCGAGCAAGGCATCACCATTGATGTAGCCTACCGTTATTTCTCCACTGAGAGAAGAAAATTTATCATTGGAGACACGCCTGGTCACGAGCAGTACACGCGCAACATGGTCACCGCAGCTTCAAGTGCGGATGCGGCTGTCGTTTTGATTGATGCGACAAAATTGGACTGGCAAAACCCCTCCCTTGAACTGCTTCGTCAGACCCGACGTCACAGTCTATTGCTCAAATTGCTGCGCGTTCCGCATGTTATTTTTACGATCAATAAGCTTGATGCTATCAAATGCGACCAATTGACGGACCAAGAGGCTCAAAGCCTTGCCTACAAACACATCAGTGATGCAGTCAAGCAATTTGCCTCTCAAGTTCAAATCGTGCCAGAGGCATTGGTACCCATCTCAGCCTTAAAAGGCTGGAATGTGGTCAACGCTGCAAAAGATTGGTGTGGCTATTCGGGCCCCTCTTTGATAGAAGTGCTTGAGGGACTGAGCAACACACCCGTTGACTCACACGCCCATTTTGCGCAAAGCGTTCAATGGGTTGAGAAATTCCACGACTCCTCCACAACGGCTCACGGTAGGCGTGTCTTTTGGGGGAGAGTATCAACGGGCAGCGCAAAAGTTGGTCAAAAAGTCAAGGTCTTCCCTGGCAATCAAACCGCCGTTATCGCACAGGTACTGAGCGCCGTAAGAGCACCAGGAGAGGTCAGTGAAGGTCAAAGTGCTGGCATTATTTTGGACAAAGAAGTCGACATTTCTAGAGGTGATGCGCTCATTGATGCAGATCATTCCATAGTGGGCACACGTGAGGTGAACGCTGTCCTTGCATGGATGGACGATGAACCGCTCGTGGCAGGACGCATGTACCACGCACTTCACGCCCACAAGTGGGTTAAATGCAAAATACAAAGAATTGAATACAAAATAGATATCAATACGCTAGAGCAAACACAGGCCACCGAGCTTGCACCCAATGAAATCGGTCGAGTCGTTTTGATGTTGCAGCAAGAAATTCCCGCCCTCAAATACAGTGACTCCAGACATCTGGGCGCCATGATTTTGGTCGACACGGCAAGCCATAGAACCTCCGCGGCAGTTTTGATTGACTAAATGGGAATGACCAACAAGCGGGTAGTCTCGACTACTCCTTCTTATTGTCTCCTTACTTTCCCCTTTTTCCGAGTTAAATCCACTCTATCCGTAGGTTATTCATAGCCAACCCTTAGAACCACTTTCTGAATCAGGGATTCATTTCAATGCCGGATTTCATTTAAAATACTGACTCACTGGGATTAAACCAATATCAGTACCAAGACTGAACGTTATATAAGCCCCAAAAGCCAGATCAAACACCCATTCGCACTTACTCTTTAAATTGTCATGACCCACGTAGTAACTGAAGCTTGTATCCGCTGCAAATATACAGATTGTGTTGATGTCTGTCCCGTCGATTGTTTTAGGGAAGGCCCTAACTTTTTAACGATTGATCCCGATGAGTGTATCGACTGCGCAGTTTGCATCCCAGAGTGTCCGGTCAACGCGATTTATGCGGAAGAGGACGTTCCAAGCGATCAAGAACACATGACTCAACTAAATGCGGACCTGTCCCGTATTGGATGGCCCAGTATCACCAAGCGCAAAGCCCCCCTTGCCGATGCCGACGACTGGAAGGACAAAACAAACAAACTCTCAGAGTTGGTTCGTTAAGCAAGTACTATTTACAGAGTCTCCTCCCCCATTTAAACCCATCTGTGTCCGCACCACCCATCCAGACCGAAGTATTGATCATAGGGGCTGGACCTGTGGGGCTTTTTCAAGTCTTTCAACTCGGACTTCATGAGATTGACGCACACGTCGTAGATGCGCAAAGCCAAATTGGAGGGCAATGTAGTGCACTCTATCCTGATAAATATATCTACGATATTCCCGCCCTCCCTCGCATAACGGGGCTGGAACTTGTGGAGCAACTCCGCGAGCAGATTGCTCCTTTTAAAACACCCATTCACCTAGGGCAATATATTCAAAAGCTTCAGGCTTTGGATCAAGGCTTTCAGGTCACGACCCACACGGGTATGCAGTTCATCGTTCGCAGTGTCATAATCGCCGCAGGTGTTGGGGCCTTCATGCATAAAGAGCTTCCTCTGCCAGAGCTAAAGCCCTTTAGAAACCAAAGCGGCGGACCCAGCCTCAAAACAAAGCCACAAGTGCTGAGCACGCTCACCAAAGACGTTGCTATTTGGGACAAGGAAGTTATCATTTACGGAGGAAACGATCACGCTGTTCGGATGGCACTTGAAGCTGCAACAAAGCGAGATCAAAATACGGAACAAAGTGGGTCTGTAAGTTTAGTTTACAGACGCGAAAAGCTGGAGATAGATGAGCAGCTTCAAAAAAGTTTAGAAGTGGCCCTAGGGGCCGGTTTGCTCACCTTCAAAGTAGCTCAAATCACAGCAGTCCAAGTGCAAAATAATGTTTTAAATGGTCTGACGTTGACAGACTCGCAAGGCAATCAACTGATCTATAAATGCGACTTACTCATTGAGTCCTTAGGTCTGTCCCCCAAGCTTGGTGCACTCTTGGACTGGGAGCTCGAGATGGAGCGCAAAACCTTAAAAGTTAGTCCCGAGACCTTCTGCACTTCCATACCCGGTATATACGCAGTGGGGGACATCAACACTTACCCGGGGAAAAGAAAACTCATCTTGAGTGGGTTTCATGAAGCGACGCTTGCTGCCTTTGCAGTAGCGCAGCAGATAAAGGGGACAGGGCCGATTCCTCTTGAGTACACAAGTGCATCAACCAGGATTCACAAAATCCTCGGGGTTTAGTTTGAACGTCTTCGTCGGTGCGCTGTAAAAAAATTAGAATCGGTGATTAAGTAAATCAGCTAGTAAAGTAAAAAGCGGCTGGGCCCATGCCCCCGCTTCTGGCTGTCTGTACAAGCGCAAACTCGAATACCAGAGTGAATTAGATGCGTTTAAACCCCAACGCCAATCAGCGCTAAAGGGAAGCAGAACAAAGGTGGGCTTTCCCAGTGCACCGCTCAAGTGAACCGTAGAATTATCAATAGAGACAATTAGATCGCACGCATCGATTAGAGAAACTAATCCGTCTATGTCTTCGTAGTTATCAATATCTGCACAGTTGAGTATTTCGACACCAGTCTTTTGATGAATGTCGGCTAACTCAGCCTGAGTGCTTGCATATTGCAGGTTAACAAAATTAAACCGGTTCAGATCAAACCCGTCTTGTCCGTTGAAGCATAAAGCACCAACCAAATCCGTCGCCGATATACTTCGGGCCAATCCCTTTTTGTCATTCATGCTTCGCCAACTGATACCCACTGTGGGTTTACCGTTCAAAGGGAGTTTGGCTCTTACCTGGGCTTTGCGAGAGGGATCACTCCTCAAATACCCAGTCCTTATCGATTTAAACGCATCAACACTTTGGCAATACAACTGAGCGAGTTGCCCAATAGGCATGTGCTCGTCAAATTTATCATCGCAGACCTCATCCCCCTTGGGGATAAATTCGATCTCAGGAAAACTCCGTTTAAAAACAGGAATTAGTCGTGAGTCAATTTGCAAAAGCAAATGATTGGCTAGATTTGAAGCTTGGTTTAGCAGTGCTCCAAACATGACCATATCACCAATGCCCTGCTCTGACCAAATAAATAGGCGCTCACACACTGCACCCGCAGTAACTGAGGGGTTGGCGTTACGAGTCTTAAATGCCCAAGGCTTATGCGTTTTAAAAATAGGAGAGATCAAAACTTCCTCTCGCCAACGTGCGTCGTAAAGGGCAAAGCCTGCCTTGAAGTCTCCGTGCGTAAGGAGGAGTAAGGATTTATTCCAAAGTGTCTGTGCATGATCGGGATTGAACTGCAGTGCATCTTGAAAGCTTCTCATCGCCTGAGGCCAACGGTGTAAATCAGTTTGCAAGATCCCCATATTTGAATAAGCATCGCAGTAGGCTGGATTTACTCGAATTGCATTTGCATAGCAAGAAAGGGCGTCCTCAAACTGCCCCATTTCTTTCAAAGCCAGGCCCTTGTTGAGATAGGCCTGCGCATAGGAATGGTTCAACGCAATGGCACTGTCAAAACTTTGAACAGCAAGCCCATAGTCCCCTATATCTTTCAAAGCGTTACCGCGGTTGTAGTATGCGTCCGCGTAATCAGCTTTTAATAACAAAGCTTGATCAAAATAATCTACTGCTGCTCTGTTATTTTTTTGAGAGCGCTTTAAGTTACCCATGTTGTAAAGCGCTTCAACGTATTTAGGCCGCTTCTTAAGTGCTTGCAAATAGCCCTGCTCCGCCTCCTCGAGTTGCCCAAGCTCTTGGTGTGCGACCCCCAAAGAGTAATAAAAAACTGGATTGGGATTGATTTTGATAGCACTCGATATGTACGGGACTGCTGCTGAAAAGTCTTTCAACTGACAACACAAAACGCCCAACAAATGCAGTGCCTCAAAATGCCGTGGTTGCGCCGCTATGACCTCTAAATACCCTGTTCGCGCACGGTCGAAGTGACCCTGAACGTGGGACTGATTGGCCTGCGCAAATAATTGCTCAATTTTTCTGGAAAAATGGCCGACATGTAAATTCATGGGAAGAGGGATTTAAGTGTTTTTTTACAAACTGACAAATTGAATCCAAAATCTTTTGTTTTAGCCTTCTACCCGCCTTAAATCAAGTAACAGGCCGGATTCAAGCCCCCAAACCAATAAAAGACTAGCACTGTCGATTAAACACCAGGATTCTCTAAGCACGGCACAGTATAGAGTAGGATTTTTGGATATTACAATGGGCAACAGCAAAACATTGCGAATTTTGCCCCGCCAAAATCTCTTGAAACTTCAGGTGAGATCTTTTTGCTCAAACCCACTATTTGGAAACTATTTTGAACTCATACGCACTTACCTCCCTTATTACTTTGCTTATTATTTTGCTCATGATGGTTAACCTTGTCATGGTTGGCAAAGCAAGAGAAAAGTTCCAGGTCAAAGCACCTGCCATTTCTGGAAACGAGGAGTTCGAGCGCGTTTACAGAATCCAGATGAATACGATTGAAAACGTACTGCTCTTTTTACCGGCAATGTGGATTTACGCTTTCTACCTAGGCGACCTAGGGGCCGCCTGCACTGGACTCATTTGGGTTATTGGACGCACGCTCTATGCAGTTGCTTATAGAACTAACCCGTCCAAAAGGGGTTTGGGGTTTTTAATCTCAATGATTGCCGTTTTGGGCGCTTGGCTGGGCGGTTTATACGGTGTCATTCAACTTTGGGTGCACTAAAGGATACATTTTGAACTGATTGAGATTTAAGCCCACAAATACTGGGCTTCATGACAAGACATTTAACTTACTCATCACTCCAACACCTAGAGTCTGACCATGCCTAGTAATATAGAAATAGCTCAAGCCGCAAAGAAGCGCCGTATTCTCGAGTTAGTCAAGGAAAAATCCGTGATTCCTGATGACGCACTTGAGCCTTTTGGACACTACAAAGCTAAGCTCTCACTCGACTATATCGACACCCTAAAAAACAACCCAACGGGTAAGCTCGTCCTCGTCACCGCGATCTCCCCTACCCCTGCTGGTGAGGGCAAGACGACAACGACAGTGGGTCTAGGTGACGGACTTAATTACATCGG
>CAIKNE010000138.1 GCA_903828695.1 uncultured Burkholderiales bacterium | reverse complement strand
TCAACATGTGTTCCCCGCGGGCTTACGAATTTTCAGCGGCAAAGTTCGATTACCGCAGAAGGAGGAGAACAATCAGTATTTCAACGGCAGGTACTGCTCATGAAGTCGAACGACTCATGCTGTTTAAACAGCACTTTGCATGTAGTCTCGTAATGCCAGCTGCACCTGTGCTCTTGCCATCTCAGCTATGCCCAAATTAGGCAACACATTTGCAACCAGATGCGCTATGGCTTCTTTGAGGATCACTTGCCGCCTAATGGGAATGCGAGCCGTGCTTAATTCTTTTAGGTACTCGTCGATTTCGTAGGTCGCTTTGCATAGTTGAAAACTGGCATGCCTCAAGCACTTCTTGGCTTCATCTCTCACCCGCTGCCAGGTACGCTCTTTGCATTGGGAGAGGCCATATCTTAGATAGCAGAGAATTCTTAGAAACTCTCTAGTAATCTTAAGTTAGAACTGCGTTTAGCTCACAGGATTCCAACACGCATAACTAGTTGAATCCATCGTTGGACCTATCATTGAACCTATTATTGGGGGAATAGTTGAGAGTTCCGGTTGTTCAGAAAAGCATTTGGTTTGCGCTCTTTGACAACGAGGTGCGTAGCTGCAACCGATTGGTAGATCTCTTAAATCAGGTGGTGAACCTGCGATAGTGATTAAAGGACTTCCACGGTTTTCATGGTTGACAACAGATGCCAAAAGCCCCTGTGTATAAGGATGACGGGGTTTTGAGACAATACACTCTACCCCGCCCACTTCCACAATCCGTCCACCGTACATTATTGCAATTCTGTCTGACACTTCAACGGCTGCTCCAATATCGTGAGTGACAAAGATGACAGACATACCTGTTTCTTTTTGCAATTCCCTCAGCAATAACAAAATTTGTATTTGTACTGAGGCATCCAAAGCGGTAGTGGGTTCGTCAGCGAGCAGAAGCTTTGGCTTACATATAAGTGCTAAAGCGATCATAGCGCGTTGGCGCATGCCCCCTGAAAGTTCGTGAGGATAAGCATCAAAACGTTTGCGCGCTTGGGGGATTTGTACCCGCTCAAGCATCTGAAGTACACGTACCTTGGCAGCTTGTGGCTCGATCATCTCGTGGGCTAGCAGTGCCTCAGTGATTTGCTGGCCGATGGTATAAACCGGATCGAAGGCGAGTCCAGGTTCCTGAAAAATCATTGAAGTTTTGTGGCCCCTGTATTGGCTTAATTGCTTAGCATTGAGAGCCAAAACGTCCTGTCCATCCACTAAGATTTGCCCTGAAACGTGAGTGGTCTTCTCAGGATGCAAACGCAGCAAAGTTCGCAGCGTTACGCTTTTGCCAGAACCAGATTCTCCTAGGAGCGTTAGCACCTCACCACTGGAGACCTCAAAACTCACGCCGCTGAGAGCCTTCGCTTTGCGTTGTCCGTTAAATTGCACATGCAAGTCACTGACTTGGAGTAGTGGTGAACTCATAACTGCGTTACTTCGTTAAGATGACAGGCTACGGTGTGCTCTGACACAAGCCCGACAAAGGTGAGGGAGGGTGATACCGTGCGGCATTTATCCATGACCTTAAGGCAGCGATCTTGAAAGCGACACCCAGAGGGAGGATTGATCGGATTAGGAGGGTCCCCATTTAAGGGCGGCTTTAATGTTCTTTGGTTTGGATCCATTGAAGGTATAGCCGAGAGCAAAGCCTGCGTGTAAGGATGGGCTGCATGGTTAAATATACGATCAACAGGACCTTTCTCTACAACTTGGCCCAGATACATCACCATTACATCATCACTCATGTAGTGCACTACGTGCAGATCGTGAGAGATAAAGAGGTAGGTTAGTTGTCTTTCGTTCTTGAGTTCCTGTAATAAGTTTAAGACCTGAGCTTGAACAGATTTATCGAGGGCGGCGACTGCTTCATCAAGTATGACTAATCTGGGTTGATAGGCCAAGGCTCTGGCAATATTTACGCGTTGGCGCTGCCCACCAGATAGTTCGTAGGGGTACCGTGATGCAAATTGTTCCGGTGCAAGCCCAACCCTTTGTAACAATGTCCGGGCTTGATGGGTTGCCTCTGATTTAGATACGCCGTGTACAGTTGGTCCGTAGGCGATGGTTTGTTCGATAGTTAAACGCGGGTTGAGCGATGCAAAGGAGTCTTGAAATACCATTTGTAGATTTTTACGAAACTCCTTAAGTGCAATGCCGCCGTATTCGGCAACACCGTCTCCGTCAAATACCATCTTACCGCTGTCAAGGCCAATTAAGCGAGCAATCAATTTAGCAGTAGTCGATTTGCCGCACCCTGATTCACCAACTATACCGAGTGTTTTACCCTTGGCAACAGAAAAACTTACGTTATCCACTGCGTGCACAAATTTATTGTTTTTTGAAAATAAATTGCCACGAACGGGAAAGTATTTTTTTAAATTTCTAACTGCAAGGAGCGGTTGCGCAGGGCCGCCGCGGTCCTCAGCGTGAAGGTTGGGTGGGACTTGGTCTATCATTTTCTTATATCCATTGCAGAGCGGACTCCGTCTGCCAATAAATTGAAAGCGATAGATGTTATGAAGATAAACGCGCCCGGCAATGCAGCGATAAACGGTTTGTTATAAATCGCAGAGCGTAGGGTGTTAAGCATCAGCCCCCACTCTGGTTCAGGTGGTTTGACACCAAGTCCTAGAAAGGACAATCCCGATGCCAAAATCATGCTTACGCTTAATAAGCCTGTTGCATAAACAAACACAGGGCCAAGAAC
>CAIKNE010000137.1 GCA_903828695.1 uncultured Burkholderiales bacterium | reverse complement strand
TTTAGAGCCTATAGGACCCAGACCCTATGATTCAATGAAAAACATACTCTCCGGGTGCATCCACCAACTTACCAGATGCGCTCGAGTCCTTCGGGAAGCTTGGCTTAACCGATTGGGTGGAGTGTTGGTCTAACCAATGCGTCCAGTGCTCCCACCAAGAGCCCTCTGCGTGCGTTGCAACGTTTACCCACTCATCAGGAGAAATGTATTTGCCATTTGCAACTCGCGTGAGGAACTGATAATTTCGGTGCTTTAGGCCGGGTGGACTGACAATGCCTGCGTTATGCCCGCCTGAGGTAAGTACAAACTCAATCGGAGTTTTAACATGGTGATGAAGTTTATAAACTGAGCGCCAAGGGGCTACAAAATCCTGCGCAGTTCCAACCGCAAATACAGGACAGGTTATGTCCTCCAAATGAATTGGCTTGTCCCCGACTTTGTACCTACCCTTGGCTAAATCATTATTCAAATACATATGATGCAGATACTGGGAATGCATTCTTATAGAGAGTCTTGTCCCATCAGCGTTCCACGCCATAAGATCATTAGGTTCAGAGCGATCGCCTAATATATATTCCTTCGTCATCTGTGCCCACTTACGGTCGGCGGAGCCAATCATTTGAAATGCACCGGACATCTGTGCGCTGTCCAAATAGCCACTGGGCCTCATTAGGCTTTCTATAAAGCCAACCTTTGCTTGATCAATAAACATCCCTATATTGCCGGGCTCAGAAAAATCAGTTTGCGCAGCCAGTAAAGTGATGCTGGCTAGCCTATCGTCTTTATCTCTTCCCATTTTGGCGGCAGCTATAGAGAGCAACGTCCCGCCTAAACAATAACCAACTGCATTAACTTTTTGACCTGGACAAACTTGATTAATCTGGTCCAGTGCGCCTAGTACCCCCAAATTTAAGTAATCCTCGAGCCCCATATAACGATCCTCGGAGGTCGGATTCTTCCAAGAAATTGCAAAGACTGTGTGACCCTGATCTACTAAATACTTTATCATGGAGTTATCTGGGCTAAGATCTAATATGTAGTATTTCATGATCCAAGCAGGAACAATCAAAATAGGCTCTGCTTTTACAGACTGAGTGGACGGTGTATATTGAATCAACTCCATCAAATCATCTTTAAATACGACTTTCCCAGGGGTAATTGCCACATCCTTACCAACCACAAATTTCTCAAAACCTTTTGCTGGTAGTTTAAAAAGTGACCTAAAGCTATCTTCCAACAAATAACCTTGCCCTCGTAATAGATTAGCGCCACCTTCTTTGATTGTTCTGGCAATCAACTCCGGATTGGTTAACATAAAGTTAGCTGGGGACATGGACTCAATGAACTGCAATGTCGCAAAATGGACCATGGTCATTTGGTGTTTGTGCTCTCCTGGTAAAGTACTGAATGCCTTAGTCCACCAATGCTTTAAATGCAAAAAACTTTGACTGTAAATATTAAAAGGCCAGCCCTTCCATAAATCATCTTGATAGCGATGATCGGGTTTGATCGGGCCAAGGGGTACATCCTTAATCGCTTGCTCTAGGTGGTTAATAAAACTTGGAAGATCGCGAACTGTTTGTCCAATTCTTTCCCTCACAAGGGATAAATTTCGCGGATCCTCAAGCAATCCAACCAACCAGTCTTGGAAACTACTTGATAAGGGTTCAGGCTTGAAGTCTTCTGCAAGCTCCTTACCAGCAGCGTGTTTGCGAGAAATCGTTTTAATTGACACATCCTCAGCGTGTTTGTTGCTAACCTGCGCAAGTGACTGGGGCGTACCCTTAGATAAATGCAGTGCACGTGTTAGTTTGGCCGGATTGGGCGTGGTAGCTTTTTTGGGGGTGTTCATGGACTCATTAACCAACTATTGACTGTGAACGCATATTACGCCTAGGCACAAGGTCTTGGTTTGATATTAATCAAAAAAATACGGCAACGGTGGACTCTCATTATGAGACGGGCAATTAGAGGCTGATCTGCGCTCCGGTAACCACCAAAAGTGGGGTGCTCCTGAACAAACCTCATAAAATCTCATGTGATGAGAGATGAGATTGTCACTGGCCTAGCCAAACCGGGGGAGCCTAGTTCATTGCCGGTCGAACCACCCCCCCCCACAGGCCATGGGTAACCAACCTAAGCTGACTTTAACGAAGAGACCGTTTTGGTCGGAACAAGCATATTCACACCTAAAGTTGAGAATTTATTAAACTGCACTCGTCGAACAAGGAAATAAGACATGTCAAATACAGCCGGCAATAATGCCCTTGAGCTTGCGATAGGCCTGGAGCGCAGGAGAAAAGATTTACTGATGGCAAGAGACTTCGAGGGTCTAAAGACCTTAATTTCACCCAAGATTATTTACGTCCACAGCACAGGAGGGGTTGATACATTTGAATCTTATTTTGAAAAGCTAGCCAACCAAACCCTGGTCTACTTGGATGTAGATTATGTTGAGCTGAGTGGATCCTTATTTGGAGATGACACTCTCATCGTCACGGGCAAGATGAATGCCGAGTTAGTGTTAGGTACAGAACAAAAAACTGTTCACAGCATTTATATGGGAGTGTGGATAAGACAGCCTAACAGCAGTTGGCACCTGTGCGCACATCAGGGTGCGAACAGAATAGTTTAGGATGGGCGTTGAGGCGTTCAGAATTCTAGATTATCAATCAAACGGGTTTTACCAATGCGGGCGGCTCCCAACGCAACAAATGATACAGTATTGTTCTTGTCAGGTAAGTGCGTTGCATTATGAGCTGTACTTTGATCTAGCGCTGTTAAGTCTAATGCGCTACGAATCGTCAAATAATCGGTCTTCCAACCTCTTGCCTGTAAATGCTGCATCGCTTCTTGTTCAATCAAAGCAACACTTTTCCCCTCCTTGAAAGACTCACGCATTTGACAAAGGGTCAAATAAAGTTGAACAGCCTCCGCCCTCTCAGGGTCACTTAGGTATCCGTTTCGAGAGCTCATAGCTAAGCCGTCTACTTCCCGACGTGTGGGCACTTTGACCATCTCGATCGGCAAGGCCATTTGCGAGATCATATGATCAATGATCATCGCTTGTTGATAATCTTTTCGACCGAAGTAGACCCTATTGGGATGCACACAGTTAAAGAGTTTTAGCACCACAGTGCACACCCCCTTAAAAAATCCTGGTCGAAATTCTCCTTCTAAAATATCCGCTAACTCCTCAGGAGGACTGACCTGAAAGCCCTGTGGAACTGGGTACAAGTCCTCTTCCCTAGGCGCAAATAATACATCGCAACCTGCTGCCTCCAATTTTTTAGAATCTTCTATAAATGTTCTAGGATAAGAATCAAAATCTTCATGAGGTGCAAATTGAAGACGATTCACAAAAATACTGGAAACCACACACCCCGAATGTTGTTTAGCCCTTGAGATTAAATCTAAGTGCCCGGCATGCAAGTTACCCATGGTCGGGACGAATCCCACTACTTTGCTGTGGTCAACACTACTTCTTAATTGCGAAATTGTGCGTACGGTTATCATGATTCGATCAATTCCAAGTCAATACCCAATAGTGCCCTATTCTCGCTTAAAAAAGGATAATGAACGGACCCCATTTTTGTAACCCGTGGCATCTGCTTTTCAGTGTATTTATCGCAACTTTAAGATCCAATTGGCATGGATAGGTTGAGGTCCAGCAAGCCTCCGTAGCCCGTATTTCAGGGTATGCCCCAAAGCCCAGCTAGCGAAAAATGTGTTCAGATACCTATCCATCATCTTTCAGCATCGAGTAGCCTTTGATTTTTAAACGACTGACGCCGAATCTAGGTCTCACTCTGCGATTAGATTATTACATTAGAACAAGGATTTTTCATGCGTAATGTCGCGAATCATGATACAGCCGTGCATTTCAACCATGGTCAGCAACCCAAACTGAATCAGGATCGTCGTCAATTGTCATGCTTGTGTAAGAACAGGCGAGGAGCTTTGAAAGCATTGGGTGCCCTGAGTTTTTTAGCAAGTGGAGCCTCTGTTTGGGCTGATACAAAAGAGAAATCAACCAAAACACATTACCGCATTGACACGCATCATCACTATTACCCTCCCGCGTATCAAAAGGCTTGGTTAGATTATGAAGATAAACGAAATATTCCTCATTTCGTACGACAAGTTTCTTGGAGCGTTGAGGGCGCCCTATCTGACATGGACTCCGCAGGGGTTAAAAAAGCAATGCTTTCAATGGCCTCAACGCCGGGGGTTTGGTTTGATCTACCCCTAGTCGAAATTAACAAAATGGTAAGAAGTTGCAATGATTATGCTGCTCAGATGATTCAAGATCATCCCGGACGGTTTGGACTTTTTGCAACTCTAACCATGGTTGACGTCAAAAGTACACTTGAAGAAATAGCCTACGTGTTTGACGTCCTCAAAGCTGATGGGGTTGGACTTCAAACCAATTACGGTGACAAATGGGCGGGTCATGAAGATTACGCCCCCATTTTTGAGGAACTTAACCGGCGCAAAGCGCTCGTCTATTTCCATCCACTGGCTGCGAGCTGCTGTGGAAGACTCAACACGGGTACATTTCCGGCCGTGCTTGAAGCACCCCATGACACATCCCGCGCTGTGGTTAGCTTGTTATTGGCCGGAGCATTTATTAAGTACCAAAATATTAAGTGGCTTTTCTCACACGCAGGGGGCACGATCCCAATGCTTGCAGGGCGAATCAACTACTTTCACGGAAACGCTAAAAATGTAAAGGACTTCGCCCCTAACGGAATTGAGGCCGAACTACGAAAACTCTTTTACGATACTGCTAACGCCACTCACCCGGCGAGCATGGCCGCTCTCTTAAAACTCGTGCCGACCTCGCAAGTGGTCTACGGAAGCGACTACCCTTATCTGCCCATGGACACGCAAGTGAATTCATTGCACGCACTAGGACTTAGCACGGCAGCGTTAGAAATGATTGAGCATAAAAATGCAGAAAATTTAATATAACTTGATTTCTAAAATTAATGTATTTTCTTTATAAGACATGAATCGAAGGGACAAAGGTGATGCAACTATGATTATCGATATCAAACAAGCCCAAACTCGCAGACCGGGGGTGCTGGCCATTCATTCGGTGGATGAATTTGTCTTTAGCGTGCCAGACCTATCGCAGGCTGTTAACTATTATGAAAATTTTGGTTTAGTGGTGGTAAATGAAAGCTTTAAAGGGCAACCAGCTTTAGGACTGTACACAGAACACCATACACACCGCTGGGGTCGGGTTCTTCAAGGGGGAACTAAAAAGCGCCTTCAGTGGATGACCTACGGAATTTATCCAGAAGATTTAGAGCCTTTTAGAGCTCATCTAGAAAAATGCGGAGTCGAATTGATAGAGCCATTGGATCATGAGTCCCTCCATCATCAAAGTATTTGGTTCAAACATCCTGACGGCCTACCCCTACAAATCCGAATTGCTGAAAAAACGTCCCCCTCTGGCGTATTTGAGCGTGTCTTTCCTCCCGCCCAAGCAGATCATGGTCGAGCACCCAACGGGGCTAAAGTCCCCTTCATCCGCCCAACACACTTGTCCCATATTCTGATGTTCACACCGCACGTTAATCAGTCAGAAAAGTTTTACAAGGAAGTACTTGGACTTCGGTTATCAGACTCTGCCGGGGACGATCTAATCGCCTTCATGCACTCCCCCCACGGAAGTGATCATCATTTAATTGCGCTATTCACTTCAACCGACTATGGTCTTCACCACTCATCCTGGGCCGTTCACTCCATAGACGAAGTGGGTCTGGGCATGAAGCAAATGGCAAAGGCAGGATTTGACAAAGGTTGGGGGGTAGGACGCCACGTTCTGGGTTCAAATTATTTTAGATATGTAAGAGATCCGTGGGGCTCGTACTGTGAGTATTCCTATGACATTGACTTCATCCCGCACACACTCGACTGGCCAACTGCTAATCACCCCCCCGAAGACTCGTTGTATGTATGGGGGCCCGATTTGCCTGAGGATTTTGTTCACAATTACGAAATTACTTAATTGCACCTTGTACGGAGAAAAATATATATGAGCCGCAAATTTGTGGACTTGTCGATTTACTTAGAAAACGATGTGATCAGTGATCCACCGGCCTTTGCTCCTAAAATTGAGTATTTCACCCATCAAAATACAGTCGAGCAGATTGAAGGATTCTTTCCTGGTTTAAAGGCCGCTGACTTACCCGACAGCGAGGGATGGGCGGTTGAAGTCGTCACTCTTTCAACCCATAACGGCACGCACCTTGACGCACCCTATCATTTTCACAGCACTATGGATGCGGCAACGGGGCATCCTAAGCCCTCTATCACCATTGACCAAGTGCCTCTAGAGTGGTGCTTCCAACCTGCGGTTAAATTAGACTTTAGACATTTTGAGGATGGGTATGTCGTACAGCCCCAAGACATTGAGGCCGAACTTAACAGAATAGGCCATAAGCTAAGCCCACTAGAGATCGTTGTAGTCAACACCCGAGCCGGTGAGCGCTACGGTCACAACGATTTTGTGAGCGCGGGTTGCGGGGTAGGATATGAGGCAACCTTATTTTTACTGGAACAAGGCGTTCGGTTAACGGGTACAGATGCGTGGAGCTGGGACGCACCCTTTGTCCACACAGCTAAGAAATATGCAGATTCAGGGAATGCCGACCTAATTTGGGAAGGACATAAAGCGGGACGTGACATTGGTTACTGTCACCTAGAAAAACTTCACAACCTGGAGGCTCTTCCGCCTAGTGGTTTTTATATAAGTTGCTTTCCCCATAAGATCAGGGGTGCGTCCGCTGGATGGACAAGGGCAGTTGCAATTTTTGATGAGAACCTTTGACCGCAATCAAGTGGCTAAGGAATGCGCCCATCCCAGAGACTACATGCCTATGTCAGTGGACCACTGCAATACCTTTTAAAACCGGCACGTTCACCAACTCTTGAGTACCAGCGGTTTAAATTTCTAAACTCAGGCCGCTCAATTGGGATCTTAAACCAACGATATGCAATCAACGCCATTGGAATATCAGCGAGCGTAAACTCTTCTCCAGCAGCGTAAGCACTGAAGCTCAATTGCTGGTCAAACATCGTCAATGCTTTAATCATCAGTTGGCGACTATTCTCCAAATCCTGAAGATTTCGCTCCTCAGGTTTGAGCCTTACCCATCCCCAAAAAAGTGGCCGCATTGCTGGCCATGCAACTGTATTGGTCCAGTCCAACCATTGGTCTACTAAAGCGCCTGCCTTTGCTTCACGGGGATAGATCGAGTCGTAGGCTGAAATCTCGGATGAATTACTGGGCAATCGTCTAAGGAGATACCGCATAATAGCGTGGGACTCCCAAAGTATGAAGCCGTTATCGCTGATAGTAGGGACAAGACCGTTAGGGTTGATCTTGAGGTATTCAGGCGTTTTATTTACCCCGTGCTCCATACCAGCGTCTACCCTTTGGTAAATAATTTTTAAATCCTCGCAAAGCCAAAGTACTTTCTGAACATTGATCGAATTCTCTCGACCCCAAATTGTTAATTCATTCAATTTAATTTATCCTCATTTGATGCATCATAGACTCGCCCAAAGCAACGCTTGCATTGGGATAATGATAGCCATTAACTAGCGTGTATTTTCGCTCAAAATTTATGCCGGTTTAAGTGCCAGCTAGAGCAAGTAAAAATATCGTCCACTCTATTTTAATGTGCGATCCTGGGGTCACCACTGATCCATATCTAAATATGCGGAAATTACCTAGTGTAGATTCAGAAACCAGGAACAAAAATCAATACGTTCAAATACAAAAAGTTAGTAGCAATAAGCCTGACTTGTTGTCGCAGACATATGACTTACTCGTTTCATTCTTTGAAACAGGACAACTCCCGGTGGCAATTGCGGTGATAAATACTTTGATAGCACTTATTCAAGCATTGAATTGTGTAAATCCACAATGACACAAAGGGCACAATAAAGTTTAACTCGAACATACGGGTCCAATTAAGCTAATATTGATTATGTTCCCCCTATAATTTCATTTTTAAAAAGATCAACACCATGTCTATCATTAACATCGGCGTTCTTGGGGCTGCCAACATTGCCAAACAGTTTATCAGAGATACGAGATCAAGTACCCAAATTAAGGTCACGACCATTGCAAGTCGTAGCAAGGAAAAATCCGAATTATTTGCAAAAGAAAATGGACTAGAACTATCCTACGGGACCTATGAAGAATTATTAGCAGACAAAGCCATACACGCTATTTACCTCCCACTCCCCAACAGCATGCACGCTGAGTGGGCGATTAAGGCTGCCGAGGCTGGAAAGCACATTTTGTGTGAAAAACCACTCGCGCTAAGCGCTACCCAAGCGAACTCAATGTTTGCCGCTGCCCGTTCCAATCACGTTTACCTTCTTGAATCGTTTCCTTATTTCTTTCAACCACAAACTCAAAAACTAATCTCGATATTGGAAAGCGGCAAAATCGGAAAAGTACGCTCGGTCCAATCTTGCTTTGGATTCACCCTACCTAATCCTCAAAACAACATCCGGCTAAACCCAAAGCTTGGAGGAGGTGCGCTACTTGATGCGGGCAGTTATGCGCTAAGCATTATCAGGCTTGCAATGGGAGAGGCGCCCACTCACGTGATGGCTGATGCAAATTGGGCTGAATCGGGTGTGGATATGAGTACGGTGGCAACACTATATTATGCGGATGGACGAAAAGCTCAACTGTCTTGCGCCATGGACGCGGCAAATTACCGTAGAGCAACCATCTCAGCAACGGCGGGAACAATAGATGCGGAATATCTTAATCACACTAGCAGTATCCACGCAGGCGACTCATTTGGGTACCTTACAAGTCAACTAAGAGTGCGTTACGGTACAGCTAACAACATTCCTTTTGAAGACTTTCAAACTCAATCGGGTAGCGGATTTTTGTTTGCTGCCGAGGCATTTGCAAACATGATCGCTACGAGTGACGCATCCTTATTTGAGCTTCACGCAAAAGCCAGTATCGATAACTCTGCAACCTTGGAGGCTTTGGCCCAAAGCGCCCAACAAGAAAGTAAGATTGAAGTAACTATACCCATTTGAACGTCCTGTTGTAACCCAGGAGATAAACGCTCTAAATTTGCTATTTAAAGTGACTAGAATTTAGGGAAAGCTCTTACTCCTCAGTCTGACTCTATTTAGTAAAATTTAGTTACATTTATCTCTTGAATCGCTACAATTACACCTTGGTAAACCGGCGTAATTTAAGCGGAGTAATTTAATTGTTTTCCTGTTGTCTTTTTTGCTCAACGCGTTTATTTAATGCTTCATTTTTGTCAGCCACACTCCACTTAATTCATAGATGAATAATTCAGATACAACAATAGATCACCACAACCTGTCGGTTGAAATCGCATCAGAACTAGATTTGCCACACCAACGGTTTTCACCGTCTGTTGAGAGGACGTTTGATTACCTGCTAGCCTTGGTACTATTTCTAGAACTTATTTTGCTTTTTGGAAACACTGCAGTACGGGGAATATTTAATACATCTCTTGTATGGGCAAATGAAGTCGCTGAATATTCATTAACCAGTCTTGCCTTTATTGGAGGTGCTGTAGCTTACCACCGAGGACTTCACTTAGTGATGCGTTTAGGTATTGATAAATTACCCTCAAAATACCAAGCAACCGTTGAATGCGCTAGACACTACTTTGTCATTGCCGTTGCCCTCATTGGCCTGTACTTTGCCTTACCCATGTGGCATGACTCATGGAATACTTTAACCGTTGTCCTTCAAATTCCAAAATCATGGACGCTGTTGCCGTTTTTTATTGGAATGGGCCTCACACTTATATTCGCCTATTTTGAATTACGCCGTCACACATCAAAAGAAAATATTGTGGCCTTCATCTTGGTAGCAAGCTTAAGTGGTTTTTGGTATCTACTTCAGCTATATACAGGACCTTGGCTGGGTACAAGTGGAATTGGATTTGCCCTATTCCTTCTTCTTTTTTTGGTGTTCGCTGGTGTGCCTATTGCATATGTACTTTCAGTTACAGCATATGTGTTTATCTACAGCTCAGGCGAGGATCCCATGGCGGTGTCGCTTGCAATGTCCAACGGCATCAGCAGCTTCATATTATTAGCGGTTCCCTTCTTTATATTGGCAGGTAACGTCATGACAGATGGAGGACTCACCAAGCCCTTGGCGGATTGGGTCACGGCGATGGTCGGTCGCATGCGCGGTGGATTACTGCAAGCCCTTGTGATTGCCATGTATATTTTCTCAGGTATTTCGGGCTCCAAAATTGCCGACGTAGCTGCAGTTGGCACCACACTAAAAGGCATGCTCAAGGATCAAGGATATGATCCCGCAGAAAGCAGCGCGGTCTTGTCAGCTGCAGGCATTATGGGGGAGACCATCCCTCCTAGTCTTGTCATGATGGTGCTCGCATCCATTACAACGCTATCGGTTGCCACTTTTTTTGTGGCGGGCGTTATACCTGCCGCCGTTCTTGGACTTTGCTTGATGATCATCATCAACAGGCGTGCTAAAAAATACAACTGGCCTCGCTGCCCTTCTTTGTCTTGGTCCGAGAAATTCAAAATCAGTGTGAGGGCATTGCCTGCACTTATGGTGCCAATCATCCTAATCATTGGAATTGTGGGGGGCATAGCGACCACCACTGAGGTTTCTTCTATAGCAGTGGTTTTCTCCATCATAGTCTCTGTTTTCGTCTACAAAGGCATGAATGTCAAATCATTCATCACCACTTTGGCAGATTCGGGGGCTATGGCTGGCATGGTCTTATTCATGGTCAGTGCTGGCAGCGCATTGTCATGGACTCTTGCCATCAGCGGGCTTCAAACAGTGGTCTCTGATTTCTTGGCGCTACTTGGTGGATCCGCCTTTGCATTTGTGTCCTTCTCTATCGTACTGATGGTGATCATGGGCTCCATTTTGGAGGGACTTCCCTCTTTGCTCATTTTTGGCCCCATGCTCTTGCACCTTGCCCAGGTCTACGGTATAGATCCAATGGCATTTGGTATTGTGATCATTATTTCCATGGGAATAGGTACCTTTATTCCTCCGTTTGGAATTTGTTACTTCGTAACCTGCTCTGTGATGGAGACGTCCGTTGAGAAGGTAACACCCCGTTTTATTCCTTACTTAAGTGTTTTACTTATCGGTTTGGTTTGTATTGCAATTTTCCCTTCAATTAGTTTGTGGTTACCGCACGCTTTGAATCTAAAATAACGCCGTTGACATTTCATTTTTTTAAAGGAACTCTTTTAATGAATCACTCATTTAAACTTTTAACGCAAGTAGCGCTGGCAACGTTGGTATGCTGCGCAAGCACAGTGACATCTGCACAAAACAAGTTTGTGCTCAAACTCGCTCACTCTGACTCT
>CAIKNE010000136.1 GCA_903828695.1 uncultured Burkholderiales bacterium | reverse complement strand
TGCGAGCATCGAGCAGCTCGTTGCGTATATCCAGGATCAAGAATCGCCTCCGTAGGTGACGCATGTCGCCTTCGGCTCCTTTCGCTTGACCCGCGACTAAGCTTCGCTGTAGTCGGGGGATGCGCGAAAATTTTGCTCAATACGGTCACTTTTGCAAAGACCACTAAAAAACTGCATGCTCCACAAAAATTAGAGTTAGATGCCGCGCTCAAACTGATTGCCAAAGATCCCCTCATGGGTGAGGCAAAAGTAGGCGATTTACGAGGGGTGTACGTTTACAAATTGAGACTTTTCGGGCAACAGGCTCTATGGGCTTATCGATGGGTGGATTAAGAAAGGATTAAGCTTTTAACGTTTGGACCGCATGAAAATTTTGATCGAGATTTAAAACGGCAAGGCAAGTAGCGCTTAAACCTCCCAAGCCTTCCGTAAATAAGGCTCAGTATCCCCTTGGATCAGCAACCAACGGTGATAAGTTTCACAACAGACGGTTCGATACAAGGGCGCGGGATGGATGCACTCTTAATGGCTTTAATGCATGAGTTTTAATTTACCCCAGTTTCAAATCAGTAGCGATGATGAGGCAATTGATTCAAAGGACAGTAAAGGGGGCTTGATACATCCACACCGGTCTACCGTCTGAGCCGTACACAAGTGCGTTGGGTTTTAAGAGCCTGGCTTCAAACTCTAAACTCACCAGCCAAGCACCTGGTTTTAGTTCTTGCGTTGCTTTCTCGACGGCCTTGGGCATGCTCTCGGGTCTTTGAAACATATAAACCATATCAAACTCACTCCAATCAGCGAGCCAAATGTTGCCTTGCCTGATTTTGGCCCAGGGGCAACGCAGGGCACTGAAAAATCTAAGAGGCCAACTCATCTCAAGTCCTGAAAACTCAGATTGAGGGAATACGGATCTGAGTGCTCTCAGTCCATCGCCCAAGCCGCATCCAGCGTCTAAGATTTTTGAGTTCGGACGCAGTTGGATATGTTCGGGGACTTGGACTAAAGCTTTGGAAGGGGTTGGGAAAAGGGGGGCGTCACTCCATGCGTTCA
Source organism: uncultured Burkholderiales bacterium (assembly GCA_903828695.1). GTDB lineage: Bacteria > Pseudomonadota > Gammaproteobacteria > Burkholderiales > Burkholderiaceae_C > Limnohabitans. Next base: position 23,087 of record CAIKNE010000136.1, on the reverse strand, counting down.
AGGGATAAACGGCCGCTATGAGCAGCACAAGTCCCAGCCAAGCAAGCGGGGGCATACTCATCACTGTAGAGTTGATGAGCAATTGGGACAGGGGGAACCCAAGCACGATCAAACAACGTCGCCAAAGCGTGGTGCCTAGGTTGGAGAGCAAAGCGCTGAATAGAGTTGCACCTAAAAAAGCCCAAACACTTGTCAATCCTAAAGATTCAAGCGCTGCAAAGCAAGCCCAAGCCAGACTCCACGCAAGCAGTGCGGGTAGCGGCCATACAAAGAGCCTCATGAACATAGGGTGTTATGGACTTGTGGGCTTGTGAAAGAAAAATCAGTGTAAATGACTGAATAACAAATGAGTGCTCCAAAGGTCTTCAAATGTTCAGACCCAAGGGGGAGCATCCACTTTCTTTATAAAGATTTCAAACGGTCGCTGGAGGGCACCACACGCGTTAAGCGAATGCCGTAACGATCATTGACAAGCACCACCTCACCTTGAGCGACAACGGTGTCGTTCACCAAAAGGTCGAGTGGTTCACCAGCAATGCGGTCAAGCTCTACAACGCTACCCTGAGTCAAGCGCATTAAGTCTTTGATTTTGATTTGGGTGCGTCCAACTTCAATAGCAAGTGAGACAGAGATGTTTTGTAGCACCTCTGGATCGATGTTACCTGGGTTGCTCATCTCAAAGTCATCAGGAGTGGGCCCTAGAGGGGGTTTCTCTGGTGTTGCCTTGGGATCTGGCGAAGAATTCTTTGCCTCGGCGTCCAGTGCCTCATCTGATTCATCATCAGGCGTGGGATTTTCTGTGGTGTCGTTCATGGTTTTTTCCCGCTATTAATCTTGTCCAGGGACTACAACGTCCTCAACTCTTACGGCAACATTGGAGCCCCGGGTTCCAATGTTGACTCCAAATGCAGGTACGCCTTTGGCAATAAGTTGCGCGTGTTCAGGTTTCTTGAAGAAGAGTAAATCTCCTTCTTTCATCGTTTTTAAGTGATACAAAGTGGTTTTTAGGTTGCCCATTAATACTTGAATATCAATGTAGGCGTCTCCCACAGCAACTGCCAAATCTTCCGCCCACTTCTTGTCTGATTCCTCGTCCCCGTCGCCCGTTTGCACTCTGTTTCTGAGCAACTCGCGCATCGGTTTCAAGGTGGCGTAGGGGTACACCAAATCCATAAATCCTTTGCCACCCGAGGACGTTGCATCAGATTCAAAACGACTTAAAACGACGAGATCGTTTTCATCGGCGATTTGGGCAAACTGGGGATTGATCTCCGAGCTGACCTTCTCGCACTCAATCGTCATCACCGGGGCCCACGCCTCTTGTAGCGATTTGAAGAAAACTTCTAAGATGATATTGATGATCCTGGTCTCGGTGGCTGTGAACAAGCGACCCGGGGGCAACTCGCCCACACCCCTGCCAAAGCCACCAAAGAAGCTATCGAGTGAGCTGAAGACGACGTTGGGATCGATGATCACAACCGAGTAGCCCCGAAGTGGACTGATGCGAATGGTGTTCACCGCAAGGGGCGGTTTAAGCATCTTTAAGTAGTCACCGAACTTTAAGATTTGCACCCGCGATGGATTCACTCTGGGCGTTGTGCGTAACACCTCTAGGAGTCCAAGCCTAAACATCCGGATGAAGCGCTCATTGATCATGTCGATCGAGGAGACGTTCACCCCAAGCGTACTGTTCTCGCTTGCAAGATCATGTTTTTTGACGCGCACCGAGGTATTAAAGCCCGTGTCTGTCTCCAGACTGCCGTCTTTGAGCCCCTCCGCCAAAGCAGAGAGCTCATCTTGCGATAAAAGGTTAGCTCGGTTGGTTGCCATACGAATAGATTTTTATTGCATCACAAAGGAAGTAAAGAACACTTCCTCAATACCGCCGAAGTCCTCGTACTCTTCTAATAAGCCGTTCATGGTCTCTTTTAGTTTTGCAGCGAGCTCTTTCCTGAATTCAGGCTTCTTGGTTTCGGACTCTGTTGTTTGACGCATCACGTCCAGCATCGCCGAACGCAGTGCGAATTCGTGCTTTTTAACGTTGTCAAACACCCGGCTGTCGTAGTGGGTCATGAGTGCAATTTGCACCACCATGACTTTCTTGGAGTCCGTAATGTTGGTCATCAGCTCTTTGTCAAGCTGCATGTAGTTTTTCTCAAAGCGAGTTTCCTCTGGCGCTTCTTTCTTGATCTTGACAGGCGCCTCGTCCTTGGCCTTGGTCGCAGCTGCCTCTAGCTCCTCGAGCTTATCCATGGCGGCGAGTTCTGCCTTTTTCTCATAATAGCCAGAGAACCAAAGTGTTCCAAAGGCTACGCCCACTAAAACAACGATTGCAACAACTGCAACTCCTACTATAAGAAGAATCGGTTTCTTCTTTTTCGGCTCTTCTGTGCCTTCTTCTGCTGCTGCAGGTTCTGCGGGTTTGGCTGTGGCCATTTCAATCTCCTCTTATAACCTATGGGTTAGGCAAAAATATCAAGTTGTGAATCACTGTTAGACGATTTCGTGGTGGTTGAATCGTCAGCAGGTGGAATTTCTTCAGTCGCCGTGGCTTGGGTGTTCAAGGGATTACTCTGATAGGTGTAGGGTACACCAGAATTTTGACCAGAATTGGAACCTTGACCATTCGTTTGCCCCGATCCGACTTGAACAGAGCTTTGGGTAATCCCAGAGTCTTGTAATGCGTTTCTGAGTTGGTGGCTGTTGGTTTGAATCAGATTTTGAGTCAGCGGGTTGTTGGACTGGAAGTTGGCGGCCAATTTGCCGTCCTTCATCTCGAGTTGGATGTCTACGATACCAAGGCTTGTAGGCCTGAGCGCAAACTTCATTTTCCATTGACCCTGGGCGAATTGTTGTTGCAAACGAGTGGAGACCTCATTGGCAAATTTATTACTGAGTTTTTCGTAAGCACCGGCCATATCGGCGGGCACATTGGCGTTGTTGGATTGTGGGTTTTGATCCCCGTTGGAGCCAAATCCAGAATTGGTTCCAGAGCCCGAGCTGTCCCCAGATCCCGTAAACCCAGCTGCTGAAGCGTCTGCGTGCATTGCTCCAAGTGCAGTATTCATATCAATTGAGAAGCCAGTCCCCTCACTCCCACCTGAGAACGCACTAGAGCTACGCTCTGTCGTGTTGAAGTGGGCTTCAAGCGCTGCGATATCCTCGGGCCTTAAGCTGGCATCCATTTCTGAGAGTACTTCTAGCGTGCTGATGGGTGTAGCGTTATTGGCAGTTCCGTTTAAGCCGGCGAGCCCTGCTGGACCTACGCTGGCCAATTTGCCGCCTGCTTGAGTTGCATCGGCCAAGGTCGCTGCGGTGGCTTCGCTTTGAATGCCAATTGCACCAGGTGCTTGATCGATTTGAACTTGAAGGTTGCTGAGCTGTCCCAAAACAGAGCTTGCTGCTGGTGAGAGTGAGCCTGAGATTGAGGTCTGATCTGTACCCGTGGAGAGCGCCGCGGAAGTGCTCAGGCCTGCGTCCGTTGTTGAAATATGTGAGCTGAGAGCCGCGCTCGTCACAGAGCCAGTCAGCGAGCCTGAGGAGGCTGCGCCTGATCCAATGATCGCTGCAGTAGACGAAGAATTTGCACTACCTTTAGCTGCATCAGGGCCAAAGAGTTGATGAATTTGTGAATCGTTCAGCCCCATTGCCCGAGCATACGAGACCAAACTTTGAGGATTCGTATCGGTTTGATTGGGGGTGATGAGTTGAACTTTGTCGCTTAAAGCCGTGGTTTTTAAGTCGGAATTCGTGTCTTTACTACCCTGAGCTTGGCTACTTTGGGCTTTAATCGCATTTTGTTGGGCTTGAAGTGCGGCGCCTATTGAGGGGAGAACAAGGGGTAACGCGCCAGCGCCAGCAGTAGGTGTTGCGCCTGCATCTTTGCCAGTGCCGGTGCTGTTGCTTTTACCATTGGTCGAGGACAAGTTGGCGCTGGTTGCATCGCTGCTTTGATTGGCCGCGCGTGCCAAGGAGGCCCCCATCAGCATTGCGTTGGTGGATACGGAAGCACTTAAATCAGTTGAATCCGCACCGGAGGAGTCAATCGTATCTCCCAGCAAAGTCAGATCTTTATTGAGAGAGCTCAATCTTCTGTGGGCAGCGTAGTCGCTGGCTTGAGATGTGCTTGAGGAGGAACTCGAGTCGCTAGATCCATTGGTGGAGGTTGAGTCCGTAGAACCATTCCCAGATTGAGCGCTTTGATTGGACTGCGTTGATTGGGTTGAGGAATTTGATTTGGAGTTACTCAACCCCGGGGATGGACCAAAGCCAGCCGTTTGATCCATGGAGGAGTTGTTGAGGCCGTTATTTGTTCCGCCCAGCCCATTGGCACCCAGCGCGTTTTGGTTGGCCAGTGCACTGGTTAGGTTTTGCCATTTTGAGAACTGACCCGAACTCATCTGCTGAGCCATATAGGTCGCAAACGCATCCCCCAGCGGCGCAGCGCTCGTGTTGGACGAACCTTGTGCAGCAGAGGCGTTATCAGCCAAAATTTGGGCTGGAGCGCTAGGCAAATTAAATAGTGATGAAAGACTCATAGGACTTAAAGCTTTTCAAATATCAGGATGACGCAGTTTGTAAAGCAATAATCGTGACCGGCAATTCATTGCCGCTTTTGCCGTATGGATTCCCTCTGAATTGCTTTACCCAACACTTATATAGGTTGTGCCCCAAAGCGCTCTCAGGGGTTGTTGGAAATTTCCGCCCTTTTTTTGAATCTGAGTTTTGAGGCCCTTAAACCACCACCTACTTCTCAGTGTCTGAATACCTTACTGATAACACTTGGCACATCGATTGCTTATGTGTTGTACTGGCGCAATAGTTGTGTTAGTAAAAGAATACTAAACGTTTCAAAAACTGGACAAAACGGAAATGACAACCTTATCCCTGTCAACGATTCGACAGAACTTAGCAAAGTTTGATTACTCTGGCCTGGGCATTCCAGCGCTGGTGTTGCTCATCATGGCTATGTTGGTTATCCCGTTGCCGTCCATTATTTTGGACTTTTTCTTCACCTTTAATATTGTTTCTAGTTTGGTGATCATCATGATTGCTATTAGTACTAGAAATCCATTGGAGTTCTCATCCTTCCCCTCCGTGTTGTTGTTTGCCACGATGCTGCGTTTGGCACTCAACGTGGCCTCAAGCCGCGTGATTTTGGTCAACGGGCACGAGGGACATGACTCAGCAGGTAAGGTGATTGCAGCTTTCGGTGAGTTCGTGATCAGTGGTAACTATGTTGTCGGATTCATTATTTTCGCGATTTTGATGATCATCAACTTTATCGTGGTGACCAAAGGCGCGGGGCGTGTGTCAGAAGTGAACGCTCGCTTTACATTGGATGCAATGCCTGGCAAGCAGATGTCAATTGACGCTGACTTGAACGCTGGAGTGATTGACCAAGCCACCGCTAAGAAACGCCGTGAGGTGCTCTCTCAAGAATCAGACTTCTTTGGCTCCATGGACGGTGCCTCTAAATTCGTGAGTGGTGACGCCGTAGCTGGTTTACTCATCCTGATCATTAACGTGGTGGGTGGTTTGGCCATTGGAGTGCTTCAGCACAACTTGCCAGTTGGAGAGGCGGGTCGTTTGTACGTTCTTTTGACAATTGGTGATGGACTGGTTGCTCAGATCCCCTCACTGTTGTTGTCGCTCGCAACCGCTATTATTGTGACTCGCGTGACAACGTCTGAGTCAATGACGGAACAAGCGAAGTCCCAGTTCTCAAACCCTGCAGCTCTTTTCATCTCCTCCGGTATTTTGATGGCTCTGGGTCTCGTACCCGGAATGCCTCACCTGATGTTTGTAACGCTTGCAGCCGCAACGGCCGGAATGGGCTTGATGGTCATTCGCACCGAGGTCGAACAAGAGGCGAGTGAGGAAGCAGCTGTCCAAGCCGCACAAAAGGTCGAAGCGCCTAAAGAACTCGGATGGGACGATGTTGACCAAGTTGACTTAATTGGTCTGGAGATTGGTTACGGACTCATCCCCCTTGTGAACCCTGAGACCGGTGGTGAACTGATGAGCCGTGTGAAGGGCGTTCGCAAGAAACTCTCCGCAGAGCTTGGCTTTCTCGTGCAACCCGTTCGCATTCGGGATGATTTGAACATCAACCCCGATACCTACAACATCGTACTCAAAGGTGTGGTCAGAGGAAAAGGCGAGATTAAAGTGGGGCGCGAGCTAGCTATCAATCCAGGCCAAGTGTACGGAAAACTTCAAGGAATTGACACCAAAGAGCCCGCATTTGGATTAGAGGCCGTTTGGATCGAACCTTCACAACGCGACCATGCGAGAACGCTTGGCTACACGGTGGTCGACTCCAGTACGGCGATTGCAACTCATTTAAATAAAGTGCTGCGTGAAAATGCATCCGATTTACTCAGCCACGACGAAGCGCAACAACTGCTCGATAAACTTGCAGCCAGATCTCCAAAAATCGTAGAAGATTTGATCCCAGGCAAATTAACCCTGGGTGCGTTCACAAAAGTACTTCAAAACTTGTTGTTGGAAGGTGTCTCTATTAGAGATATGCGGACCATCGCTGAGACTTTGTCTGAGATGACACCGCGTAACACCGATCCTGATCAGTTAACGTCCGCAGTGCGTCCGAAACTGGGTCGCATGATTATGCAAAGCTTGGTTGACGAGAAGAACAACCTAGCCGTCATGACCCTGGACCCAGCGCTTGAGCAGATGATTCACAACATCCTCCAACAAAGTCAGCCTGGCCAGCCTGTAGTGCTCGAGCCTGGTTTAGCTGAGGGTTTGTTTGCAGCGCTTAGAACAGGGTCTAGAAAAATGGAAGAAGAGGGCAATCCAGCCGTCCTCGTCGTCTCCCCCATCGTGCGCGGCTGGCTCTCCAAAGCCGTACGTTACAGGGTCAATGACATCACTGTCTTGTCTTACAACGAAATTCCAGACGATCAAGCCGTCAAAGTTGTCCACTCTGTGGATATCCAAAAGAACAACTAATTCACTCACTCAGTCACTTAATTAATCAACGAGAAGTATCATGGAACTCAAAAGAATTATTGCTAAAGATACGCGCACCGCTAACGAGAAGGCCATGGCCTTATACGGTAGCGATGTACTGATTATTTCAAGTTGCCAAGTTAGGGGCCAAACCGAGTTGATCGTGGCCGTAGATATTGATCCAATAGCTGCTGAAGTGGCCGTTAAGGAGGAATTTATCCCCTCCGATTTAACCTACAGCACGAAGAGAAAACCAGGTCAAGTCGATGAGGATGAAAACACCTTTGTACCTGCACACCAAAAACTGTTGAACAAAAAACCAAAAAGTTTTGACGAAGTACTTGACCAAACGCTCAAGCAAAATAAACGAATTGAGCGAACCGCTTCGCCAGCAACGCACGCTCAACCACAACACCAGGCTGCGCACCATGAAGAGGCTGCCGCTAAGGCCAAGCGAGTTGAGTTTGTAGGACCTCCTAAGCCAGCAGATTGGAGAAAACCATCGGCGACTAAAGTGGTGCAAAAGAGTGCGGCTAAAAAATCATTCACCCATTCAACCCCAGTTGAAGAACTCTCAGCAATGGAGCGCGCCAGAGATGACCGCGAAGTGCTGCGTGGACGCGAAATTGTGGAGCTCGTACGCGAGGAACTCGCAACGCTTAGAAAAGAGTTCAAACTCAGCCAACAACTCGCCATGTGGCAAGGTACACCGCTGTCCAGAAATCTCCAACCCCTTAGAAATGCACTCAACGAGGCCCCCATTCCAGCCGCTTTGAGAGCGCTTTTGATCGATAGTATCCAAAGCTTCGATGAGGTCGAGCCCGCACTCCAAGAGATCAAACGTCAGTTGTGCTCCTCTATTGAGTCCTCCAGCGTTGGGACAACAGTCCAGGTTCCAAGCGAGGGCGTTCACGTACTAGCCGGTCCATCGGGCTCGGGCAAGACTCTCATGATTGCGCGCTTGGCACAAGAAATCAGCGCAACGATTGGAACTGACCAAATCGCAGTTATCTCCTATAGTGATTTAAGAGCAGGTGCTTGGAACCAAGCGCAACTTCTCAGTGCACAATCGGGTGTGGATTGCTTTAGAGCGAACAATCCAGCAACCTTGAAACTCTTGCTAGAAGAGCACAGTAACCGCAAAATAGTATTTATAGACACTCCCGGCGTTCAAATGGCTGAGCGTGTTGCTGAGATTCAAGGCGTTTGTGCACAAGCTCAGTTCCACGCAGTCTTGCCCGCAGACGTCTCATTGACCACACTGCGTAGAATTTTTAGCGTTCAAAACATTGAATGGCAAAGTCTGATGATCAGCAAACTCGATGAGTCCAGCCAACCTTGGCCACTCATTCAGTGCTTAACAGAGGGACACGTTAACGTGAGCGTTGCCAGCAAAGGTGAGCGCTTAGGGGACTGGATTCGCCAAGTCAAGTCCGAAGATTTGGTCAATCTCGCATTGTCAAACTTGTCATTGAGTCACAATGATGTTTTAAAAGATGATAGTCATCAACCAATGGATATGGCCCGCATTGCGCGCCTAGCCTCTCAACTGACAGGGTCAAAGCATGAGTAAATCTAAACATACAGAAGTAATAGGAATCGCAAGTGGTAAGGGCGGTGTGGGTAAGACCACCATCTCCATTAATCTCGCGACTGCCTTGGCCCAAAGCGGGCATAGTGTCATGCTCTTTGATGCCGATTTAGGGCTTGCAAATGCGCAAATTGCGCTGGGTGCAAGAGCTGAGTTCAATCTGAGTCACTTTCTCGCTGGTCAAAAGACGTTAGAGGAAATCATACTCACCACTCGTCAAGGCATCAAACTGATTCCAGGCGCCTCGGGGGTTCAAGAGTTGGCCGGTTTGTCGCAAATCCAGGCTGCAAGTATTGTTCAGGCCTTTAGTAACCTGTCAGGTCAAATCGATTACTTGATTGTGGACGTTGCGGCCGGTATCTCACCCTCGGTTCTCGCATTCTTGTCAGCTTGCCACCGCCGCTTTGTTGTGGTTCAAGATGATCCGTCCTCCATTGCGGATGCTTACGGCACGATCAAAGTGATGAGTCAGGAGTTAAAACTCGATGAGATTTATCTACTCCCTAACCACGTTAACTCCCAAACGCAGGGGTGGAAACTCTATCAGCGCTTGAATGATGTTTGTATGCGCTTTCTGGGTGAGTCGATTCACTATTTAACGGCCATTGAGTCTGATGAGATGGTTCTTGCCGCTCATAAGAAGTATCAATCTGTCATGGAGCATGCGCCTGGCACAGGCGCAGCAAGAGATTTTCGCCGCTTGGCTGAGTTGTGCACGCAGTTGCGTCCACTTGACCATGCAACAGGTGGTTTACAGTTTTTTATGGAGCGGCTGATTCAAAGCAGTCCGATTGAAAAATGAGAAATCTCTCCGCCGTACAAATGTATAAACCCGGGCGTCCCAAAGGTGAGGAGTTAGTCCTCTCACACCTGGGACTGGTCAAGCGTGTTGCTTTGCACCTGAAGGCACGCGTTCCAGCTTATATGGAACTTGATGAGTTAATCCAAGTGGGCATGATTGGACTCCTTGAGGCGTCACGCGCCTATGATCCTGCTAAGGGTGTGGAGTTTGAGAACTTCGCACACAGCAGGGTTAGAGGGGCCATGCTCGATGAGGTGAGGAGGTTGTCCTTTTTGCCTAGATCGGCTGTAGCCTTTAATAAATCACACAACGAGACCGTAAGAGCACTGGCGTCTGAGTTGGGGCGAGCACCCTCTCAAGCCGAAATTGCCGATTACATGGGCAAAGACTTAGAGGACTTTCACAAGGAGCGGGGAAAAGCAAGACTTTTTGAGACTTACTCGATGGAAGTCGTGACTGAGGAGGTGATGGGGATGGCAGATGACCCCATGAACCAACCCGAAGCGATTGTGGAAGAGGCCGAGTTCATGGACGCTGTGACCGAGGCTATTGCTGAGCTTCCAGAGCGCGAGCAACTCGTCATGCAACTCTATTATGTTGAAGAGTTGAACTTGAAAGAAATTGGTGAAGTTTTGGGCGTATCTGAGTCCAGGGTAAGTCAGATTCTCTCAAGCGTTGTCAAAAAACTCCGAGTAACTCTGCAAATTGAGCCTGAGGCATTAGCGGGGTTGGCAAATAGGAGCGCAGCATGAACGGGTTCTTTCAACTCCTCATCGCTTGGGGCGTTTTGCTCGTCTTCGTGTTGATGCTGTACATGATTGATAAACTCAATTTTGTATTCAGCGGCTTCTCCCAATCCGAGCTCCCCGAGACCTACACAGACGGCTTGTTTGGGGAGTTGTACGGGAAACCCTTGTGGGACGCTATGAGTGGGCTTCCCATACCAGGGATTGATAAAAAATTAGTTGAAAACTTAAAACCACATTACGAGCCAGTGCTGAGGCAGCACATTGAGCAAGTCTTCCTTGAGGGCTACAACCACGCCAGAGAGGGAACCTTGGGTGTTCCCTCCAACAACCGCATGATTCCAACCCCTCGAGGCGCGTTAGAGTCATGGCTGCCTTTGCACCATCTAACAAGCATCTATGAAGCGGGTTCTGAGTTTTTCAGTAAGCCCGATGCGGATGTCTTGCGCATTCAGCAAAATCTGGATCAAATCACCTCGATGCTTTATGCACGCGTTGGGATTTCTCTGCTAGACCCTTATTCAAGGACTTTGATGGTCCACCCAATAGGGGTGGAGCGTCCGCATGCAGATGAGTTGGTTCAAGCACCAGAGCTATACAGTACCAGTGCGGGCTCGCCTGTCGCCTCCGTAGATTCTTTGGCAACTCAGCCAGCAATGCGCGCTGAGGTGGGTGCAATGTCGGGGGCTGAGCAAGCACCCCAAGTTAATCTCGGCACAGTGGACACGACTGGAGCTCCCGCAGTGGACCCAATCAAAGAGGGTGACGCTGGCGTGATAGGTTCTGCAGGATCTGCAGGCTCTGCGACTGCGGCAACCGGTTTAACGGGTTCAGCAGCAGAGGAGGGCGGGCTTTTGTTACAACCCAATTTGAACAATTTGAATCCAGAACAGTACTCAGCTATCAAAGTACCGACCGGTGCTTCAACAGCTAACTGATTGAGAATAGTTGAAACTCAAAATAATTAATACTTTTTAGGTATTTGCGATTGATTTAAATGATATTGAAGGGGTCATAAACAGATAAATACAGCTTTTTGGTGATTAGTTGGATGTAACTGAGCATTTGCACTCAAGTTCGGTTTTTTACGTCCGATTCTGCAGTGGTCAGCGAGAGAAAACCAGGAGTCACTGCAAATGCGTATTAATCACAAAGCCATCGAGAGTTACGGTCAAGTTAAAAATGTCACAGGTGTGGCACAGTCTAACAATGTGGAGTTGATCCAAATGTTGTTTGACGGCTTGGTTGAGAGTTTGTCTTCTGCCAAAGGGCACATTCAGCACAACTCAATTCCCGAGAAAGGTAAAGCCATTTCTCGTGCAACAAGGATTGTGCTGGGTCTGCAAGGCGCGTTGGATTTTGAGAAGGGCGGCGAATTAGCTGTGAATTTGAACGATCTGTACAACTACGTGACCCGTCGTCTGTTACATATCAATCTTCGCAATGATTTGGTCGCTTTGGACGAGATTTATGGCATCATCACGGAAATCCGTGAGGCTTGGAAACAAGTTCCTACACTCGTTCCAGCTACAAGCATTCCACCGTCAATGATGAATTGATGAGTTGAAGGTTAGGAGTTACGGGATAAGAGTTAAGATGAGGAACAGTTCACGGTACAGGTGCACGAGTTGAGTTTAGGAAGGACGATTAAGCGTTGTCTTTTACTTTGAGTTAGAAAGACGAGCTTGAATTAATTAGGAGTTTGCAATGGGACCAGTTGGAATTGTTCTTCTCTTTGTTTTCGTATTCGGGGGCTACATCCTTGACGGCGGAAGCATGGAGCCAATTATTGAGGCGGCTCCACTTGAGATTTTCATTATTTTCGGCGCAGCCTTAGCCGGAATGATCACTGGAAACAGTACCGTTATCCTTAAAGGAGCTTTTGGCGGTATGGCCCGGGCGCTCAAAGGCGCAAAGTATAAAAAAGACGACTACGTTGCGATCATTTTGGTGGTCGCCAAGATCATGAAAACCCTCAAAGCAGAGGGTGCCGTTGCACTTGAGGCTCACGTAGAGAGTCCAGAATCTAGTGCTATTTTTGGCGAATTTCCTCCGCTACTGCACGACCACTCCCTCTTAGCGATGATCTGCGACACGGTTCGTTTGATGGTTGTCTCCTCCAGTAATCTAAGTCCTTACGCAGTCGAAGACGTGATGGACGCCTCTATTAAATTACACCACCACAACGAGGCCGCCTGTGCGGACGCTGTGCTCACTCTCGCAGGTGCGTTACCAGCGCTGGGGATTGTGTCATGTGTGTTGGGTGTGGTGAAGACCATGGGTGCGATTGATCAACCCCCTCCTGTGTTGGGTGCCTTGATTGGTGCGGCGCTTGTGGGTACGTTCCTTGGGGTGTTTATGGCTTACGGTCTCTTTGAGCCGCTTGGAAAACGTCTGGCTCAAGTTGTTGAAGAAGAGGGCGAGATCTACAAAGTCGTCAAGCAAATCATTATTGGCACAATGCACGGCCATCCAGTTCCCCTAGTGATTGAAGCTGCGCGCGTGTGTATCAGTCACCATAATCAGCCAACGTTTGGCGAATTATTTGACGGTATGCGGGGCAAATAACAATGGCAACTGAAGCAGTAGCGCCTAGCGAGGAATTGCCAGAGGAACCGCCTGCAGCGGATCCTGCGGCGGAAGCGCCTGCAGAGGAGGCGGCGGCCCCGGTCATCGTCATTAAGAAAATAATGGACGGTGGTCACGGCGGCGCTCACGGTGGTGCTTGGAAGATCGCTTTGGCTGACATGATGACCGCCATGATGGCGTTCTTCTTGTTGATGTGGCTCCTTGGCGCGACCAATTCCGATCAGCGCAAAGGTATCGCTGATTACTTTAAACCCAGCTCACACAGTCTGAACCCCTTTGGCCAACTTGCGGGTTCTAACGGCGTATTGGGCGGACGCTCTATTATTGACCCCGATGCATTTCCATATGCAGCCAGACAAACTGGATTGCTCGAGCGCCTAACCCCTCGCTCTGAAGGGGGACCTAACCCAGATACCGAGCCCGGTGAGGAAAATGAGAACCCGGCTGCAGATCCCTCTAACAAGGGAAGCGGTAAAGGTGCAGGTAACGGCGCTGGTAAAGAGGGCACTGGAAGTGGTAATTCTGGCAAGGAAGGTACGGGCGGTGGCAAGGGCTCAGCCGATGAACTGAGCGAAGAAGAAAAAGAAGCCATTGCAAAAGCCCAGGATGAGAAGAATTTCAAAAAGCTTGAGACTGAAATTAAACAAGCGCTCGGAGAAAACAAACGTCTCGCTCAGCTCAAAGACCAAGTACAAGTCAGTCGTGACAAGGAAGGTCTGCGCGTTGAAATTATTGATAAAGCCGACTTTGCGATGTTCCCCAGTGGCGGTGACGGGATGCAGGGCAAGGCACAAGACTTGGTTGCCGAGGTGGCTAAAACACTCTCTGGAATACCCAATAAGCTGGCCATTAGGGGGCACACTGACGCGGTGCCGTTTAAAGATCCCAACGGTAAAAATAACTGGTCACTCTCTGCAGAACGTGCTGAGGCAACGAGACAAGTGCTCGCTAAAAACGGTGTCAATGAAAACCGCTTTGTACGCATTGAGGGTGTCTCGGATACAGATCCGTTTAATCCTAAAAATCCGCTAGATGCTAGAAACCGACGGATGAGTATTACCGTTCTTAATACAGATACTAAATAAGCGCTGATTTAAGTGCTGAAATGAGTGCTCGTGACAGCGAGTCTCTTAAGTGGGGACCGAGCCAATAGCAGTTAGGCTGAGCGCAACTCGTATTTGTTGATCTTCTCAATTAATGTGGTGCGTTGCAAGTTCAAAAGCTTGGCTGTCCTAGAGACATTGCCCTGTGCACGCTCCAGTGCTTGTTCAATAATATTTTTTTCAATCTCAGCCAGTCTGTCCTTTAAAGACAGCCCCTCAGGGGGTAGTTGAGGCATGCCCTGAGCGAGCATGATGATGGTCTCGATCTCATTTTCCTCTGGCTCTGGCTGATCTTGTAGCTCCATGAGCACCTCTGGAGGAGGGGTCATCTGAAGGGTTACAGGTGCAGGCCCTTTGGCAAGCATATCCGCTTGCATGAGGACAAGTCCTTTGGGCAGAAGATTTGCTGGAATTGCACGCAGATCAAGCTCTTGTGATGTGTACAAGGTACTGAAGCGGTCCACCACATTACACAATTCACGCACATTGCCAGGCCAGTGATAAGCCTCTAGGGCAGCCAAAAAGTCACCTCTAAAGGTGATGGGTTTGGCCTCATTGGGAGCGTAAATACGTGCGTAATGGGCAAGCAGTTCTGCAACATCCTCGGGGCGCTCCCTAAGGGGAGGAGTCACCATGGGGAGCACATTCAGTCTGTAATACAAGTCTTCCCTGAACCTTCCCGAGACAATCTCGGCCTCTAAATCGCGGTGGGTGGCCGCGATCACGCGGACATCTACCTTGACGGCTTTGGTCGATCCGATAGGGTCAATCGTACGTTCTTGAAGCACCCGCAGCAACTTGACTTGCATGTCCAGGGATAAATCCCCAATCTCGTCTAGGAAAATAGTTCCACCGTGGGCAAACTCAAACCGTCCGATGCGGTCTGCAACAGCGCCTGTGAAGGCGCCTTTCCTGTGGCCGAAGAGCTCGCTCTCCAGTAGATCTTTTGGGATGGCAGCGCAGTTGAGTGGGACAAAGTTGCCCGCAATCCGCGGAGACTGGTCGTGAAGTGCGCGCGCAAGGAGTTCTTTGCCCGTACCGCTCTCGCCTGTTATGAGTACAGTCGCATTGGAGTTGGCCATCGTCGTGATTAAACGTCGAAGGGTTTGAGCACTCTCGCTTTTACCAATAAAGTTCGCTGTTGATTTCATGTTTTTTTTAAACAGGCCCTATTGTGAATTAAGCGGACGTGCCGATCAAGAAGGTGGAAGGATATTTGGTTAATTTACAGGAAAAATTCATCAAAAATGGTACCTTGTTGATTAATTTATCCAAATTAATGAGATTTTTGACACTTCTTGCAAAATTAACGCAAAAGAAATTTAAAGAAGGTTGGAATCGGGCCGATTCCTCCTTTGACGCAATTTTACTTTTGCACAGAGCAGGGGCGCTGCGCCAAACTCTAACTTTTGAGGAACATGACATGAAAACCTACTCTTTTAAGACACTCGTTGCTGGTTTTGCCCTTTTGGCAGTGCTGGCCGGATGTACTTCTGCCCCTAGACACAGCGCAGAGGCGACCGCGGCCCCTGTGGCACCCCATCCAGTGAGTCAATCGCGTGACGCAGGTCCCGCTGGAGCTCCAGAGGGCGCAGCTACTATGATCTCCCCCATGATGGAGAAACGCGAAACCTTCACTGCAACCGGTTACGCTGTGATCAGTGTTCAAAACCATAAGAACCCCGCTCAGCAAAGGCTGCTCGCCATTCGCGCCTCCAAACTAGATGCTTACCGCTCACTTACCGAACAAGTGTATGGTCAGTATTTAGATGCAACCACAACGGTTGCTGAGATGACGGTGATGAATGATACCTTTCGTACACGTGTAGAGGGTGTCATTTACGGTGCACAACTCGTGAGCATTACACCGATTGGTGAGGATACTTATGAGGCAACGATGTCACTGGATAAAAACGTTGTTCGCGATTTAAGGGCTTTGTATTTAAGCCAAATTGCTCAACGCGCGCATTGATCTGCTTGCAGCATCAACTAAGCTCCTTGAACTTGATTTAGATTCATCTAGGTACATCGTCATGCTCGCAATTCGTCCGTCCCCTCTAATCCCTAGCGAATGCAAAATGTTCAATCTGAATACGCTGGTTCAACAAATGGCTCACACCATTAAATCGCAGGCTGTGATTGGAGTCATGAGCGTTTGTTGCATGAGTGCCCTAATTGGACAAGCTCACGCTGACTTGATGGGTGCGGATGAACGTTTAGAGGCTATACGCAGCTCGTTGGTGCAAGCCGCCCTAGACGGTCCAACGGAGGTGAAGTCCACGAGTTGGGTAGACAAGGACGGAGCCCTGCATGAGAGCAACTCTTTTACGTCTGGCATGGAAGTCAGAGGCGTTAGGGTGCTCTCTTACGGACGTGACGCTGAGGGTTCTTCTAACGCGCAAGTCGCAACCGATTCTCGTAAGCCTTTAAAAACGCAGGCCTGCAGCAAAACAACTTTTGCTGACAAGATGGCTGTTTGGCACCATATGACTTTAGACATTGCGCTTGCTCCCAACATGACGGGCACACAAAAGTACCGTGCGACCCAGATCATGCAGGACCTGCGCCGCAATTTACTTCTGACCAGTGGCCAATCGCGTTTGGTGCATTTGGGGGACATGACACTCCCTGTGTCCCGTTACGAGCAAGTGTTGGTGGGTAAGGGTGAAGAACATATTCCATGGCGCGTACGCCTAACGCTGGGCGTCAGCTCAGACTCTCTCTCAACTGCGCCAACCTTTGTGGCTCATTTTGATGTCAATGAGAGATCCTTGCCTGATGTGTTCCTAAGCTACGAGCAACTCATCAGCGTAGATTCTCATCCTGAGAATATGACCCCAAGACCTTTGTCCCCTATTGTTATGAATGAGGTGCAGGCAGTAGCCGAGGGGTTTGTGAAGACCCTAGAGGCAAAACTGAGCTGTGCACCGCCGCAGTTTCAAGTCCTTAAAATTCAATCTGATACGTTCCGTATCAACGGCGGTTACATGAGTGGGTTGAAGGTTGGAGACCGATTGGTCGTTGCCGACAAAGAGAAAATCCCTAATCACGTTCTCGAGCCCGCAGCGCTTGCGAGCATGGCCATGACCCAGGTCACCGCAGTATCGGGCTATTATGCCGATCTCAAACAAATCGCCGGTCCAGCGCTTAACGTTAAAGTGAGTTCAAATGCCGGAGCAAGTCTTGGAGCAAGTGCGGGCGCAGGCACCAACTCGCAGTGGGTTGCCATTGTTCAAGCCCATTGATACCCTTTTCAGGAGAAATACGATGAAGTTCCCCCCATTATTGAAATCCTTCGTGCAAGCTACTTTGGTTGTAGGTTTAGGCGTTACGACTCTGTTTTGTACAAGTATTGCCCAACTCGCGAACGCAGCAGAGGCCGCTCAAAAGACCTATACGGTTGAGCCAGGGGACACTTTAGATAAAGTGATTCGCAAGTTCTATCCAGGTAGCCCCTTAAAAATTGAAGTGCTTCGCTCTTTAATTACTGAGCGTAACCGCGCCGCGTTTACGAAAGGCGAGAGCAAAGTGCTGATGGCTGGTGCTGTTTTGTCATTGCCCGATCAAATGGAGATGGCCAGTTCTGTATTAGCGCCCAAGGGCGAGCGCGCAGCAGACAAGGGCGAGTACAAGGGCGAGAATGGACTCGGAGCAGACAGTGCAAACTTACACCGCTCTTGGGTTCGGTTCCCCTAAATTAGAGGTAAGTTGCTGAGGGTACGCAAATGGGTGGACGAAAGGGTTCACTTGTTTTAAGATGCATACCCATAAAGCACTCTGCTTGGCCTGCGGCTTACTCAGCCGTTTTCATTTTTCAGTTCAAGTGAGTCCGTCCGGCCCAGATCCTCGCTTTGTTGAGCTCCCTCGGCCCGTCATTGAGAGGATATTGTGTACAGTGCCGATAACGTCTTAATCAACTACATACGCTCACCCATTGTTCAAATGGACCCCCGCTCCATTGGGGTCACAGCGCAGGCCGCCCATGATCTGGGGCTAGGTGATGGGCAGGTCGTACAGGCAACCGTCGAGGTTAGGGATAACCGCGTGAGCTTGGTGATCAAAGGATTCTTGATCGATGCGCCCACTTTCAAAACCGATGCGCCCAAATTTAATTCCGGTGCACCGACTTTTAAAATTGACGTGCCTAACTGGAGTGCGGGAGATCTGAAGAGCGGGGATACGGTTCAGCTCAAAGCAAGCCTAACCACCAATGGATGGGCCTTGACCCCTAATTTGGGGCCGGGGACTTCTATTGCCTCCCCCTCAACATATGTCGGCGGTGCAGGTACTGGAGGCACTCTAGGCGCTGTGGGTACAGGTGTTACTTCTTCTCCCAATTCATTGTCTAATAACAACGCCGTAGTCCATCCGTCCAACAACACCCCGTTAAATACAGCTCCCAGCCCGGCCCTAAGTACCTTAAACAATTCGCAAGATACGCCAGAGACCCAAAATCCCCAAAGCATAAACGCTCTGAATGCAAATGCGCCAAGCGCAAATACAGTCCGTACTGGTTTGAATCCAAGTCTGAATAGCACGCAGGCAATGGGTACCAATGTAGTTCCCAATTGGAGTAACCGATTGAACGCATTGATGTTTGAGCCGGCTGAACTGAGTGTTGTATTTGAGCTTTTAATGCCAGGCGCTATCGCGAGTTTATTGCCTCAGCCTCAACTCCAAAGTTGGGTGCAGCGCTGGAACGCTAACCGGTTATCGATGGCGAGTTTGAATCCAACGGCGCTTAAAAACATTGTTCTAGCTCAGTCTAGTAGTGTTGAGCGTCAACTGTTGGGCAGCATGACTGGCAGCAACAGAAATAGTAACAACTCTAACCCTAGCATTAGCGGCTCAAGCGCTGCTGTGGCTGCTCTCAATGAGGGAGGGGAAAATTCGGGTATTGAACAAGATCCCAAAACCATGCTCCGTACCCTATCTGCACTTTTGGAGCGGATGCAACCCACTCCCGAGACGACCAAGCTCTCACATCAACTAAAGGCCGCGACCAATGAGCTCGAGTCTGCTCAAGTCCAAACCGCTCAACAACTGATGCGGGGTGAGTTGGCCTTTCATGCTGTGATTCCGTTTTGGGATGCAGATCCTGTAGATCTGTACTTCAAAAAATCGAAAAGTGGCAAAGAAGATGATGCAGAGCATCAGTTATCTGTAGATATTCACTCCAAGAGCAGAGTTTTGGGTGAGATATGGTTGAATACATCGATCAAACAGTCAACGCAAGTTGATTTGGTGATGTGGGCTGTGAGGCCAGAAGTTGCGGAGTTGGCCAGAACGAATGCAAGTGAACTCGGCTACGAGCTCGGCGTATCTGGCTTAACGCTCAACTCCTTTCAAATCTTTAACGCAACCAAGCCCAGCGAAGAGCAGGTGCCCAGGCCCCATGCGGGCTCTGTTTTAGATACCCGCGTATAAAAAGGTGCCAAACATGCAAAACAGACTAGAAGCACTGGCGCTCGAGTACGGACTCAACAAAACCCCTCGCGTTACAGCCAAAGGGCACGATGATCTGGCCCGTAGAATTATTGAAGAGGCAAAAAAGCAAGGTGTCTACGTTGCTGAGGATCCTCAACTGCTGGCACTTTTGAGCAGATTAGATGTTGGCGATGAGATTCCGCAGGATATGTATACCGCAGTAGCTGTCATTTTGTCTTGGGTCTATTGGCTCAAGGGCATGAGACCTGGAGATGAGAAAGTGATGTAATTGGATCACTGGTCAACAACTCGTGATAAAAGGAGCAAAGTCAGATAAAAGGCTCGCGCGTCCCTTTGCCTTTTGCTTGTCTTTAAATGGACATGTAGCCCGTAATTTGACGTCCGCGTTTGATTCGACCTAAACGGTCATAGGTTTCTACGGAGCTGGGCGTGGTGACACCGCGCATGCTATCTAAAGCGCCTTTGATGGCGTCAAGTTTTCGAGAAACCAATATTTCGCTTCGTCTGTGTAAGTTTCTACACAGGCGCATTTTATCTTTGAACTCATTCCAGCGTGAGTCCAATTTATTTGCATCCTCGGGCTTGTGGATGCCCGTCAAAGCCATTAATTCTTTAAGCAGCTTATTTTTGTTATCGTTGATAGAGTCAAAATTAGTTAGATTTTGCGCTTTCAATGCTTCAAACTCCTCTTCAAGCAACTCCTCTAACTTAGCCACGCGCTGCATAGCCTTGGTCAGGGAAGCCTCAATATCTGGATTTGACGCTTGAACTTGTGACAAGGCTTATTCCTTAATCATCTTCTCTAAGGACGTGAAACCTTCAGCAATTCGACGTGGGTCAATCGCATAGTTTCCACTTTGAATGGCTTGCTTAATGGCGTTGACCTTGGTTTGGTCAAATCCAGGTTGCTCAGCCACTTGTTGGGTCACATTGCTCAAGCTCAGTGTGTCCGAGCCAGAGCTCATGGCAACAACTGAAGCTGAGGGCGCCGAATTGCTTGATTTTGCACCCGCAGAAGACAGGGGCGAGCTGGGCGAGTTCACAACGCTTTTAAGCGTCGTATTCGCCACCGGAATCCGGGGTTGGTTGGAAATGGCGTCAGTCATGATGCACTCTCTTACAAAAAATTAACAATAACAAAAAAGTTTTTGACTTCATTTAATTCGTCTCGAAACTTTAAAACTTGAGCCAAATGACACATTTTTTAAAGAAATTCAACAAATTAGTACTTAACAATTCTTTTTACATCGCTTTCGCAGTATTTACTCCTGTGACCACAGCTGATATAGATCGGCCTGATTCGGTATTTTTTAACCTAATCTGGTCACCCATTTGGCCGTCTTGAAGGGCTTCAGCTCTGATTGAGATCAAAAAGCCTTTTCCCTCTCCAATCGACACAATCACCAGTTGTCCTCGCTTGATCATAACCATCGGCTTAAGATCAAAACTCTTCAACGGAGTGTTGGCTGGCAAATCCCGCAAAAGCTCCATGTTGACTACATCCTTGGGATTACTCAATGCAGACATTTCGCTGGGTTGTAATGCAACCTCCGTGCCAACAAACATGTTGGCTTCCAAAATCGTACCTCGTTTCAGAAACTGAGGCGAGGTCAGAACTGTGTGCACTCCCGTGTTCAATGGGTTTTGAGTGGAGGGTTTAGAGGGGGCTGGATCACTTTGCACGCTCTTGATCGTTTCACTCGCGCCTGTTGAGGGTTGTGGGAGCGTTTTGGAGGGAGCTGAAGTGGCGCCAGTAGTAGGACCTGTAGAACTACCAGGAGTTGAGGGCGTAGCCTGAGTAGATGAAGGTGTGGGCGAACTCGTCGCACCAGCGGTGTTAACGCTGACTTGAAGGTAATACTGCCAAGCAGGTGACTCACACCGTGCCCGAACTGTTTTATGGGAGGCAAACGGGAAATCAAATGAAATTGGCTTCTCGCAGGGTTCAATTTTGAGTCTGTAATCCAGCAAAGACACGCCCACGCTTGACTCGCTTACATGCTCCATATTTGCAAACCAGGGCTTGAGTTGAGCGTCTATTTTGAGCTGTCCAGGGTTGTTTAGCCCCGCTGTGACCTGGGCATGGGAGGGTGCAATAAATCCAACGAAACCCATCAATGCACTGATGGCTAAGCGTGCAACAAGCCCTGCCAATCCCACATTAAAGTAGGTTGGAAGCCACTTGTTAAGGTGTCCGTTTCCGGACACTTTTAATGATTTTTCAGATCGGCACAGCATTTGCAAAATAGAGAGTATGTGTTGGTTAATTGACGTTTATTTGATTGACTCAACAGACTTTGCAAATTTTGTACCAAAGAAGAAAATGCCACTGGAATTGCCATGAACTATTTAACAGATTCGAAAAACTTGGTAAGAAATAGTTACTTGGACAGTAATAAATATTTATTTACTGATCGAGGTACGAGCTCTGTTGGCGCAGATAAAACTGCTTTCTCAAAAGCCCTCGCGCAGGCTCAGGCTCAAAACGGTGTCAATACTTCGTCAAACTCTAATTCAAATACAGCTTCCAATTTAACGACGAATCCCTCAAGCCCAAGCGCATCCAGTATCTCCATAAGATCAGGGGACACACTCTCTAATATAGTGAGGGGTTATTTTGCTGCCCAGGGTCAAACTGTGAGCCCAACCGATGCAATGCATTTGTCCCAGGAGCTTGCCAGATCCAACGGGATTCAAAATCCAGACAAAATTTTCCCCGGTCAACAGTTAAATTTGAGTGCCCTCAGTGCAGCTACCCCTGGGGGCCCCGGCGTTGATAGCACAGCTAACTATATAAATGCACGCGCAGCATCCATGACCGCGCAAGCCAATCCCAATCAAACCGCCTACTCACGCCCAGCTCAGTGGTCAGTTGCAGGCTCAAATGTCCAGGGCACCAGCGCAAGCACAAGGATTCAATCTGGCTCTAGTATTGATGCTGGGGACAACCCCATTTTGAATAAAACTCTCGACCGCGCAGTAGAGAAAGGCTTCATCCCCGCGCAGGAAAAGACGGCCGTGTACGACAAAATTGTTAATATGTCTAAAACCTATCAGTTTCACCCTGATGATTTTGCAAGACTGACTCTGATGGAGAGTGACGGGATGAACCCCAAAGCAACGAATAACCGTTGCCACGGAATTATTCAGTTCTGTGAGGGGCCAGACCGAGGAGCGGCGTCAGCAGGTTTTGCAACCAACGCCAAGGACATCACCAACCGAAGCGTCCTGCAACAACTAGATATGGTGACCAAGTACTTTGATGAAACAGGCCTTAAGAACTTTGGACCCGCAAGCTTGGACGATTTGTACTTGACGGTCCTGACCCCTGCGGCTAGAAGTGAGACCAGAACGCATGCCAATTTGAACATCGCGGGTTCCCAGGCCTCCATGCTGCACGTGAACAGAGATACCAGTGCACCGATCACGAGACACTCGATCATTGAGGGGCTACATCAAAATGCGATCAACCGACTTGGACTTGATTTGAGCACCACAACCGTTGCTCAGGCCCCGAGTTCTAGTCTTGCAGCCAACACGACAAACAATTCCGGTACCGGAAATTTAAATAGCCTCAGTGCTCAAAACACATTGACCAGCGCCGGCTTGAATACAAATTCCAGTGCAAGCACCAACGCCCAAGCCATCCAAATGATGCAAGCCACCTTGCTTGCTCAGGCTAACCAGATGGGGCAGGGCGGACAAACTCCGACTTCAGCTTTGGGCCGAGCTCAAAACGTTCAATTCCAACAAGCTCAGTTCAATATGTCCGGATCTAACCCGCTCATGTCACCGATGGCTGCCCAGTTGGCCCAGGTCACCCAAATGGCTCA
>CAIKNE010000135.1 GCA_903828695.1 uncultured Burkholderiales bacterium | reverse complement strand
TTACTGGCACTTCCGTCCACTCCTAAGCCAACAGGGACGCCTGCGTCCAGGAGTTTGCGAAGGGGCAAAATGCCGCTAGACAAGCGCATATTGCTACAAGGACAGTGAGCAATTCCAGTACGACTTTTTGCGAAAAGGTAAGTCCCCTCCGTGTCCAATTTGACGCAGTGCGCGTGCCATACGTCCTCACCCACCCAGCCAAGCCCCTCTGCGTACTGGGCAGGCGTGCAGTTGAAATGCTCTTTTGTATACAAAACGTCGTGATCATTCTCTGCGAGATGTGTATGCATCCTAACGCCGTAGTTTCTCGCCAGCGCAGCAGACTCCCGCATTAAGTCCCTGCTAACTGTAAACGGCGAACAAGGGGCAACAGCGATTTGGAGCATAGAGCCGTGACCTGCGTTATGCCAAGTCTCAATGAGTCGCTGGGTTTCTTTGAGGATAAACCCCTCATCTTCAACCACACGGTCTGGCGGTAACCCTCCCTTGCTTTGTCCTACGCTCATGCTCCCCCTGGTGGCCGTAAAACGAATGCCTGTGAGCTTGGCCGCTTCGATACTGTCTTCTAAGCGAACACCATTTGGGTAGATGTACAAATGATCGCTCGTAGTCGTACACCCTGACATCAAAAGTTCTATCATTGCAACTTGATTAGAGACACGAACCATCTCTGGGGTCAGGCCGGCCCAAATTGGATATAGCCCTTTTAGCCATGAGAATAGTTCTGAGCTTTGAACGCTGGGTACCGCACGGGTTAAAGACTGCACCATATGGTGGTGAGTATTGACCATTCCAGGGATCACAACATGCTTGGATGCATCAATAACCTCATCAACGCTTTGCACCAAATGTTGCACTTCCTCTGAGGCTTTGAAGATCTGCTTAATGACGCCTCCTTCAATCCATATAGAAGCTCCTCTAAGCTCCGTATCAGAGTCGTTTTGAGTGGAGATGCAATTGGCGCGGTGAATGAGAAGAGAGGTCATTTGATTAAACTTTTGAAAACAGAACCACAGTATATTAAATGCTCACTTTAATAGTTAGCACTTCTACCTATGAACTGAAGATATTTTGAGCTTTTGTTTTCTAAGACGCATCTGGAGTCAGGGAAAATTGTGCACAATGCTTAGGTTTGTATTTAAGAAAAGAAAGGTATTACATGAAAGTTTACAAAATCGCTTGTATTCCTGGGGACGGAATCGGCCAAGAGGTCGTTCCAGCAGGGGAGGAGGTCTTAAGGGTGCTCGCTGAAGAGCAGGGCAGTTTTAAGTTTGATTTTGAAACGTTCATGTGGGGCGGAGATTGGTACAGAAAACACGGTGAGATGATGCCCGCAGACGGGCTAAGCCATCTGAGGGATAAAGATGCCATACTTTTTGGTTCTGCTGGAGATCCACACATTCCAGATCACATTACCCTTTGGGGCTTGAGGCTGAAGATTTGTCAAGGCTTTGATCAATACGCCAATGTGCGTCCTACTCGGATATTACCCGGCATTGACGCCCCCCTCAAGCGCTGCAAGGTGGAGGATCTTGACTGGGTCATCGTACGAGAGAATTCAGAGGGCGAGTACGCAGGAGTGGGTGGCCGAGTCCACCAAGGTCATCCTATTGAAGTTGCAACGGATGTGTCTGTCCTAACTCGCGTAGGTGTCGAGCGAGTTATTCGCTACGCATTTAAACTGGCTCAGTCCAGACCTAAAAAGCATCTAACCGTAGTTACCAAATCCAACGCCCAGCGCCACGCGATGGTGATGTGGGATGAAATAGCGGTAGAAGTCTCAAAAGAATTCCCAGATGTGAGGTGGGACAAAGAGTTGGTGGATGCCATGACTGCTAGGATGGTGAATCGTCCTGCAACACTTGATACGGTGGTTGCAACGAATCTGCACGGCGATATTTTGACGGATCTGGCGGCGGCCTTAGCGGGTAGTCTTGGGATTGCGCCGACGGGCAATATTGATCCCGAGAGACGTTATCCAAGTATGTTTGAGCCAATACACGGCTCTGCCTTTGATATCATGGGCAAGGGCCTTGCAAATCCCATTGGAACTTTTTGGAGTTGTGTGATGATGCTTGAGCATTTGGGCGAGGCTAAAGCCGCCGCGGTGCTGATGAAAGCGATCGAGAAAGTCACGGCCAATAGGGCGCTGCATACGGGCGACCTGGGCGGGGCTGCGATGACAAAGGATGTGACTCGCGCAGTTTGCGAAATGATCAAGACTAAGTAAGTTATCAAACGCCCCTAACACTTGGAGATTTAAATTGAATTTCAAATCAAGCTTGCAGATCACCAAATATTCATCAGTCCTTCAAGTCATCGGTTTTGCGCTTGCCCTTTTAATGGGTTCGTTCGCCAACGCTCAAAATACGCAGAGCTCACAGTTTTGTCCTGATAAAAATTTACAATACTGGCAAGCCTTTCCACCTGGGGGTGAGTCTGATCTGTCTGCTCGGCACCAACAAATGTTGATCAAAAAGAAGTGCCCTAACATTGAAACCATCATCCAGTACAAAGCAGGTGCGGGCGGTGCGCTCATGTGGTCACAGATTAACACCTTACCTGGGGACGGCTTGAATGTAGTGGGTATTAACCTTCCGCATATTGTTTTTCAGCCGATTGAGGGTACGGTTCAATACAAAACTGGTGATATCACACCCGTGTTTTGGTTTCACTATACGCCCGATATCTTGGTGGTGCCTGTGGCAAGCCCTTACAAAACCTTTGCTGACTTTATTGCCGCCGCTAAAAAAGATCCCGAACATATCTCTGTTGGAGGCTCCGGACTTAACTCCGCAAATCACGCAGCGCATGAGCGTTTAGATGTTTCATTTGGGATCAAGACCATCTATATTCCTTTCAAAGGAACGGGGGACATGACTACCTCTTTACTTGGCAATCAAGTTGATGCGGCTATGACTTACACCCCCTTTGCCATTAATAACAAGGGCCGTGTGCGGGCATTAGCTGTTGGAATGGATAAACGGCATCCCTTAATGCTAGATGTACCCACATTTAAAGAGTTGGGGATTACAAACTGGGTTGACGGCTCATACAGGGGCATTGGTGTGCCTAAATCTACGCCTGTGGATCAAATCAAGAAATTGTCTCAGCTTTGGGCTCAAATCAATACCGACCCTGAGATGCGCGAGCTTGCCGCTAAAAATGGTTTCGAGCTCATCAATATCGGTACCGATCAAATGGATGCTTTCATGAAAGAGAGAATTCAACTCTACACCCAAGGTGCTTCTTTACTTGGCTTGGGTAAGAAGTGATTCATACACCCCTTTCAGAAACTGAGTTACTGCGAAGTCTATTTGATTGCGCTGTTTCAGCGGCCCTCCCTGCAAAGGCTTTGCTGGGGCGATTACCTAAGCCCCCCAAGGGCCGAACTTTAGTGCTTGGGGCTGGCAAAGCCGCTGCTTCTATGGCGCTAGCGCTTGACGCCATGTGGCCCAGTGATCAGCCTATGAGTGGGTTAGTCGTTACTCGCTACGGCCATATACCGGCTGAGGATTCAGGAATTGGCGCAGCAGCTAGACGTGGTAGCTCTGCACCGCCACGCATCGAGATGGTTGAGGCGGCCCATCCCGTTCCTGACCAAGCAGGCGTCAATGCTTCACAACGAATACTTGGATTGACAAAAGAGCTGACGTCAGATGATCTAGTGATTTGTTTAATCTCTGGGGGCGGATCTTCTCTCTTAACGCTCCCCGCAATCGGTTTAACACTCGAGGATAAGAAAGCGCTCAATCAAGCTCTTTTGAAAAGTGGTGCGAACATCCAAGAAATGAACTGCGTTAGAAAACATCTGTCTCAAATCAAAGGCGGTCGCTTGGCATTGGCTTGTGCACCGGCCAAATTAATATGTTTCGCCATCAGTGATGTGCCTGGAGATGACCCATCTGTGATCGCGAGTGGACCAACGGTTCCCGATCCCACAACCTGTGCTGATGCCCTGGCGATATTAAGGAAGTTCAGCGTGCATTTGCCCGACGCAGTCTTAAGCGCACTTGAACGCGGTGAGTTAGAAACGCCCAAGCCAGGCAACGCGTTTAAACACTGCGCACCTGTCGAGTTGATCGCGACACCCAAGCACTCTCTTCAGGCGGCGGCTGAGTTGGCCGTATCTATGGGACTCAATGCTTATATCTTGTCGGATGAAATGGAGGGCGAATCCTCTGAGGTTGCAAAAGTTCACGCAGCCCTTGCCAAGGGGGCAGCTAAGTTGATGGACGAGGCCGATGCTCAAAGCGCTAGCCATAAGGGGAATAACGTTTTTTGTGCATTTACTCCTCCATGTGTCATCTTGAGCGGGGGCGAGACAACGGTCACTATCCCGAAGTCAGACAAAACTTGTTCTGATCAAAAAGAGGGCAGAGGAGGGCGTGCAGGTGAATTTTGTTTGAGCTTGGCTAAAGAACTGGGTGGGCATCCCCGTATTTGGGCCCTTGCTGCGGATACGGACGGAATCGATGGGGTGGAGAGCAATGCGGGTGCTCTTGTTAGGCCTGAAACTTTAGAAAAAGCGCAAGCGCTGGGTCTAAAGACCTCAGAATTTTTAGCGCGACACGACTCGTTTACCTATTTTGAGGCTTTGGGAGACTTGGTTGTGACGGGGCCGACTTTCACCAATGTGAATGACTTTAGGGCAATTTTGATTCGCTAAGAGACTAGGCTGCAAATAGTGGGTGAGCGCACTGCTAACCTGCTGTTAGCGCCCAGTTAAGTTGGCTCGAAAATAGCTTAAGCTCATCAGGACCTGTTTCAGATCGTTGCTCCTTCGTTGCTCTTCACAATTGGTTTAAACTTATTACTCAAATTCAGTTCTTCACCACTCGATATCTGCCCATATGACCACCTCTTTGTTGAGCATTCGAAGCGTTACTAAGAAATATCCATTGGTGACGGCCAACGATCAGGTCTCTTTGGAAGTTAAAAAAGGAGAAATTCACGCTGTTTTGGGGGAGAACGGGGCAGGTAAATCGACGCTCATGAAAATCATCTACGGCGCTGTGAAACCAGACGCGGGCGAGGTTGTTTTCAAAGGACAGGCTGTTCAAATTAAAAATCCTCAAGAAGCAAGACGCCTGGGGATCAGTATGGTATTTCAGCATTTCAGTCTCTTTGAGACACTGAGTGTTGCTGAGAATGTTTGGCTTGGATTGGGGGGTGAGTTAAAGCTCACCGAAGTAGAGTCAAAAATTAAACTCATTGCCAATGAGTATGGACTGGATGTAGATCCCCAAAGCCCCGTACACGCATTAAGTGTGGGCGAGCGGCAAAGGGTGGAGATTATTAGAGCCCTGTTGGGAGAGCCAGAACTGCTCATTTTGGATGAGCCTACTTCTGTCCTAACACCCCAGGCGGTCGATAAGTTGTTTGTCGTTCTCAGACGCTTGGCGCAACGCGGTTGTAGTATCTTATACATCAGCCATAAACTCCATGAGATCCGCTCTTTGTGCGATGTGTGCACCGTGATGAGAGGCGGACGGGTAACGGGCCAGTGCATTCCTAATTTGGAATCAAATGAGTCACTTAGCCGTATGATGATTGGTGCAGAACCTGCAGATTTGGTGCATGAAGTGCATCAAACCGGTGAAACAGTTTTAAAGGTGAACCGCTTAAGCCTTGCAAAGAATGATCAATTTGGAGTGAATCTGGAAAATATCGAAATTGAGCTTAGAAAAGGCGAGATTTTGGGCATTGCCGGGGTCTCCGGGAACGGACAAAGGGAGTTACTTTATGCACTTTCGGGTGAGGACGTAAGGGCAAGGGCAGACGCCATTATTTTGAAAGACCAAAGCGTTGCACATTTAGGACCTATTCAGCGCAGAGCGCTTGGGTTGCACTTCGTTCCTGAGGAGCGACTTGGGAGGGGTGCCGTGCCCTCGCTTAGCCTGATGCACAATATGCTTTTGACTCGCAGTGAGTCGATTGGGGCTTGGGGCTGGATTGATGAGGAAGGACTCGAGCAACAGACGAAAAAAATTATCTCTGACTTTAACGTCAAAGCCAGTAGCGCTCACGCAAGCGCAAGCTCCTTGTCCGGTGGTAATTTGCAAAAGTTTATTGTGGGCCGAGAGATTGATGTGCGCCCCGATGTACTCATCATCTGTCAGCCTACTTGGGGCGTTGATGTGGGCGCTGCCGCACAAATTCGCTCAGAGATATTGAGACTTAGAAATGCAGATTGTGCGGTGCTTGTGGTGAGTGAGGAGCTTGACGAACTCTTTGAGATCTCTGACCGTATACAAGTCATCTCCCAGGGGCGTATGTCCCCGTCTGTAAGCCGCGCCCAGGCGACCAAGGAACTGATTGGTTCGTGGATGAGCGGGTTGTGGGAAAGTGCTGATGCACTCTAAATCAAGCGCTCAGCAGCAGACAAATCTGACAAACTACTCTAAATCTAATCTCTCGCAAGCTGTACACAATAAATTTCAAGCACTACATGTTTAAATTAGAGCAACGACCCTACCCCTCCAAATTTTGGAGCATCGCCTCTCCCCTTCTCTCGTTACTGATTACGGTAATCTTAGGCATGGCGCTCTTTGTTTTACTGGGTAAGGATCCTGTTAAAGGTTTGTTGGTGTTTTTTTGGGAGCCCATTAAAAGCGGATATGCTTTG
>CAIKNE010000134.1 GCA_903828695.1 uncultured Burkholderiales bacterium | reverse complement strand
GCGCAAAACTCACAAGAGCGTGAATGTGGTGATGAAGACGACCGGGACGCAGCCTGAGCGGTGGTGGTTTTGAAGTGGGCCTTGGGAACTTTGCCCAAACTTCGAAAAGAGAAGATTAAGAAATCAAGCGGGCAAGAACTGCCCGAAACGGCCTAAAACCGAGAAACCGCCTCCAACCGTATTTATGGATGGGTGGCGGTAGTTCAACTACATTATGTGAAGACCAGCATCGACCATCAAATTGGTACCTGTGATGAAAGATGCTTCGTCTGAAGCAAACCAAAGAATAGGATTGGCTATCTCTATTGGCGAAGCCCACCGTCCAAGCAGTGAGGTTGTATTTCGCTCAGTCTTTAGTTGCTCTACACTTTTGCCCTTGGCGGCTGCGCGATCAATATGAAAATCTGTGAGCGTTGACCCTGGACAGATGGAGTTAACACGTATACCGTGCTGAGCCTCCTCAAAAGCAAGCGTTCGGGTATAAGCAAGTTGAGCGGCTTTGGTTGAATCGTATAACCCCATCCCCTTCCTGCCCGTTACAGCGTAGCAAGAGGAGACGTTCACGATGCTTGCATTTCCAAATTTGCGAAGCTCAGGAAGAGCGGCCTTACAGTAATTGGAGACTCCAAGCAAGTTAAC
This sequence comes from uncultured Burkholderiales bacterium, assembly GCA_903828695.1. Classification (GTDB taxonomy): domain Bacteria; phylum Pseudomonadota; class Gammaproteobacteria; order Burkholderiales; family Burkholderiaceae_C; genus Limnohabitans. The sequence goes on along the minus strand of CAIKNE010000134.1, from coordinate 39,473 downwards.
ACCAACCACTGCTAGCCACTCCTCTTGGCTCACGTTTGATAGTGCACTGTAATTGCGCATGGAGGCGTTATTGACCAAAATATGTAATTTGCCAAAAGCAGCAATTACCTTCTCAACAGCCGCTAAAGCCAGGGCTTCGTTGGAGGTGTCGGCTAAGTGGGTCAGGATTTGTGCTTCGGGATGTTTTTCTAATATTTTGCTGTGAGTGAGCTCAATTGCTTCTTGGTTCATATCGACCATGAGAACTTTAGCGCCCTCGGCGCAAAAGAGTTCTGTAGTTGCTGCGCCAATACCCGAACCGGCACCGGTGATGATGGCGACCTTATTTTGAAGTCTATGCATCAGTCTGCTTTCGCACCGGTAGCTTTGATAACCTTGCCCCATTTGGGAATCTCTGATTGGATCCATCCTTTAAACTGAGCAGGAGTTGAACCTATCACCTCAAACTGCATATCAACCAGTTTATTGTGAATATCTGGCATTTGAAGTATTTTGACAATTTCGGAGTGATATCTATCAATCACATTGGTTGGCGTGCCGCCAGGTGCAAGAAAACCAATCCAAGAAGATGCTTCAAAGTCTTTGTATCCTGACTCCTGGATAGTGGGGACGTCGGGTGTGCTTACAAATCTTTTCTTACCCGATGAGGCCAGTAATTTAAGACGCCCGTCTTTGACAAATTGTTGCACATTGCCCGGAACAAAGAAACCTGCGTCCACATTGCCTGCAATCAAATCTGTCACCGCCGCTCCTGAACCCTTGTAGGGTATATGGGTGATATCTAAACCTGCATCCGCTTTGAACATCTCCATGGTCAAGTGGGAAGCACTACCCACAGCAATTGACGCATAGGAGTACTTACCCGGGTTGGCCTTGGCTTTGGAGATGAAGTCTTTTAAGCTTGTGAATCCAGAATTGGCATTGACCGTTAAATACTGTGAGGCAGTTACTGCAAGCGTAATAGGAGCAAGGTCTTTAACAGGGTCGTAGGGCATTTTGTCAAAGAGGGTTTGATTGATGGCCAAAGGACCGTTGTAACCAACGAGCAGTGTGTATCCATCAGGGGGAGACTTCGCAACAAAGTCCGCACCGATATTCCCCCCAGCTCCGGGTTTGTTGTCTACGATCACGGTTTGCCCCAATGCCTCTTGCAGTTTAGGTGCGATGAGGCGCGCCAGCACATCATTGGTGCTACCGGTGATGGGAACAATGATGCGTATGGGTTTGGAGGGTGTCCAAACTGGTGGCGGAGTCTGTGCAAACGCTGTGCACTCAGAGACTATCAGTAACAGCGTAGCAAAGCGCAATGTGAGTCGCTTTGAAAAGCGACTAAAAATTAAAGCATTCATTGACATCCCGTTGATTAGAGCGAGTAAACAGGATGCGCGTTGCTGTCGCTTAAGTGCTCTTTAGCCCATTTAAGAGGATCCTCTTCTTTGCCCAAAAGCACACCTGCTGCTCTAACCCTTTGTGAGGATGAGTCAAGCGCTGGTGGCTCGATACCTTTAGCTAGATTTTGAGCTGATTCAAGGAGCATTTTTCTAGCCATCACGATGGCTTTGTCCGTATGAAGTAGTTTCTCATTTTCATGATCTTGAATGGGCCCCATACTTTCTTGAAGCGAGTAGTCTTGCGCTGAGAAGCCAAACACGCCGCTGTAAGCCCTCTTCTCTTTTTGAGCGACACGGTCCATCAAGTAGTCATTGTCTTTGTTGGCGATGGGTTTAAAAGAAGCCGCATCTTCGTACAGAACGTGGATGCCCTTACCCTCCTGCATTTGCGTGCGCTCTTCACTTGAGAGCGGCTTATCAGGGTGAAAGTTAATACTCCATGCCCAGCAACTGTGATCATCGATTGGAACCCACACGTGCCCGGCAAGAGAGTGGTGACCAAACGGGGGGATGAGTGTGTACCAGGGAAAGAGCCACTGGGTAATGCGCCAGTAAAAGCTATCGGTGTCGCCGTTTCTACGGCCCAAGAGGACCAAACCGTAAGGCATATCTTCAATGGTGAAGATCACATTGCCGTCGGCCTTAATGTAGTCAAGCGCTTTGACACCCTTGTGCATAGGGTCTTGATCGACCTCATAGCGATGGACAAAGGAGACGTGACTGGTATCAATCCCGCCTTCCATCGCTTGTAGGTAATTGCACTCTTGCACCCGCTTGGTGATGAAGACGTGTGACTCTGGGAGCTTACACCACTCAAGGTCTGGTGGGGCTGGCATTTTGTCCGCTGGGCCCATGTAAGTCCACACCAGTCCTGCGAGCTCAATCGTTGGATAGGCTTTGATATTCATTCTCTCGCACAGTTGGGGGGCAGCGGGGACATCTACACACTTACCATTGCGGTCAAACTTGATACCGTGGTAAGCACAGCGTATACCGTTCTCCTCATTACGGCCGAAATAAAGGGATACACCCCTGTGCGTACAAAACTCGTTAATCAAGCCTACTTTGCCCTCTGTGTCTCTAAAGGCCAAGAGTTTCTCGCCCAACAATTGAACGCGGACTTGGGGTGAGTCTGCCTCAGCGATTTCACTTGAGCTCATGACAGGTATCCAGTACCTGCGCATTAAGTTACCCATCAATGTGCCAGGACCGGTGCGGGTGAGAGTTTCTGACATTTCTTTATTCATAGTTCGTTTTCCTTAAGTGCGTTAGGATTAAAATTTGTCCACCTGGTGAGACAATAATCCACTAGATGAGTAATAATACGTGAACATTACCTCATCTGGGGCTTGTTATTAATGAATTACGGGTTAACCCCTACTTATATAAAAGAAGAAATGCATTGGTACAGAATGTGAAATCGATGATGTCTAATCCCAAGAGGTCTGCTCGCCCAAAGGGAGTGCTGGGTAAATCCTCCTTTAATTCACCGACCAAGCCCAGCAAGGGCGCGGCAAATGTGAGAGCGGTTGAGCGGGCTCTTGATATTTTGAAAGCATTTAGTGCCAAAAACTACTCTATGTCAGCGTCCGAGTTGATGCACAAAGTAGATCTCAGTCGACCCACCCTATATAGGCTCCTTAAAACACTAGAGAACAATGATTTCATCGCCTCCAGCGGTGAACCTCTTAAATTCAGGCTGGGCCCTGCAGTTGCGCAGATGGCTCACGCTTGGTCAAGCGCCTTAGATCTAAGTGAGATTGCGCAGCCTATTCTTGAAAACTTGTGGACTATCACTGGGGAGACGGTGGTGCTTTTTCAGCTCCAAGGCCTTGACAGAGTTTGTATCGCAGAGTTGGCGAGTCAACACGCGCTTAATTACAAAATGGGCGTTGGATACAAGGAACTTATATCGGTAGGTGCAAGTGGGAGGGCTATTCTCGCCTTTACGGATTTGATTGAGGAGTTTGAGAAAGAGCCGTTGCCCAAGATCAACAATAAGAAATTGAATCTCAAGAAGGAGTTGGAGCTGATTCGCCGCAAAGGGTACGCGCTTAGCCAAGAAGAAGTCATAGAGGGCGCTGTGGCTATTGCTGCACCCTTCTTTAAGAACACAGGTGAGGTGATCGGGGCAATTGCTGTGTTTGGTCCGTCTGTCAGAATGAAAAAAGCTGAAATTACCAAATACGTTTCAGACCTTTTACAGGCGTCCAAGGCACTATCAATAGCTTTAGGTGCAAATGTTTAAAAGGTGTTCGTTTCAATTGAAATCAAAGACACTCCAAAGATAGTCTTTGCTTTCATTTAAGTTCAAGCACATTGAATGCAAGGGCAGGCACTGAAACTATGAGCAAAATTAATTAGCCGTAATATTGTTTTCTTGGGCCAGTTGTCGCCAAAGCGGTATTTCTGTCGCAATTATTTTAGAAAATTCTTCCGACGTATTACTCATTGGAATGACAGACATGGAAGTCATTTTTTTCTGAACATCTGGCATGGCCACTATTTTTGCAACATCCTCTTGTAAGCGCTTTATGATGTCAGACGGCGTGCCAGCAGGAGCGAGCAGCCCAATCCAAACTGAAGCTTTTAGATCTATACCGAGTTCACTGAGCGTTGGCACGTTGGGATAGTCTTTCATACGCGCTGCAGAGGTCACAGCAAGCGCTTTCACACGACCCGTTTGCAACCCTGTGAATGCTGGACCCGCGTCGGCCAGGGTCATCGTTACGTCCCCGGTCATGACTGCCATCACAGAATCATTTGCACCCTTGTACGGGATATGTGCAAACTTTGCTCCGGTCTTGCGGTTGAAGAGTTCGGTGATGAGTTGGAAGGACGCTGAGCTAGCGCCGTAATTTGCTTTATCTGGATTTTGTTTGGACTGTGCAACCAATTCTTGAACGTTTTTTGCAGGGTTGTTGACATTGACCAAGAGCACCAAAGGTGAGTCACTGACAAAGGAGATTGGTGTCAGTTCTTGAGGGGTATAGGGAAGTTTGCTGTAAATGGCGTGATTGAAAATAATAGACCCCGGTGCACCCATAAGGAGTGTGTAGCCATCTGGTTTTGATTTAGCAACGAAGTTAGAACCAACGATGGCGCCAACGCTGGGACGATTTTCTACAACTACTGGCTGCCCCAAAAGCGGCGGTAGTTTCTCAGCCAAGATGCGCGCCATCACGTCTACCCCGCCTCCAGCAGAGTAGCCGACCACGATAGTGATAGGTTTTGCGGGGTAGTCTGCGGTAAAGGCAGTCAGTGGCAGTGAGCATACCAACAAGCAAGTGAAGGAGGCAATGAGCACGCTGAATCTCTGAATGGGGGCCATGATTTATTCTCTGGGTGATGGGGTAAGAACTTGCGTAAGAACTTTTAAATACCTATTGGAGACCAATTTGCACATTGAGCACCGCAGACTGGCCCGAGTCCACAGCTCTCAAGCAGCGTGCAATCGCTGCATGAGTTTCGCTTGGATCTGACAAGTATTCGCCGTACGCACCAAAGGCCTCTGCTACTTGCTCAAAATGTCTGTGCTGGCCTTGAAGGCGCGATTGAAACTCATTGGACTGAGCGGCTGAGCCGTCTGGATAAATTCGCAGCACAGCCTCTTTAACAGCTTGCCACCCTCCGTTATCCAGCACCACGGTGAAAATGGGCAAGTTGTGGCGTTGTGCTGTGGCATAAACTGAGGTCGGCGTAGAGAAGTGAAAGCCACCATCACCGACGATTTGTACAACCCGAACACTAGGATTGGCCAACTTTGCGCCCAACGCCATGCCCCCGCTGTAGCCCAACCCCCCTCCCGCTGCGCAGAGCAACGTATGGGGTCGGCTGCGCGGAATTTGGTTAAGAACAGAAAACGTATTGCGAATCGCCTCGTTGATGACGATATCTTCTTCGCTAATAGCTTGTCCAATTGCTGCGCAAAGGAAAGCCGGGGAAATGGCACCGACTTGACCAGGATTTTTAGCAGCCTTGTCAACAAGCCCAAGACGCTCCTCCCGCGGCCCGGCCCAACTTGCAACGCGTTTGGCAACACGCAAATGAAATTCTTCGTTGGCTTGAGCCCTCACAATTTCAGCAACTTGGCTCAGTACCTTAGCGCAATCTGCCTGAACTCTTACATCCGTAGCAAAACCCCACATGGGGAAGTCTTTTTTGATCGGGTCAACGTCAATGTGTGTCCAACGAGTTTCGGGATTGTCTTGCACGAACTTCGGTAGCCAAGGTACATCTACGTCCAGCAATAGTCCTGTATCAGCACCGCGCATCGCGCCAGAGGCATCAAATCCTCCAAAGCAAGGTGAGTGGCGGGGAATACACAAGAAACTGGGATTAAATTCAAACACTTGTATACCGCAGAGCATGGCTAAATCCTCTAACGCTCCTACAGCCTCGGGGTTTCGACCGAGGTAGGAAGTTACAGCAATGGGCTGCTGGGCAGTCATGAGTTGGTGGGCAACGGCTTGCGCGCGAGTATCGTCAATGCCCCCGGCCATCACCGGACCATAGCGTTGACTGCTGAATGTGCGCACCTCTTCGGTCGCTAAAGACTCTGCAAGCACCTCTCGAGGCAAAGTCAAGTAGACAGGGCCCTGCGGATCGCTTTGCATCATAGAGTGACCACGGCGCAAAACCTCCTTGGCGATCACCCCGCTGGGCAAGGAATACTCCCATTTCACATACGGACGAACAAGGCTTGCGATATCAAAGGGATCTTGCACGAAATGAACATAATTATCCCTAGAGCCGTCCAACTCGCCTCTGATGGTAAATGGAGCTTTGCCCGCAATCAGCATGACGGGTAGACGAGCGCGGAACATATTGTGCATTCCCATGACGGAATTGGCAGTGCCGGCGTCAACGTGCACCATCACAGCTTGTCCGCGGCCAGTGAGGGCCGCGAAACCAGCAGCCATGTGCATGCAAACGTTTTCGTGGGGACAAAGAATGAACTCAGGATGGGGACGCCCTGCGAGGTCCCATCTCGCTAACTCTTCAATGATCGAGACATGGTCTGTTCCCAAATTTGCGAACACATATTCGATTCCAAGATCTGCTAGCCCTTCCAAAAAATAGTGGGCTGCACTGCGTTTTTCAGAATGTTGGGGAATGCTCACGTATTGGTCTCAAAATAAAAGTGTTTGGTTTGCAAAAAATCGTTGAGCCCTTCCACACCATGCAGCCGTCCATATCCGCTGTCTCGAAATCCCCCGGTCTCTGCTTCTGCAAAAAGACGGTTATGGCAATTAGACCAGACCGTTCCTGATCGAAGTTGTGATGCAATGCGGCGAATTTTCTTCGCGTCCGTGCTCCACACGCTAGCTGCCAAGCCAAAGCGAGTTGCATTGGCACGGGTAACGGCATCGTCTTCACTCATAAATCGCTCAATCACGAGCAATGGCCCAAAGAGCTCATCTTGAATGAATTCAGACTTAAGATCATGCACCTCTACCAGGCTTGGTGATATGAATGCTCCCCGGGATAAATCACCACCAAGCGCTCGCCCTCTGAGGAGCACACGCTGAGTTCGCTCTGCAGTCTGCATCAACGTATCAATGCGGTCACGGTTGCGAACATCGATCAGACAACCCATCTGTGAGCTTGGGTCTTGACCAGGCCCAACTTTTACAGCTTTCAAGGCATCTGTCAGACGGCGAGAGAAACTGTCATACGCCGAATCTTCTACAAGGACGCGTGTGATAGCAGTGCACTGTTGACCTGCCATGACCATGCCCCCTGCAACCACACCCGCAAGGGTTTTATCCATATCCGCATCTGCAAAAATGATTGCAGGTGCTTTGCCGCCAAGCTCTAGGGACAGTCGCTTGAGGGTGGGAGCAGTATTTTGTGCGATGATCTTTCCGACTGCCGAGGAGCCAGTAAAGCTGATAACTTCAACGATCGGGGTTTCACACAAGAAGCGAGAGACTTCAGAGCCTGATTCGGTAACTGAATTGATGACTCCCGCGGGCACACGTGGATCGGTGGTGAGACACTCAAGAACCATGTTGTTAACCAGAGCCGTTTGATGGGCCGGTTTGATGATCGCAGTGCAGCCGGCGGCAAGTGCTGGTGCGAGTGAGCGTACAAGTAACGTGACCGGTGCGTTCCAAGGAAGAATGATTGCACACACCCCTGCAGCCTCTCGGTCCAAAGAGGAGAAACAACCTGGCTCAACTTCCAGTACGCGACCAAAGAGATTACGAGCGAGTCCGGCGTAGTACTTCAGTTCAGAAATACCAGCACCAATTTCACCTAATGCTTCACGTCTGAGCTTGCCGTTGAGCGTGACGAGCCAGTCTGCAATTTCTTCTTTACGTGCATCAAGACGATTTGCAAAATCCATCAAGATATCTGCACGAAGGCGTGGACTTCTTCTCCAATGAGTAGATGTGAATGCACGGTGTGCTGCATCCACGGCAGCTTGTGCTTCGACTTGAGTTCCGTCACAAAACATGGCGACTAATTCGCCTGTAGCTGGATTGAAAGATTGACCCAGACGTTCGGATCCAGTGACCTGCGTGACCCAATGACCATCGATATATTGCTTTGCCGTTTCCAAGTAAAACCTCTTTAATGGGAGTTAAAAGTAAATGAATTGAAACATTCACATCTTAAACACCAAAGGATAACCTTGAAGACAGGCAAATTTGCAAGAAGTTCAGGGTTCCAATGGAATACCCTAAGAGCAAATAGGCGGATTTCTTAAGATCTAGAGAGTACGCTTCAAACCAATCTAGAGCGAGATATTTGAAGTCATTAAAGATGGGTGATGTTCGGTGATGCTCGTTTATACGCGGATGGTTTCAGGTCATGACCAAAACCGCACCTTCTCTTATCTCGTTTAATATGCAGTGATATCAAGACTGAGAAGAATCAAAAAGAAATTCAGCTACTCTTTAATCAGTAATTTCAAGGTGCGTGAGAGAGTGGAGTCAGCTTAATATGTAGGCGCTCCACCCTATTCATCCGCTTGGCTTAATGCGCGTCTAGATTGGAGGAGATGACCGCCCCACTTAAAGCGTCTACTTTAACTTCATATTTTTTATCACTATCCATCACATCAACTTTATACATCAAACCTTGCTTGGAGTTCTTTAGTTTGGCGCTGATCGCCTTACCTGTTGCAGATTTTTCTGCGATATTGATCGCCTCTACAAGGGTGATCTTGGCTTTTTCCATCTCTTGCACATCATCTTTATGATTCTTTGATGCATAGGACATGGGAATTAACGCAGTTAGGATGAGGGCGGTAAGGAGAAATCTGATATTACGTAACATGTGGGCACTCTTAAAGGTTGACAAGGGAACGCAAGGATAATCGATTGCAATTTGGGAAATGTGATTTAAATCAGAAGAATGCAAATGCTTGAATTTGTAAAGGTATTGTGAGCCCCAGACAGCTAGTTTTTTCATTGAATCAGCACCTGCTGGTGCTGATTATTCATAACATCTGAGTTACGTTCATGCGTTTCAATTTGAAGGTTTTTTGGAATGAATTACCAATATATTGACAATTTCACTACTATTTTTGTGCCGTTTCACTTAATTTCGCAATTTCCCCGACCTATTAGCGACAAGGCTTCCTATACTGTGAACTAGCCGTGGGGGTAAGCCAGTGACACCACATCAATTTGCTTACTCATTACACAGATCCGTATGGAAATTAAAGTCAATTTTCTAGATAAGCTTCGTCTTGAAGCCAAGTTTGATGATTTCACCGTCGTTGCAGACCAGCCCATCCGTTACAAGGGGGACGGCTCTGCGCCTGGGCCTTTCGATTATTTTCTAGCCTCATCGGCGTTGTGTGCAGCCTACTTTGTCAAGTTGTACTGCGACACTCGTAATATCTCTACTGAAAATATCCGGCTTTCACAAAATAATATTGTCGACCCGGAAAACCGTTATCAGCAAATTTTCAAAATCCAAGTTGAATTGCCAGCGGATATAAAGGAAATAGACCGTCGCGGGATTTTGCAATCAATTGAGCGTTGTACCGTTAAAAAGGTGGTGCAAGCGGGCCCTGAGTTTGTAATCGAGGAGGTAGATAACTTAGACGCGGATGCCCAGTCCCTTTTAACAGTGAAGCCAGTCTCAGACTCCCAAACCTACATTGCGGGCAAGGATCTCCCTTTAGAGGAAACAATAGCCAATATGACCTCACTATTGGCAAGCCTTGGCATCAAGATTGAAATTGCTTCATGGCGCAACATCATCCCTAACGTCTGGTCATTGCATATTCGCGATGCGCATTCACCGATGTGTTTTACCAACGGAAAGGGATCAACCAAGGAAAGTGCGTTAGCTTCGGCCTTAGGTGAATACATTGAGCGTTTGAGCAACAATCATTTCTATGCAGGCGTATTTTGGGGTGAGGAGATTGCCAACTCTGAGTTTGTCCATTATCCAAACGAACGCTGGTTCAAGCCGGGCCTTGAGGATGCACTCCCCTCTGAAATTTTGGATGCTTATTCCCTTCACATTTACAACCCCGAGGGTGAGTTGCGTGGCTCGCATCTAATCGACACCAACTCCGGTAATTCGACTAGAGGTATATGTTCGCTCCCCTTTGTGCGGTACTCTGACGCCAAGACCGTTTATTTCCCGTCTAACCTAGTTGAAAACTTGTTCGTCAGCAACGGGATGAGCGCTGGCAATACGCTGGTTGAGGCGCAGGTGCAGTGTTTGTCCGAGATTTTTGAACGCGCCGTCAAACGTGAAATCTTAGAGGGTGAAATCTGTTTGCCAGATGTCCCAATCGAAGTTTTGCAGCAATACCCGAGTATTGCTGCGGGTATTCGAGCTTTGGAAGAGCAAGGTTTCCCGGTTCTGGTGAAAGATGCCTCACTTGGAGGTATCTACCCGGTGATGTGCGTGACTTTGATGAATCCAAGAACTGGTGGCGTTTTTGCTTCATTTGGTGCGCATCCAAGCTTTGAAGTAGCCCTAGAACGAAGTTTGACTGAGTTATTACAGGGGCGAAGTTTTGAAGGACTGAACGACTTGCCCCAGCCCACCTTTGACAGTAACGCTGTTACTGAGCCCAATAACTTTGTGGAGCATTTCATTGATTCAAGCGGAGTCGTATCTTGGCGTTTTTTCAGCGCCAAATCAGATTTTGAGTTTGTGGAATGGGATTTCTCTGGGCGGGGTGAGAACTCCAATACAGAGGAAGTCGCTACACTTTTGAACATTCTCAAAGACATGGGTAAAGAGGTTTACACGGCCACCTATGATCAATTAGGTGCTATAGCTTGTCGTATTCTTGTTCCCGGTTATTCTGAGGTTTACCCGGTAGAGGATTTGATCTGGGACAACACTAACAAAGCCTTATTATTCCGTGCTGACATCTTGAACTTACACCGTTTAAACGATTCAGAACTAAAGGCGCTCGTGCAGCGTATGGAAAACAATGAGCTTGATGAATATTCGGATATAGCCACTCTGATCGGTATCGAGTTTGATGAGAATACAGATTGGGGCCAATTAACGGTGCTGGAGTTAAAGTTACTTATTCACCTAGCGTTACAGCATTTTGGGGATGTACAAGATCTTGTAGGAGCCTTTTTACAATACAACGACAACACCGTCGAGCGAAGATTGTTCTACCAAGCCTTGAAAGTAGTGCTTGATGTGTATCTGGATGAAGACCTAGAACTCGGGGACTATGAGCACAGCTTTCGCAGGATGTTCGGCAACCCTCGTATGGACGCAGCAATAGGTTCGGTGATGGGAACTGTTCGATTTCATGGATTAACGCCAACAAATATGAATCTAGAGGGACTCGATCGGCATCACCGCTTGATCGATAGCTACAGGAAATTGCATGTGGCGCGGACCCGTTGGTTATCCAAAGCGGTTGATTCAGTAGTGAAATAATCAACCATAACTGAGCCCAACTTCCCATTACTTTTTTTAATAGTTAAAATGACAAGCAGCGAGCCATAAGAAATAGCTGTACCGTGTTTTGCTAGGAAAACCAAAAATGATTTGCGGATCCAAAATTCGTTCAACAGGCAAATGCAAAAAACACGGATTTTTGAATGGACGCTGCCGCTCGAGGAGCGGATTTTCTCCAAAGAGGGCGGATCAATGGAATGATCAAAATTACTTTTTCTACAAAAGGGTAGTAGAAAAAAAGGTTTTACAGATCAACCAGATTAAATTGCTCAATATCTTATTGAACTCTTTAGAACCATTCGCTTCAGAAAAAAAACGAAATTTAAGTCACTGATTAAAAGACTAGTTCAACATAATAGATTTCTAAGGTACCAAGAACTGTGTTTGAGCAATCGGTAAAAATTAATTTTAATAGTACGACAAAACCAGCTGATTTTTAACTAATTAGTAAATAGTGAACAAAACAACACTCCGGCAAGTGAGACAGTCACTCCATAAAGTCCAACAATGAATTTCTTACTAAGACGAAGTCAAATTCGGAATTAGTGGGTAGACAAACAAAGCGATTTGAATGACATTGATTAGCACGCTAAGTTTATGTAAAAAATCAAATTTGTTCATTTGCCCGGCGTCCTTTGCAGCGTTGATCCGTGGCGTCAGATAAGCAGTTAAGATGACAAAAAATGTGCCACAAATGACAGTTACTATCATTGTTTGGACATCTGTTGCCAGAAAAGAGGCGCCAAAAGATACGAAGGCTAAATATGCATAATATTTTGGAAAAAAACTTCTCACATAAACCGCAGCCCACTCGGCAGGTAAAACCTTAAAGATGGAGGGCGCTATGAGAAGTGAAAAAAATAGCATGACGCCTAAATTTGACGCAATCAGTAATTGACTCCACATTTTGGATCCTATGACTTGTTAATCAGCCTCGATTTTAATTGTTTACTGTTTTGATTCACTAGAGTTGCGTCTAAAGGCACAATTCAGCCTAGGAGATTAATGTAATACGCATGGAGTCTTGTTTGTCTTGCCCTTAGCAAACAGTTACTCTCCTTCAGAAGCATTTCTTTAGAGGTCTTGGACATATGTCAGCTGAGTTGTTTTGATGCGGTGATTAGTGGGCTCGTACAATATTCAAATACCTAACTATTGATGAGTATTTTAAAAATTGGGTATCCAGATTTGAATGTGTTTGCGGGTAATATTTAGTCTGCTGTAGTTTTATCGTAAAACCGGATTTTGTTGTTGCAATAGATTGATTGTCTCAATACAATAAAACCGGATTACTTTATCGGTACAAGGAAAAATATGGAACTCTTCTCCGCACTCGGATTCCACTGGGACAGGTCAACTGTGCCTGGCGTCGTACCGACTCATTCTATTGAGCGGGTTGCCTTCCGTTTTCATCGCATGCTGCCTGAATTCGTTTGGGATGCGTCCGTGCTCGAAGGTAATCCCTTCACCTTTCCCGAGGTCAAAACTCTGCTGGACGGCGTGACTATTGGAGGACGAAAAATTTCTGACCAAGAACAAGTTCTCAACTTGGCCAAAAGCTCCAAACACCTTTTGGCACTGGTGAAGGCTGGTAAATTTTCTTTGAGCAAAGTGACGTTCACGGATCTGCATGCTCTTGTCGCCCGCAACGAGGCGTTGGAGTGGGGGCACTTCCGTGGTGAGGGCATAGAAACAGGTTACACCCCGGATGTTGGATTGGGCGAACACGGGCGACATACACCGATGGCGACAGTGCCTGGTGCGCCAGAGTTGAACCGCGTCTTTGCAAGCGGTCTGCAAGCGCTTCAAAACAAGGTTCAGCATTCCTTTGAGAAAGCAGCAGCCTTCTTCTTGTTCGGTGCATTGCAGCAATTCTTCTTCGATGGCAACAAGCGCACGTCCCGTTTCATGATGAATGGCATTCTGATGTCAGCTGGGATCGATGCGATCAGCGTCCCCGCAGCCAAAGCTCAGGAATTTAATGAAAACATGATACGGTTTTATCTTGGTAAAGATGGCACTGAAATGATGGCTTTCTTGGTGGATTGCCATCCGGACGCAGAAAAGATTCGCGAGGCGAATTCAAATGGCTCAACATAGAGAGCTACGAATAAGCCTTAGTCTGAATGCCAGTAAACATCCTGAATCTCCCCGACTACAAAATATTACGGGTCGAAGAAAATGACCACGATTACCACATCACCGCTGAAATCGAGAATGCGCCCACGGTCTGTATGGCCTGCAGCTCTGAGCATTTAATTGGTCATGGCCGCAACGAACAAGTGATCCGGAATATTTCAAGCCATGGACATGTGGGCACCTTATCGTCACGCTGTTCAAGCCGTGATACCCAAGGCCAAAATTGTGATCGACAAGTCCATGTCGTCAGAATGGCCAACGATGCCTTAGAGCGAGTCAGAAAGGGCTTGCGTGAACAGTTGACGACTAAGCAATGCCGAGGCCTCATGCACGACCGATTTGTGCTTTTGAAGCGCGAGCGTGATTTGAATGACCGTGAGCGCGTGTTGCTGGATGGTTGGACTCAAAAATTACCCCGACTTGGGCGTGGCTTACGGCTCAAAGAAGACTTCTCTGTCATCTACGAGAACGCAAGTTCACCTCAGAAAGCATTGAAGGCATTCGAGGCTTGGAATCGGGCGGTGGTGCCGCAAGTCAGAGGTGCCTTTGCCGATCTGATACGTGCTTGGTCTAACTGGCAGCCGTGGATCATCAACTACTTCTAGCATCCGGTGACAAACGCCTACACACAGAGCTTGAACAGCCTGATTCGGGTGATGAATGGAATTGGTCGTGGCTATAGCTTTGAAGCACAGCGAGCGAAGATACTGTTCACCGAAGGTTCGCGCAAGCTAACGCGACTACGACCCAAGTTTGAACGTAGGTGCGGTGCTGGTGATATGGGTTATTGGGTTCCAAAAGATGCCATGGGCTTCTACTGAGTGCCGCCAGGTCACGTTGGTAAAGCTGTCTTTGAAGAAGAGCACCAACATCGAACCGATGGTGCTGAAATCAAGTTCGGAGCGCACATACCAACACTTATGGCGTTGATCGAATCTAGTCGTCTTTAGGCCTTTACCAACATCAAAATCCGGATACCCTAAAAATTAAAAGTAAGTTGATGATCGTCTTGCTTTAAGTTCATCTTTAACGCATCACGTTTTTTTCTACTCCCTGATCTCATATTTGCTTTAGATCCGTGTCGATCAAGTACTTTGGCATTTATCTCTTTAACGGATTGGACTCCTCTGCGTTCATGCATTCGTTTTTTAGCCTCTTGCGTAGCCTGTGCTAAATCAACTATAGGTAAGGGCCAGTCTTTACCAACAATGACCCCGCAACTTTCCTGAACATCAGCAGGCATTTTCCAGGGCTCGAAAATCCAAGCATCGGGGACACGTTGCATGACTGGCAACCAGTGGCGTACGAACTCACCCTGTGGATCATGATCCATTGCTTGTTTGATAGGGTTGTACACCCTAGTAGTGTTAATACCTGTCGTACCCGACTGCATTTGCACTTGACTCCAGTGTATACCGGGCTCATAGTCTACAAATTGCGTGGCTAACCAGTCCCCAACTGGCTTCCAGTGAAGCCAAAGTGGATAGGCCGCGACCGACATCAACATAGCGCGCATTCTAAAGTTGAGCCACCCCGTTTGCCTGAGCATCGTGACGCAAGCATCAACCAAGGGCCAACCTGTTTTAGCTGCAATCAAGCGTTCAAACCACTGCGATGACCACTCCTCTTCTCGAAGACCGGTAAAGCCCTCGTTCATGTTGCGCCATTCAATCTCAGGCTCACTCTCTAATTTTTGGATGAAGTGGCAATGCCAATGAAGTCTACTTAGAAAGTTATGCAATCCCCTACTTTGGTAAGGACGGGTTGCACCGCTTTGAATCATTGCATTTGTAGCTTGTACAACCTCACGCATGCTCAGGCAACCAAGGCTCAGATAGGGGGAGAGCCTTGAACATGCGGAGGTTGCTTTTAGGGGTGAGGAAATTCCGCCCACATAGGTGCCGCTGCGCTTCTTTAAAAAAGAAGAGAGGATCTCAAGAGCCTGAGCTCTTCCGCCTAATTGTCTTTCAGGACATGGCTCATTGTTTGTTAACCACTCATCATTTTTAGGCCAGCGCTCACTGGGAAAGCGTAAATGTAAATTAGTTTGTAATTCGTAGTCAACGATTTGATTTTTGGTGATGAACTGGGGTGCCATCATCACAAGATCCCAATGTGCACTCCAGCTTTTTCGAGATTGCAAGCCTCGCAGAACGCCGTGCTGAAGAGACTCATCCCATATTACGGACTGAGCCTGTAGCCATTTTTGTAGTTGGACATCCCGCCTATACGTAAGAAAGTTCCCAGTCTCTTGATTGGAGTAGACACCGCGAAATGGCAAAGACTCATAGATTTTTGAAAATACCTCAATGGCCTCACCTGTCATGACAGTAAGATTTAAATGTATAGATTTCAAATCTCTAGCCAAATCTAAGAGAGACTCTCTCAGGAATTCAAATTGTCTTTTTGAAGTATCTAAGCCCCTCCAGTATGAGGGCTCAAGAATATAAAGACAAAGTACAGGCCCCTGATCCAAGGCTTTAAAAAGAGCCTCATTGTCATGAACTCTTAAATCACGCTTAAACCAGACAACTGAATAAAACATCGTAAGTTACAGCGCATCAATAATTAGAAACGAATACGAACACAGGCGTTAGATTTTGCGGTGCAACAAGGTTGGCAGGATTTTCTTGAATTTTGAATGATCAGGGTTTTCATTATTGTTCAATTCAATCCATAGACTCTTTTGTAGGAGTGAGCTGCTACCCCGTTTTTCAACGCCTCACGGATAGGAATGGCCACTAAATTAACGCTCGTTGAGAGAAGAATTTTTTCTAATGGACTGGGTATTGGTTTTTGTATGAGATCTAGGGCCCATTCGGGTAGGTTTGCAAATCCTGCGCGCGTAATGAGCAATGTGAAGGGCTTGACTTGCAGGGATGAGGGGAAATGAGCCAGTAGGTCAATGATAGTTTTAGCTCTTTCGCCGTATCTAAGTTCATCGTTGAAACTCAAGATCGCTTGCTCTGTATCATAAAGGGTTGCGGGAATATCCGTTGCACCCATCATTTCGCCCAAGACTCTCATCTCCTTAAAGTACTGATCCACCTCTGCTGGGGTTAGGGAAGGACTACAGTACTTTTGATATGCTTTTAAAAAGCTATAGGTCTCTGTCAAATGAACCCATTTTAATAATTGGGGATCTGAAGCGCAGTACGGGCTCCCCATTTCATCGGTACCTTTAACAGTGCTGTGAATTTTGTTGACTTTTTCGATGATTTTTAAAGCCATCTCTTTTGGGCCATAAGTCGTTGCGGCTATAAAGAAGGCGGTTCGACCCAACCTGCCCTTTAAGTCTTGCCTGAAGGTGGAGTGATCCCAAACCCCAGCCAATGCCTGTGGGTGCAAGGCTTGCAGGCACAAGGATCCTATACCCCCTATCATCATGGAAATGAAATCTGCATGAACGCGCCATGCGATAGATTTTGGACCAAATAAGCCAGGATCGCCTTTGGGTGTTAGAAAAGCAACAGGTGAGCCAGAGCCGCCACCGACCATCTCTAAGATAATTGTCCTGAGAGAATTACGAATAGAGTCAATCATGATGCAAAAGATTAGAACCTGCGATGATGGGTGTATTTAACATCAAGATTAGATAGAGTTGCGAATAATCTAAAATAGCTCAGCTAATTTTAAATTATTCCGCACTTTTTGTTTCAAGCTATATATAAACACCCCAACTCATGATTATTAATGCAGATTACAGTAAAAGGGTCTCGATTAGCCATCATGACTTACCATGGATTGCGAGCCCGGAACCAGGAGTTGAGAGGCGAATGCTTGAGCGCTTAGGCGGTGAGATAGCGAAGGCAACCTCCATCGTTCGTTATATGCCGAACTCTCAGTTTCATTCGCATACGCATGACCTAGGAGAGGAGATATTCGTTTTGGACGGTGTGTTCAGTGATGAAACGGGCAATTACCCTGCTGGTACTTATTTGATGAATCCTCCAGGTTCATCACATGCACCCTTTAGTAAATCTGGGTGTACCCTTTTTGTAAAATTAATGCACTTAGGCCCTGATCAAGTCACCCGAGAAGTCTTGGATACGAACTCAGCTGCTTGGCATCAAGGATTGGTGCCTGGACTAAAGGTAATGCCCCTCATGCGCCAAGGCACAGGATCAACACTTGTCAAATGGGCCCCGGAAACCTATTTCAATGCTCACCGGCACTATGGGGGTGAAGAAATCTTTGTCGTTGACGGAGTTTTTGAAGACGAGCATGGTCGCTACCCTGCGGGTTCGTGGATCAGAAGTCCTCATCTGAGTATGCATCAACCTTTTAGCAAAGAGGGTTGTACTATATTTGTTAAGACAGGGCATCTGTTTAACTGAACGCCAGTTTAGAGTTCAACTGACCCCTTCAGAGGCTTTCTTGTGCCACGGGACTATTTGGATTGTTTTTCCATTTCTGATAACACTCCAGACCACAAAAATGCGCAACGTAGTCCGTAGCCTCTGAGACTATGACTTCTGATATAGGTACCTCTGTCAAACAAATGCGACAGGGCACCATACTAACTTCAATGGGGACGTTTTGATGGGTCATCAGATGTGCTTATTTTGTGGTTGATTAGCATTCAATTCAAAGCTAATTTAGAAATGGTGTAATGATGATTTGGGGATCAATCTCATTATCTTAAAAATAGAAAACTGTCATACCTCTCGCATCATCTGCGGTCTGCATGACTCTTGCATCTAGAAGTTAGCATTTAGAAATTATTTCAACTGTTCTGTAGCTAACAAAGGCATCTAAGGACTTCTTAAAAAACTATAAAAAGTGGCTAACAATTAAATTAAATGTTCTTGAAGTGAATTCCTAGCACCTTAAGTATGCTAGCGAACAAAACATCATCAACTGAATATTCAATAATCCGAGCTGGAGTGTTTTGTAACTCAAAACACGAAATTTTAAATAGGGATTATTGTGAATATAAAAAAATCATGGCAAAAAACGGCAACATTTCTATCCCTTATAGGGATACTTGCAATCACCAGTCCCAGTGCGTACGCGTCCTCATCGCTTCTAAAGCAAGATGACTTTGTAGGTATATCATTTTGGATCATCTCCATGGCCTTGGTCGCCTCCACTGCTTTCTTCTTTCTGGAAAGAGACCGCGTTGTAGCTAAATGGAGAACATCATTAACAGTTTCAGGCCTTGTTACTCTGGTCGCTGCCGTGCACTATTTTTATATGCGCGATGTATGGGTTACAACAGGTTCTACACCCACGGTATTTAGATACATCGATTGGTTCATTACAGTACCGCTTTTAATGATTGAATTTTATTTAATCTTATCAGCTATCGCCAAAGTCCCGGTGGGCGTTTTTTGGCGTCTAATTATCGGAACTTTGATTATGCTAATCGGAGGATACCTGGGTGAGGCTAAGTACATGCAAGCGATGTCTGCCTTCGTACTCGGAATGGTGGGTTGGGCATATATACTTTATGAAATCTTTTTGGGGGAAGCCAGTAAGATTAACGCTCAAAATGCACCGCACTCTGTTCAATCCGCATTCAAGGTCATGAGACTCATTGTTACCTTCGGGTGGGCCATCTATCCATTGGGCTATTATTTTGGTTACTTGACCGGGCAAGACGTGGCAAACAGTGCGAATAGTCTCAATATCATCTATAACTTAGCTGATGTACTGAATAAGATTGCTTTTGGACTCATCATATGGGGCGTTGCGGTCAAGGAGTCTGAGAGTTTGCACAAAACTTAGCTGTCATTAAAGACCATTCCCTGTCATTGCAAGGAGTTGTATTTGCAAATGCAAAATTAATTTCTGATTCTCAAAGATCAATCAAAAATAATTCACAAAAGGTCTCTCTGTATGCACGCATTAGTGATCGGTGCGGGTCTTGGAGGTATAGCCACCGCGCTACGGCTGCGTGCAAAGGGATACGAAGTAACTATCGTTGATCGATGTACTCAGCTCGGCGGCAGAGCGCAGGTTTTCGAGCGCGGCGGATTTCGCCATGACAGCGGACCAACAGTTATTACCGCTCCTTTTATATTCGAAGAACTATTTCAGTTATTTGATGAGAAACTATCGGATTATGTACAACTCGTGCCACTTACTCCTTGGTACCGATTTGAGTTTGCTGATGGCGAGCATTTTGATTACGGGGGAACACTTGCACAAACTCTTGAAGAGATTAAACGTATAGAGCCCTCAGATTGCTTGGGTTACATTCAACTACTTAAGCACTCGAAGAGAATTTTCGATCTAGCATTTACAAAGTTAGCTACGCAGTCCTTTGACAAGGTCTTTGACATGGTCAAGCAAATACCGAGACTATTAGGATTAAAGAGTTATTTGACAGTGTGGGAATTGGCAAATAGATATTTGAAGAACGAAAAACTGTTACAGGTTTTCTCTATTCAACCTCTCCTCTTGGGCGGTAACCCCTTTCAAACGACAAGCATTTACAGTTTAATTCATTTCCTTGAACGTGAGCACGGAGTCCACTTTGTCATGGGCGGAATGCACAAACTTGTATCGGCATTAGAAAAACTGATGATTCGAAGTGGAATAAAAATTAGACGCAACGAAACTATTGAGTCATTAACCGTACATTCGGGTCGGGCTATTGCAGCTGTACTAGAAAACGGTGAAAGCATTGCATTCGATTTAGTCATCTCAAATGCGGATCCCCTTCATTTATACCGTAAGTTGGTAAAGTCGCATTATCAGTCTCTGTTAGACCGCTTTAAGGTAAATAAACCCAAAGTTTCTATGGGACTCTTTGTGCTTTATTTTGGCACTCTTAAACCTTATCCTGGGGTAGCTCATCACACCATTTGGCTGGGTAAACACTACCGAGAATTACTGGATGATATTTTCACGAAGAAAGTATTGAGTGAGGACTTTTCACTTTATCTACACAGACCGACTGCGACCGATCAGAGCTTTGCGCCAAGTGGATGCGATAGTTTTTATGCTCTATGCCCCGTCCCTAATTTACTTGGCGGCCAGGATTGGGACGTAGAGGGCCCCAAACTGCGCAGCCGTATTATTGCTGCACTTGATAAAACGATTCTGCCCGATCTCTTGTCGACCATTACAGATGATTTCTATAAAACCCCGAAAGATTTTGAGCTCGATTACTTGAGCGAGCACGGAGCAGGCTTCTCAGTTTCTCCTACCTTTACGCAATCTGCTTGGTTTCGTTTTCACAACAGATCAAATTCACTCAAAAACTTGTACCTAGTTGGTGCTGGAACTCACCCCGGCGCCGGATTGCCTGGAGTACTGAGCTCCGCAAAATTGGTAGCCTCTTTGTTGCCCAGCCTTAATGAGAAGATTTAATGGACTTAACCTCCTTAGTAACTGCACCCTCAAAATCTCCGATTGCTATATTAGAGACGAAAGGTGCTAGTTTTTACTGGGCAAGCTTCTTCTTAGGGAAACACTATACACAGCGCGTTGCACGCTTGTACCGACTTTGTAGGCACTTAGATGATATGGTGGATGAGTGTGATTCACCAAAAATTTCTAGGATAGGAATACTCGCGGTAAGACAAAGTTTGTCATCATCGGCACCAAGGGATTTGGTCATTCAGGACGGATTGTCGTTAATAAAAGAATGCAACATCAATAAAGACGATCTATCTGAGTTGATTCGTGGGGTCGATTCCGACAATGACTTAGTCAGATTGTTGAATCAAGACGAGTTGCTGCGTTACTGCTACCGTGTTGCAGGAACGGTTGGATTGATGATGTGTGATGTACTGGACTCTCACAATCCGGATTCAAAGAATTATGCTTTGAATTTAGGGATAGCGATGCAGTTGACCAATATTTGCAGAGATATCAAAGCCGACGCGCTAATGAACAGAATATACATCCCTGCAAACTTAATCGGTCCACTTAAACCGTCCGAACTCATTAGACCTAATGAAAATGATCAAATCATTATCAAACGGGCAGTTGAGTATGTATTAGCGCTTGCCAGTGAGCACTATCGACGCGGTGAGTTAGGTCTAGCTTACTTACCAATCAGATCTAGATTTGCAGTTTTGATTGCCGCGCGTATATACCGACAGATCGGAGTTAAATTGGCACGACAAAGTTTTGAATACTGGCATAAGCGAATTGTTGTCTCAAAACCCGAAAAGTACATCATGACTATCGCTGCGTTGGTCTCGGCCGTTTTTTGTATTAGGTTTTGGATCACTCCCCAAAGCTCACCCAATATCAACCATCCCTTCGTGTCTCCGGTTAATGTACAGTCTACTTTAAGTCTAGTAGAGAGCTCCAACGATGCGTAGTCAGTATGACCTAGTGATTATTGGCGGGGGTTGCTCAGGACTTAGCTTAGGCTATCAACTGGCGATATTGGAGGGAAATATACCCAAAACACTACTAATAGAGCCTCGACTAAAGTACACAAACGATCGAACTTGGTGTTTTTGGGAGGATACTCATAATCCGTTCTCAACTCTATGTATGCATCATTGGAAAGAGCTGCTCGTTGTGAGTGAAGATAGGGAGACTGTGCTGATTTGTACTGGTAGACCCTACCAATTACTAGCAGGAGACATTTTCTACGAATACACTCAACATAAGATCGCATCAAACCCTCGAATAGAGCTCAGACTAGGCATCCGTCTTATAAAAGAAGCTGAATATAAAAACGGTTTGTGGCTTTTGACAACAAATCAGGGCATTATTGCGAGCAAATTAGTCGTAGATACGCGACCTAGTTTAACAAGTGTAGCTTACGCCATTGGTGAGCCGATGGAAAATAGCACTATAAATGCTTTGGAAATTGCAACGCTTTGGCAATCCTTTTTGGGTTATGAAGTTGAATGTGAAGTGCCGCTGTTTGATCCTCATCGAGCCACATTAATGGACTTTTGTGATCCGAACTCGGAGTATGTTGGATTTACGTATGTGCTACCTATCACAAAACATATCGCTCTAATTGAATTTACAACTTTTGGAGCTCTGCCTTATTCAGCGCAAGAACTTTTAACGCATCTAGAGGAAAAAATCCAAAATATAACTCAAGGTCAGACCTATCAAATAAAGAGAACTGAATCTGGATCAATACCTATGGGAATGAATCAAGACGCACTTAGTCGGTCAAAATTCAATTCAACGAATACCCTGACCTATGTGTATGCGGGCGTTAGCGCTGGTGCTGCGAGATCCGCTACGGGGTATGCGTTTCAGCGAATTCAAAAATGGGCTATCGAATGCGCATTCACCATCGTCAACAACGCTCACCCAGCACCTCAGTTAGAGGACTCCTTCATAGTTAGAAAAATGGACTCCTTGTTCTTAAATGTAATTAAAAACAATCCAAAGTTAGGGCCCAGTCTATTCGTCGCGTTATTTTCGAATGTTAAAACGGATAGACTCATTCGTTTCCTGACAGATCAGGGTAGCATGATGGATTACGCTGCGGTAGTGCTCGCATTGCCGAAGCGTTTATTTTTAAAAGGACTTTACAAATTAGTGCTGCACCGATGAATGGAATCAGGGTTCAGGGAGTAGTTTTTGGCACAGTTGCGCTTGTCGTGAGTGGAGTATCCTTTTTTGTAACGCAAGGTAGCTCAATAAGGCAACTCATTATTCTGGCATTAATGGTTTTTATGCTGGGTGTACCACACGGGGCACTCGATCCCTTGTTTGCAATCAAGCTATTACGGATTAGGGACAAGAAAGGATGGTTTAAGTTTGTTCTCTTGTACACCGCGCTTGTGTTATTCATAATCGATCTGTGGTTACTTTGGCCCTTATTCTTTATGTTTTGTTTTTTGACGATGTCAGCACTTCATTTCTCTAGAGATTTAACACTAAGCACTCCACTGATCATTAAAGTTCTGTATGGGGGGGCAGTGATTGTTTTACCCAACTTATTGCATCGACTCAAAATGATTCATTTATTCTCAACTATTCTGGAACCTGCAAGCGCAGAGATGGTCACGAGTACTCTGCATGTCCTTGCAATCCCTTGGGCATTGCTCCTGACTGTTACTATTTATAGCCAGTTTAAACGTGACAAAGTACAGGCCTTAGAGATATTAGCATTAACATTGATGGCCGTCTGCGCAGACCCGTTGATTACATTTACAACCTATTTTTGCCTGATGCACAGTCTTAGACACATCCTTCGAACACACAGATTCTTATCAGTTTCTTGGACGAAAATGCTTGCAACGGCCGCTTGGCCAATGGCTACAGTCGGGGCAGTGGTTTGGATGTACTTGCGATGGATTCCCACTGAGTCTGAATACTCATACACCATGCAATTGGTGTTTGTTGGACTTGCAGCACTCACCCTGCCTCATATGCTACTGATAGACCAGGTTAGGTATTCTGCTTAGATACAGACCCATGACCAAAAAGTCTGTAAATGCATCAATGACGGGATCTAATAGAACCGTTTACAGACAAGTGAAATTTTGGATGATTTGTTACTTTAGCAGTTGTGCGTTTGCTTTCTCAGCCAGAACTGAATCCTCACCGATGGAGGTAAATTCAAAGACTGTATAGATAAGACCTAAAATCATAAGAATGAAAATGGCAATGGCTGGCATGAGTATGTTATGTTGCATTTTTTCTTATACTCATTAGGGCGCATAATTTGAAATAAATAGCGAATGCAAAAATGGACGGAATCCAAATCGCGGTGTATATGGCTTGTAATTGGTCTTTATCGACGAACCAAAGATATGCTGAAATGACAAAAGACAGAATCACAGCTAACAAAATAAAATAATCTGATCGTTTAAACACTTTGAATTACCTTTTAAATTTTTTTAAATAAGATGCCGTTCGATTGCGGCGTGACCAACCGCACTGAGTAAACATCCTGATACTCCAACGGATCCTATGATTCGAATACCAGAAGACAATCCTATTGAGAAGATCTGCATATCAAAAATATGCAAGACACCCAGCAATACCCCTAAACATCCCAAAAAAGCTAACCCATAGCCTAACCAGCATATATATTTGAATAATCTAAATCTCACCTGGGTGTTAGGATTTTTTTTCATCGAAGTTAAAAGTTTGAAGTAGAGCTAATATGCTTGACCATAAATTCATCAATCATCATAAAACAGACAACAGAATTATTATGTCTGCTGCACAACATACTGGACAAATAACGATTTGGAATATCTTCTTTCCAACTCTTATGATCCATTAGCTATTTGTCTTTTGTGGCTACAAGTTTAGTTATCAAGTATTTTGCGGCTGGAATGCCATTCTTTGAATTAGTTAGTTCTTAAATGGCGAATTGTCAAGTGAGATACGGCAACTGTTTGAATATCCTCGCTTAGACAATTTCATATTTTTCATCATAATAGTATTACATTAGGGTATTCCAATTTACCGCTAATGTAAAAATTTATTCATAACTGACCACTTACACCTAAATACAGTTACTTTAATTAAGATTCAAGGGCACAATCTGATTAGTTTAAAAAAGGGAATTTAATTGGTGCAGTCAAGCAAGCAAATCCTCAAGGATATATTTGGGTTTAGTGAATTTCGAGGCATACAGGAGTCCATAGTTAGTGAAGTAGTAGCAGGAGGCGACGCTTTAGTGCTCATGCCAACAGGTGCAGGAAAGTCCTTGTGCTACCAAATACCCTCGCTTGTCAGAGAGGGCGTGGGTATAGTAGTGTCCCCTCTTATTGCATTAATGCAGGACCAGGTCGATACCCTAACCCAATTAGGTGTCAATGCCGCGTTCTTGAATTCGAGTATGGACGCTGGCCAAGCCCATGCAACCATCCAACAGCTTCTAAGGGGGAGACTGGATCTAATGTATATGGCTCCCGAGCGTTTGCTGAGTCCAGGATTTTTAGGCATACTGGACAAGCTTTACGCTGACTCCAAAATTGCACTATTTGCAATCGATGAGGCTCATTGCGTCTCTCAGTGGGGACATGATTTTCGCCCAGAATACCGACAATTAACTGAGTTGCACAATCGTTATCCAAACGTCCCGCGAATAGCTTTGACTGCGACTGCGGATGCAGCAACAAAACTTGAAATTATTGAACGCCTCTCGCTTGAGTCAGCTAAAGAGTTTATATCAAGTTTTGACAGAGTTAATATCAAGTACAGGGTCTTGCATAAGGATAGCGCTAAAAATCAGCTAGAAGAATTCTTAACTACAGAACATCCAAATGATGCTGGTATCGTTTATTGCCTTTCTCGCAAGAGCGTGGAGACTACTGCTGAGTGGTTAAAAGACCGGGGTTGGGACGCCCTGCCCTATCATGCGGGACTAACTGCTGAGATTCGCAATAAAAATCAACAACGCTTTCTTCGAGAAGAAGGTGTGATTATGGTTGCGACCGTGGCTTTTGGAATGGGAATTGACAAGCCTAACGTCAGGTTTGTAGCTCACCTAGATTTACCCAAAAGCATGGAAGGTTATTACCAAGAGACGGGACGAGCAGGTCGAGACGGATTACCAGCAGATGCATGGATGGCATATAGTCTAGGCGATGTGGTTAACTTACGGCAGATGGTTAACTCAGGAGATGCACCCGAAGAGCGTAAACGCGTTGAGCTTCAAAAGCTTAACGCTTTGCTTGGATTTTGTGAATCTACGGGTTGCAGACACCAAACAATCCTTCGGTATTTTGGAGAAAATCACCCAGGTAACTGCGGGAACTGCGATAACTGCTTAGACCCGGTTGAGACATGGAACGCAACGGTAGAAGCCCAAAAGGCACTTTCATGTGTTTACAGGACCGGACAGTTATTTGGAGTTGCCCATTTGATTGATGTTTTGTTGGGCAAAGTCACTCCTAGAGTTTCTAAATTTGGCCATAATTTACTTAAAACTTTCGGGGTCGGTGCTGATCTTAGTCTAAACCAGTGGAGTAGTATCTACCGCCAATTGGTAGCGGGCGGCTATTTGGACGCAGATATCAAGGCGTATGGTGGTCTGCAGTTAACCGAGAAATCTCGCCCAGTGCTAAAGCATGAGGAGGAAGTTTGGCTTCGAAGGGACATTGGGCAATTAACTCAGAAAGCCCTTAGGTCTTCTTCAACCAAAAAATCGATCCCCACATTTACCGATCCTGATGAGGAAAGGCTTTGGAATGCACTTAAAGATATGCGCAGGCAATTAGCGACTGAGCAAGGAGTCCCGCCCTATATCATTTTCCACGACAGCACTTTGCAGGAGATCCTTCATACTGCGCCTACAAGCTTAGATGAGTTTGAGAATATTACAGGTGTAGGTCAATCCAAGTTAGAAAGATATGCAGAGTGCTTTATTAAGGTCATCAAGGCAAACATTTAGGAATAGCAACATTTCAAAAGTCTGAATTGCTAGGGTCAGCAGGATTTGAATTAATATTAAGGCTATTACTTTCCAACACATTAATCCCTATTACGCACAACTGTTTTAGCAAGTCGCATATTAGCTGAAGCTCCATTATCATCTAGGTTCAATCTGGCTGATTCATGAGCAGCCTTAGATTGATCTTGTTCAACATGAAGCGTATCGGAAACTGTCGGTGTGCTAACAGCGCTGGTATCGTAAATAGAATATCCCAGTACACCTTGGTATTTCGCAGATACGATAGGTACAAGGGGGTGAATGACAGTCCCTGCATTTTTATTAACAGTTGCCATCATCTGGGTGTCCTTCCCCAACGGGTTGGTGCTTGGGTCTGGGATCTGTAAGTTCTTCAAACGCGGACTCATTAGCTGTGTGCTGGACCCTCCCATCAGAATGGAGGTTGAACTACCCAAAAATGCACCAGCTGCCATTCTTTCTTCAGGCGAGGCATGAGTATTCATTGCAACCCCTTGAGCAGCCATATGCCTAAAGATCAATCCTTTAGGAATATTATTTCCACTCATTTGTGAAACGGCACCTGAGTTATATCTTTCCTCTTGTTCACCAATTTCTTTTGCATGCGCAGCACTCCAAGCGTTTCCTTCGGTATTTTCATAGGCCTTAAACGCTGGGTTGGTGTTGTAGGCTGTTGCAAGTTGTTGCATCTTGATGCCATCTTGGGTAAAGAGGGACATCCTTTGCGATGCATCCTCACCCTGAACTTGTGCATCTGTTTTGCTATCGGCGTTCGTTAGTGTTTGTCCTACGGCTGTATTACCTGAAATGGCACGGTCTAGATAATTTCTATCGTCGTTGGAGTAACTTTGATCGTTTGCGTGGTTCCTAGTTTCCCTTAATGCATTTTCTCTATCGGTATTTTCCGAAATTGCATTTCTTTTAGCAGTTTCTTGTCCGCTCGCCGCAGAATCAGTTTCTGTTACTCCTGTTTGTCCATCAATTCCCGAGCCTACACCGACGCTTACACCTTGCATACTTATTCCGAAACTGGCGGATCCTCGCGCATTTAAACTAGCAGCGTTGGAGGTTTGATGGTTAGCTGAGTTGGTAGTTACTGAGGTTTGATCCGTACTTTGTCCAGTGCCTTTTTTAAAACTCTCTTCATAATACTTTTGTAGTCCTTCGCTTAGCCTAATACCGTTGGTTTCACTCTGACTGGTACCCGCAGTAATTGCATTCGTGTACCGCATATCCTCTGTGTTAGATCTGGATTTCGCTTGCGATTCAGAAATTGAATTGCTCAATGAACTAGCCACACTTGAATTAAGACCTGCGTTTACTGGATCAACCTGACCATTTATCGTCGTGGATGCACTTCCTACACCTTGAGTCGATACCGCCACGGAGGACTGATTAACTAGGGGGACAGTATTTTGAAGGGGCGGCGCAAGACTGTCGGCAACATCACTGGCGCCAGACCTGATCTCGTTGGCTACGCTATTGAGGGCGGCTGAACCACCGAGCGCAAATATCACCCCAATCAACTGGGGTAGCCCCCCCATCAAAGAGCTCGCCATTGAAATTTGGTTCGCTAGTTCAGTGTATGCGTTATAGGCGAGCGCTTGGGAGATGCTGCCGCCTTGGGACATACTGTTCAAAAAAGTTGCCACCTTAAAGTACATGATGCCGTTAATAAGTTCTGAACCTACTTGGCTCATCAAAATCGGCCAAAGCATCATTTGTATCCAACTGTTTAAAGGTTTTGCGAAACTCTCACCCATAAACATCATGAGAATAAACAAAACTGGTCCCAGTCCAATTAATACAGCGAGCAAATCATTGCTAAAAATACCAAGATATTTCATCGCAATATTCGCATTTGCAGCGTCCTTCAATGCTTTACGCTCTAATTCAGATCGAGTTAGGATGTCCGACTGACACGCTGTCTTACTTGAACCAGTAACATTTAAACAGTCTAGTTGTTGCTCCACCATTTCGGAAAACAGTAGGTTTATCATCTCTGTATTAGCCTGAGTTTGCCCGCCTACTGCAGCAGTCATCGCATTGGGGTTGCGAATAGCTGCGTACTGAGCAGATACGGCATCAAGCGTATAGGGATTGGCTGCGCCGGGATTTTGAACTGGGTTATCGGAGGCCTGGATTGCGCCTTGTACAACCCTGGAAAAATTCTCTGTATTGAGTGCATAGCTAATATTGTTGGCAACCATGGTTGCTGCTAGGGCACAGGGAACGATGGTGAAAGGGATCGGTGCACCACCGCCCGTAATGTCATCGACTTCTTCAAGCGTTCCAGAACCCGTTGATGCGATGTAGAGTAAGGCGCCAATGCTCGTGCCAGGGACCTGATTGATGGGGAGTGTTTGAAGCGGTGTACCAGGCGTGTTGCCTGCGTCCTTGACCATAGCCTGTGCCGTTTGCAAGCTCACCACATTGCTATTTTCTGTGCTGAGACAGGTGCTTACAACTTCGTTAATTTGAGAGGGAATAAGCCCTAAATCACTTACGGCCGTGCGCGTTGCAACTAATATTCTGAGTGGGTTTAAAAAGCCTTTACCACTTGCGCTTATCAATGAGTAGTTGGTGTTGACCCCTTGCAAAGCTGTCTCTACTGCTGCGCCAACGGTTTGACCAACCTGACTGGCGACGGTTGGGACGATCGCTAGCGCCATTGGTACATTGGCGACAGCGCTTAAGCTGCCTGAAACGGTACTCTTAATTATGATGTTTGTTTTAAGAGATCCGGTTGTAAGCGCAATCGCTATCAGCATAGGTACAACGGTTGAATCTATAGTTGCTGCTGCGAGGGAGGATCTGAGATGTCCGTGAGAGAAGCTGTGCACAGAGATCTTAAATGCCCCCGCAAGAAGCGCTGCTCCGAAGATAAGGTCTGTGTTGTTGCAGACCATTGCAACCATATTGAATATGGCCGTGATCATGGTCAAATCAGTATCTACCCAGAACAAGGTGTAGTCCATGATCTTATTTTCTGTTACTCGTTAATTGAGCCTTACTGGCAAGAAGTTGTATATATTCTTCCTTGGCTTTTGAGTTGTCACATAGAGATTTTTGAGCTTTGTAATCTAAATTAAGCTCGGCCACCTTGGCGTCAAACTCCTTAGTTGGTTCGTAGTTATTCCCTGTTTTCATGGAATTCGCTGATTTCCAAAGTGCCTCCCCTACTTTAGAGGCCATACAACTACTGACTAAGCGACTCAGCTTGACTCCCAAGTCTAGACGAACTCCTGGGTCAGCAGATTTGAATAATAGGGCGGGTTTGAGTGCAAATTTATTTAAAAATTGAATCTGCGCAGAAGATAAGGTTGCAACAGTGTTTGTACTGGTAGCATTGATGACGCCCATAATACTTGTGGGGCTAATATTTCCAGTGTTTAGACTGGCCTCATCTGGCGAACCAAACATCATCGTATTGGTGTAACCCCTGAATCCAGAGTAGTTCCAGTGGATTTGTTGCATTTGAGTACAGGGCTGGCTCTCTGAACCGCCGGTTACGGATCCATCAGGGTTCTTGCATTGCCACAGAGTTAAAGGCGCATTTGGCTGAGGCGAGCCGCTCCCTCCTCCTTCTATAAGGTCATTGAGTTTCAGGCTAGAGGCAGCTGTGCAGGTGAATGTACCTCCTAAACCCACTTTGCTTGTAGTTTGTACGTTTCCGTTTAAGTCTGTCAGCGAACAGTTGACAGCGCTCATGGTAAAACCAAGAAAACTGAGCAGCACTTTTGTGTTTAGTGCATTGGGGTCGGTCGGGTCATCGCTAGATCCATCGGCATTACTCAGTCCAGACCCGGCCAGATTCGTAGTAGCACCAGACGCCGCAATTTGTTTAAGATTGATGTTTCCAGCAGAGGGCATGTTGGGAGACACTTTATCCATATACGCAACTGGATTTGCTGTGTAACTATCAAGATCTGCAGACATATCCGAGTACTGGGTATTTAGAGCTCCTATCGCACCATCTCCACTGACTGCATTCGTCATGATATGTCCAGAACCAGTTACGAATGAATTCGCAACTGAACAGGTATTCTTAAATGCGTTATTCATCTTTTGCAATAGGGTTTGAAACTCTTGCATTAACTTACCCAAGTTCGGACTTATAGCATCAATCGCTGCTTTAAATGCTAGGCCTTCAGAGTTGGTGGCAATGTTTTTAAAGGTTTTCACGATCTGGTCCAGTGATATAAACGAGAAAGCTCCGCCGGAGAGAGAAATCCCGCCACAACCGGCATCAAAACTTGGCGGATTAAATGTAACCACATTAATGCTTGTAACTGGAACTCTCATATCCACTGCACCTCCAAATAGAGCGGATCGATCCCCTGTTTTAAGAGTTTTAGGAGTAGTCGCGTTGCTCATTACGACACTGTTGAGGTCGGCAAATAACCCTGCTTGAGCTGATTCTGGAAATAGTAGAGATGAAGTCCCTCCTACCCATATGGTTGTACCAACGAATGTGCTTAAGAGTGCACTGATGAGTTTTGAGTAGCGGATATTTTTAAACATGTACCTTGCCTAGAATGAATTTTTCTTGATATTTCTAACCAATGAGGAAATACTGTTTGGCCTTTGTGGATCGATCTTTAACTCTCCCAAGTCCTGAGAGGTTGCAACACCTCGATTCCAGATATCAAAGTCTTTCATCACTTCTTTACTGACGATGTGAGACTTGATTCCGATTTCTGCGATTCGTCTTGTTAAAGCGTCAATATGTTCAATTTCACCTTGGGCTACAACAATGTATTGATTGGTGTCTAGCCCCCCGCTGTAGGGTGTGGGATTAGGCACATAAACAATTGACGGAGTAATCGAGAGTTTCAGCTTCTTAAATAATCCGTTATCTACAACGAAATTCTTCCATCCATTGGGGCCTTTACCATCAATGGAGATGACCAGGTATTCCATAGGTTGCCAGGGATTGAGAGAGTTTTTAAGTCCTTCTAGAATAGGAAGTTGATGAGCGCAAAAAATACATGTGCTGTCTACAAAGACGAGGAGCCCCCCCTTTTTTGCCATCTCATCTATTGCTACGTTTATGGCCTTATCTTGTAAACGTTTCGCATCGATCTCACCTGAATTGCTGATTGAGATGCGGTTGCTTTGGTTAAGGATTGGATCATTTCTGACAACCTCCATTTGCTTCTCAGCGTAGCGGGTTGCAAGATCGAGAATGATGTCTTGTGTGTACATATAGGCGCGCACATTCTCGTTTGTTGGGTTCATGATGGCTACAGCGCGTCTGCTCTCCCATAAATTTCCAAGTTCTTGGGGTTTCCATTCCTTCAAAGGCCTGAGTTCTGCCTTCGTTTTTGCTTTAGTGGGGGCTGGATTATCTGGGGTGCGTACCATCTTTGAAGTTTGCTTGGTTGTGTAAGGAATATAATTTTGAAACTCCTCGCCTGAGTAATCACTTCCTGCTGAGAACCCTTGGGCATAGGAGGTGCATACAAAACAAAGATTGAGTCCAGCAAAGCTGAAGAGTGTTATTGCAGTGTGCACAATCCTTTTGTAATCAAAAAACCACATAGGCCGTACCCTCTAGATTGGCAATAGGCTCAAATCCCCAGTAGCGAGAGTCATCGCTAAAGGGATGAGTTCCGTACAAAAATATTTCACCCTTTGGGATGATTTCATCTCTTGTGAATACGGCTCGTTTGTAGTAAGCAGCCAAAGGAAAGCCGTGCGCGATTTCTTGACCATTGATCAATATCTTGTCATTTTTAATTAAAAGATGGTCACCTTCGATACCAGCCACTTTTTTGAGGATATAGTCCCTCTTTACCCAGGTAAAGTGTGTATCGGGCTGGAAAAAAACTAAATCTCCGCGATGTACTGCAGTCGGTGAAATACGTTTCAAAAGGGTGAGATGTATCTCTGGCAAACACCGCTCAAAGCTTGGATCAACACCAAGCGAATAGGTGTGCATTAGTGGGGAGCATTTAACTGTAAATACGATGAGTGCCGAAAGACAAAATAGTACAACGGGTAATTTTTGGGATTTTTTTGACTTCTGAAGTATTGCGGTCAATGAGTCGTTATAACTTGGCTTGTATCGCCAGTTCCTCGGTTTGCACTGTCCACTGCAGCTTTAAGTTCGCTCGTGATGTCCTTTGAATCAATCGGAAATGCAGACACAAAATAAGCTCCTGATTCATCCTTAAGCGAATCGACTACTAAGTATCCCTGGTTGGAGTACTTGCTCAAGACACCCAAAATGGGTTGAATGAGCTTGCGATCTCTATCGACTTCACTCATAACTGGGTAATTGAGGGCGTGATCGAAGATCACCGCCTGACGATCTGCAATCACAAATTTCAACTTAAGGGGATCTATTCCTGCTACTCCAGTTGAGTTTAAAACCTTCTGAATATTCAATCCGACTAAAGCACTGAATGCACAGAAGACAAAGACAACTAAGTAGCTGCAGGATCCGTGGTTGATGATTTTCTGAAATGGACTCACTAAATACCCTCATATAGTTAATATATTATGCTAAGTACATAAATATATTCTAAATATTGAATATTAGTTGTTTTCTTCATAAATTTATTTATTTATATTTTTATTTTGTTTGTTTTAAGCATACTTAATAGTTTATGCTACTAACTTATAAATAAATATGAAAATGCTCAAGCAACCAAATCTCAAATCCCTGGCGATAGCTGCCTTTGGTTTGTTCGCAGCCCTCCAAGCCCTAGATCTGCACAGCTCCTACCTCTTATCCTGTGGACTATGGATTGAAACTGCACATACCGTAGATTCAAGGGTTATAAAAGAGAGCAGAGAACTCTTAACTGAGGCCAATCCATTACTCAGTGGAGCCACTAGTACCCTCGAATTTATATGGAGGTTGCTCCTCTTTAAATTGATTGCTTTCAGCGTCTGGTGCTATAGCTTTTACAAGCAAATTTTGAGCAGGAGCGCACTCGAAATAAATAAAGATTTTATTTACATGGCGCTGACTCTAGACGCTCTTTATTTAATCGTCGTCATCCATAACTACTTTCTTATCTCTAAGGTCACTTTATGAAAAAAAATAGATACATAACAGCAATTTTTCTTACACTCTCATGTATGGTTTTGGCAAGATCAGCTGAGGTAACGGATACACAAACACATAGATCCCTTTTATCATCAGATAAAGCTTCATCTACTTTTGAAGACCAACTTCTAACCCAATTCCCCTCCTCTGTGGGCTCTAAGATTGCGCCAGCTTTCCCTGGTTTTCACAGTGTCGTTAAAGGAACAGAGATAATTTTCCTATCGGATGACCTATCCATTTTGATCAAAGGAGAAGTAGTCCAGTTGAAAGACGGTAAATCTCTAACCGCTTCTCTTGCAAACGCTAATAAGCCCTTGTTGGATATCACGAAGCTGGATCTCAAGGACGCTATTGAATTCGGGCTGGGCTCGAAGGTCGTATACGTGTTCACAGATCCAGACTGTCCTTATTGCAAACAACTAGAGTTTGAGCTTAAAAAGCTTAGCGACACCAAAGTCTATATTTTCCTGTTCCCACTCATCTCATTGCATCCCAATGCCAGGATGGTAGCTGAAGCAATTTGGTGCGCACCTGATCCCAAGAATGCATGGCGAGACTACTTACTGAACGGCGTTAAGCCCAAACCAGCAACCTGCACCAATCCAATTGATCGAAACTTAGCTATAGGTCAACAGTTTCAGATACAAGGAACACCTACTATCATCTTCGCAGACGGTTCTTTCATTCCAGGGGTGGTGCCTGCACTGCGGATTCAAGCTAAATTAGATTCGCTTCAATTAGTAAAGGTTGGAGCATCCAAATGAGTCAAAATAATCAAATCACCCCTCGCATCAAATTTGGCAGATTCTTTGTTTTACACCTTGTCTGCCTATCCTTGACACTGCTGGCCATGTTCATTGGCTTCACTTCCTTTGATATTGGTGTTTTCTCACCCTTGTTTGCCGCTTTGGCGTTGTACAGTTTTAGTTTAGCGATCTCTCTTGAGACATTGCTGGGTCTGGCATATTTAGGAAAGTTAGTGCGTCGACACTTTGTGCGAGCGTGAGAAAGGCTGTCATCTTAATTGCAACGCTGCTTCTAGTGAGTTACGTCCAAGCTTCAGAGAACTTTTGTTACAGCCAAGCCTCTCATATGTACCGTGTAGATGAAGGCTTACTCAGATCCATTGCTTGGGTGGAGAGCCATCAAAAAGTAAATATTGTGAATACCAATGCCAACGGGACAAGAGATATCGGAGTTATGCAAATCAACTCATCACATTTACAAGAACTTTCAAAATATTCAATTACTGAAAAAGAATTACATGATCCGTGTGTCAATATCAAAGTCGGGGCTTGGATTTTGGCTAACTCGATTTATAAATACGGCAATACGTGGCGGGCTGTTGGAGCTTACAACGCAAGTGCTGTTGGGGGTGAGCAAAACAGAAAGATCTATGCTGCCAAAGTAAGATCTGCGATGAACGCAAGACTTGGTTCAGTGGCTAATCAGGACTTAAATACTGCTTTGGTTGTTTATAAATGAAAATGCTGCTCGCACTCGTGGTAATGCTTTGCCTTACCAACACCTACTCCGAGAATCTTGGCCAAAAGGCTCCAACATACGCGCTTGATCAAGATGCACGGGAACAACTCAAAGCAGTCATTTCTAAAAAGATCAGATCAGGAGAAGTAGCTCGGTACCAGAAAAATCAGATTACGGTTCTAAAGCACAAACTACATGACTTCGGTAACCTTGGGCTTGCAACCAACAACACGTATAAAACCGAGTTGCGCGATTTGGCGTTTACTGTCCCAAAAGACTTTAAAGATGCAAACGGGACTATAGCTGTCAAACGTGGAACGGTTATCCGTCCATTAGAGAAGGTGAAGTTACAAAGTGGCTTGATCTTTATTGACGGCAATGACCCCAAACAGATTAACTATGCAATTCATAGGTCGCAAACAGAGTCACTCAAGATTCTACTCACGAATGGTTCACCATATGAACTCAGAGTTAGGTATAAGAATACACCTTGGAGAGGAGGCAAAGCCATTCCTTTTTATTTTGATCAGGAGGGTGTCATTATTAAGACACTTCATTTGAACTACGCAGTGGATATTAAAACCGTACCAACCACTATTTCTCAACAGGGCACAAAACTCTTAGTTGAAACTGGAGTGCGCATTTGAAACAAATACTCTTGATTGCTCTCTTCA
The DNA here is from genome assembly GCA_903828695.1 of uncultured Burkholderiales bacterium. Lineage (GTDB taxonomy): Bacteria > Pseudomonadota > Gammaproteobacteria > Burkholderiales > Burkholderiaceae_C > Limnohabitans. Next base: position 3,509 of record CAIKNE010000134.1, on the reverse strand, counting down.
GCCTTTTTCAACTTTCAAGCGCTCAGACACAAACTTGCACAGGCGCTTTTCCTAATCCGTTGAGTGATATTTGTTATGACTGTCTCTTTCCGATAACCCTTGGAGGAGGACTTATTAATCTTGGCATTCAAGGGGACGACTACAACACAGGTACAGGAACAAATCCTATTTGTTCCTGCGCTGATAACCTAAGCGTTGGTACCCCAGTATCATTTTGGGAGCCACGTTATATGGTAGATGTAACTAATACTGCCGGTTGTATGCCCCTTCTAGGAGGAATTCAGATCCCCCTTCCCTTTAACGCTCTAGAAAACGGCTCAACATCTTTAGGTAACGGAAGCGGCAAATCTGCATTCATGCAACTCAACGAATACATCAATCCGGTAATGACCGCACTGGGTGTCATATCTGCATCACCTTGCTTAGATAACAGGTCTTTTGACATTCCCTACATGTCTTGGGCCGATCCAACCTGGAACGACGATACATTGGCGCTTATTTTGACGCCCTACGCATTTGCGTTCTCAGATGTCGCGTCTATAGCTGCTGAAGCACCTGACTCCATTCAATCGACAATTGGTTTTCCAAACCAGTATCTTTTCTGGGTTGCGGGGGCCTGGGGCGAGATGTATCCACTTACAGGGAATGTGAATGTTGCGAATACACCTGAGCAAGTTTCACACCTTTTGGTTGCACGGATTCTCGCAAAACTTCACGCAGCAGGCGCGCAGCAAACAACTGCGGGGGTGAACGCGCTAAAAGCATGTAATGCGTTCGGTGTTCCAGAACTGATCATGGACAAGCGTCAATACAAAACTAACCGAGTGTTTCCATTTCCTGATGGAATGTGTACCCCCATTGGTCGCCCGCTTATGCTACAAGAATCAGGAGCCGCAAGACCTACGGACAAAGACTATGGTTACTTTATTTTTCAGCGCAAAGATTGCTGCCAACCTTATTCGATTAATTAATCATGCACAAAAAATCACTTTTAATTGCATTTGCTTATCTGGTCTTTACTATTAGACTAGTTAATGCGCAGTCTTTGTCTGAATCAATCCTTGCTAAATGGCAAAGCTACATCTTTGTCTCAACACTCATGCCAAGAAGCGAGCTTGAGACATTAGCAAAAGATAGTTTAAGCACACGAACCACCCTCTTGTTCAATGGGTTTGGCAAAGAAGGACAATCGGCTCTGCAAAAATACGTCTATCAGGTTAATCAAAGCTGTTGCGGGGGGAAAGCCAGTTTTGCGATAGATCCCTTAATCTTCTCTAAATACAAGGTTGTTTCAGCACCTACATTTCTGATTGCAAAAGGCAGCTCCACGCTGAACAATGAGTTCTCAATCATCTCTGGAAATATGGAATGGAGTAATGCCTTGAAATATTGGGCTCAAGACTCCCAAGTTCTACAAATTCGAGTTGAAGCCACCAATTTGTTTTCATCCTTTGCTAAATAAAATATTTATTACTCAAGGAGCTATCGATGTACCAACATTTCATCTTAAGGTCCCTCATTTACTGCAGCTTACTTGCCGCTGATTTTTGTCATGGAGATACTCAAACTTCTAACGTAGCCGCAAACTTCAAAATTACGGGAAACATTAGTTCCGGCTCTTCGATACTTACACCTAGTAATGAAGGTGTCTATGTTTACGGTAAAGTTGAATTTGACGGCCGTATACCGTCAAAGGCACTTATTGTCTCACGCCCAATACGAACGGACTATGTACTCCTCTCAGCCCAGGAAGAGAGCGATCTTTGGCACTATAAGCAAATTCAATCAAATGCACAACAAGAAGAACTAGAACGCCTAGCAAAAATAGATAAGCAAACGAAAGCCAATCTCAAGTACCAATCCATCAAATGGCCCAAGGTCATGGTTAAGAATGACAAGGTCTGTGTCCCGCTACTTAATTTCTCAGAGAGTAAGGAATGGAAGAGCCATCTCACATGTACGGATTTGGTTAGAACACCAAGCACTAACGCCGGGTTAATAAGCCAAGTAGGACCCGAAATAAGTCTCGAGCCTAAGGGGAGGAATAATTGAGCTCATATCACATACCTCGTTTTGGTAACGCTGAAAAGGTTTTTGCTGGGGCTCCAGTTAACGATCTGTGGCTTTTTGGCGCGACAAGCATTGGAGGGGTCATCATTGCTAATAGGCATATGCTAGTTGGATTTGTAATATTTGTATCCGGCTACCTTGTAACTCGTTTTTATGTAGGATGGAAACTTACACAGACTCGGGGGCACATGAAGTCAATATTGTTTCAATATGGACTTAGCCACTACGGCGTTCAGTTCAAGAGTCAGAGAACCGTTTATATCGGAGATCACAAAGCAACAAATGGAACTCGTGTGAACAAAATAGGTTGAGACCTTTTATTTTAATTCCTGCCTAATGTTAGTCATTTTTCATTCAACTTCGAATTACAGAGATAATGACACTTTAGCTATTAAAAACTTTAGGTAAAGCACCGTGCTCGCTTGCTTCAAAAGAACTAACCTAGATAGAGATTAGGATTTAAGACACCCAACCAGGTGTTTCATGAATCTCTAAACCGTGTTGCACTTCATACTTGAATCCACGTTAATTTAATAGTTAGCCGCATTAGCTGTGAATGTACCCAATTCCTAGGGGAATCTCAATCCCAAACTCAGCAAGTAGGTCGCGAATTTGATTGGCCTGGGGCGTGCGAGCTTTTACATAGCCTTGACGGATTCGGGATGCCGTTGAAAAAGGAAACTGCTTCGAAGCCGGATATTCGTGATTGCTTTCTTTACCATGCATGGGATGACAGACGGGTAGCCGCCAAGGAATTACACGATTTGCTTGCGGCTGCTGGAGTAAAGGTATGGTTGACCGAAAAGGATCTTGGCTTGGGATTGCCGATGATGCGCGCAATTGACAAGGGACTGGCGACTTCCAAAATCGGACTCGTTTTGGTTACTCCTGCATTGTTAGCCCTACTTCGGAAAGATCGAACTAAAATTAGGTCATAAAAAAGTTCATTGGACAACTCCCCCGAAAAACGCAGGGTATTAGGCGTCCAAGTGGGCTGGAATACGCACTCACGTCAAAAGCTCAAATTGAATTTCAAGCAAGCTTGTTGACGACTCACCTCCAACGCAGATCTAACTTGCAGTGATGCGCTGCACAATCTCGCAAGTAAAGGTTAATCAGGCTTTGATATGGGATCCCAACTTGCTCCGAGATACCCTTGAAGTAGCCGATTGAATCCTCATCCAAACGAATGGTGATCTGCTTCTTCAGCTGCGTAGCATAAGGATTCTTACGCGCCTTGGTGAAATCGTATTCTTTTCTCATGGTGCACCTCGTATCGGTATTGCTTAGATTCATGTATGGAGGCCTTGCGTGCAGAAATGATCCTGATCACATTTGGACAGTTATTCCCCTTGATTGAAAACTCCAGTTCACTATTGGCACGCATGGGATTAGCGAGTGCCCAAAAAGAGACCCAGTCAGACCTGAATCTGACTGGG
>CAIKNE010000133.1 GCA_903828695.1 uncultured Burkholderiales bacterium | reverse complement strand
TAAGCCATGGTGAGGCGCAAGCCATGTCCATGCAGCAGCAGACGAAGCAGGAATATTTGATTGCGAAATCAGATGCCCCGACTACAGCGCCGAAAGGCGTTTAGTCGCGGGTATTTCACAGGGTGGGTTTGCTCTGGTCTGGTCTGGGAGAGATAGGGAACAGGGCAATAGATTGGGGCACGCTGCACGCTGTAAGTTTTAGGTGGTGCACTCGTAGCGGTTGCGGTGCGCCATCTCTGCCCCCTTACATATAGTTGAAAGTAGGAGGAGAGTGGGGGCCTTACTTGCTGATGATGTGGCAAGCAGCTTTAATGCCCTTCGGCTTTTTCATCTCCTCACACCGCTGGATCGCTCTACGCTCGCCTTCAGCTAATATCTTGATGTACAAAGAGCAGGTAAACACCATCTTGTCATCATCGCTCAAGCTGTCAAAGGCAGTTGCGCAGCTCCCGACATCGCCCAGGTCAGGCTCAGTCTTGCTGAATAACTCTTGCAACGGTGCAGGGATCTCTCTGTATTTCACGACCGGATACAAGCCACTTGTTTTTGCACTTGCCCAAGAGGCGCAAAGACTCAGGATGACTGCAATCAGTAAACTCGTTTTTTTATTAAATGAACTCATTTTTATACCTCCGCTGATTTACATTGATTCTCACACATTTTAAAAAAATATTTAAAGGGGTACTTGCTTTTTCTCACCCGTTCTTTGGGAATACCTTACTTTACCGCCCATGCGCTCGACTTCTACGACAGCCTTGCGATTTTCATAGACGTTTCGCTTGAGCCATGAAAGCTCCGCCTCCAACTCCTTCTCGCTGGTAAGTGTTCTATGCCAAGACCTTATATCTGCAGACCAGCGGTAATTGCGCTGTTTGAGGACTTCCTTGGTCTCAAAAGGGGAACCAAGCGCAAAAAGCCTGATCTGGGGTTGGTTCAAAGACTCCAGCAATTGCAGCAAGGCTGGTTGTTGGCTGGTTGGCAAAGTGCAACTGAGGAGTTCTAGCAAAGCGCAGCAATCGGCATCTGCCCGGTGGGCATCGTAAAAGAGACCCTGTGTATAAACCAGATACTCTAATTTTGCTGAGCCAAATCCCTCACCCCTCCAGTCAATATCTTTGAGGCTGCACGCCCACATGTAATCTTCAAATATGGGCCAGCGCATCTCTACAAATGCTCGGTCAAAAACGGCGTTGTGAGCGATGACGACACTGACGTTTCTCAAAAAATCACCCACCTCATGGTCATCAATTGAGCATCCCTTGACCATATCGTCTGTGATGTGGTGCACAGCAGTAGACTCAGCTGGGATAGGAAACCCTGGATCCTCATACTGGTCAAATGTTTTGAGAACCTTATAGATTACGCCGGTTTGCGGGTCAAACTCAAAGAGGATCATCCCAAGTTCGATCACTTTGTCTTTTTCGATATCCATCCCCGTCGTCTCGGTGTCCAAGATGATGCCCTTGCTGAGGGTCCTCTCAGGGGGGGAGGATTGAAAGACTTTATGAGGGATGAGGCGTCTGAGGACTTTGAAGTCTGGATGAGCGTCTAATTGCTTAGCCAAAGCTTCAAGCTCACTAAGCTCTTGGTGAGCGTCTGGGGAGTCATGGGCGGAGAATAGATTTTTGGTCATTGCTTAACTGTTATCTGGAATATATGAAGTGCTTGGGATAAGCAGCACTCAGCGACACTGACTTGGCAGCATATTTCAAGGAGATTTGCTGTTTCAGGGAGTGCAGCTATAAAATCGCGGAAGAATGTAACATGCGGGAGTTGTCTAGTGTGAATTGCTGGACTTTTCTAATCCACGTCAATCGATGGTCTTCGAGGTGCATTGTTTGATTAAAATTTTTTTGCTGGCGACGCTGCCAAGAAATATTCTGGGACGTCTTCGTTGCCTCTTGGTTATTCTAAGCTTACTTGGCGTGTTCAAAGTATGCCCTGCAATCGAGTTGGGTTGGGATTCGGGACGCTCAGTCGGTTCAGAGAACACAGCGAGTTCAAGCCATACACCAAATCCTGATTTTTCAGCGCGCTCGGTGCAAGAGCAGACACAGTCTGCTTGTCCACAGTTTTTTGCACAAGGCCGTGAACCCCAAATTTTGAACCCCAAGCTTGCCCAAAACATCCGTCTGCTTTGCTTTTCAAGTTTTGCTGTGGGCTATTCTCCCGTCTCAAGAACACCCCTTTGGTCCGCTGAACACCTGAGTCGCGATTCACTGTACCGCGCAAAGGGACTAAAGAGAGTCAACGCGTTTCATGAAGAGGAGCGCCTACCTAGCGGGGAGCGATCCTTTTTGAGCGATTATGCTCATTCGGGCTTTGATCGAGGGCACATGAGCCCATCCGCCGATCAGCCCTCCGAGCAAGCTCAACAAGAAAGCTTCTCCTTGGCCAACATGGTGCCCCAAAACCCGAACAACAATCGTCACCTTTGGGAGGGAATCGAGAGCGCGACGCGCACTTGGGCTAAATCGGCCGGGGATTTGTACATCATCACTGGGCCCCTGTTCATCGGGTCCTCGGTTGAGCAGTTGCACGGACGTGTGATGGTGCCTACTCATTTGTACAAGATTGTTTACGATCCTGCACGCCGCGCAGCGTCAGCTTATTTGGTTCTCAACAAAGAGACAGATGAATACTCCGTTGTTAGTTTGGAGGAATTGAGCAAGATCGCAGCGATTGATTTTGTGCCAGCCTTGAACGCCATACAGCAACAAGAAAAAATTCAGCTCCCCAAACCTACTCCGCACAATGGGGGGGCAGATTCGCGTTCGAGTTCTGGCCTTGACCAAGGCTCAGACTCCGAGCGAGCTCCCAGAAGTCGAGAGTATCCTGACTCACATTCTCAAAGCGGCTCAGACTTTAGAGAAGTGGAGCATTTGCTGAAAGAAATTGCACGAATGATTAATTAACGAAGGCAGACCCAGTGACTCCTATCCCCAAAACTTCATCCACAAGTTGCATTGCTCCCTTTGAGAACGAGTCTCAAGTCATCGCGATGGGCTCGTTTCAAATTGAAAACCGCTTGGACCGAGTGAGCCTGACTGGAGATTTGGACATCACAAAGGATAAGGCTGGGCTGGAGAAGGCCATAGCACTCAAAGCACTCCTGGACAGTGTTGTTCAAACTCTTCAAAAGCTCCACCCCCCAGAGCGCATTCAAGTGGTGCCCACAACGGTTGTCAAAAATCCATTTAATTAGTAATTTTGAATTAAATAGTATTAATAATATGTCATTGTGAGGATTGTTCAGCTTATTGTGCTCCGTTAGATACCAGCTTTAATTCGGGTTAGGAATTAGTCTCTAGTCTCTAAACGTCTGGTGTGTAGCCCAGTTTGACTCCAATTTCCTGGGGTTATCCCTATACTTGCAACCATGCTGAGGAATTGGATCAAAGACTCCAGATTCAGCAAAGGTTAGGATACTTTTAACTTTTGAACTTATTAACTTAACGGAGCTTTTCAAATGACAATGACCCCAGAACAAATCGTAGCCGCTAACAAAGCAAATATTGAAACTCTCGTTGGCTTGACCAACAAAGCAGTTGCCGGTGTAGAGCAATTGATTGAACTCAATCTTGCTGCAACCAAGGCCGCTATGGAAGACACTCAGTCACACACACACGCAGCCTTAAGCGCTAAAGATAGTCAAGAACTCTTAGCGCTCCAAGCTAGCATTTTCCAGCCCTTTGCTGAAAAAATTGTGAGCTATAACCGTCACTTGTATGACATTGCCTCTGGAACTGGAGCTGACTTCAGCCACATGGTTGAGAGCAAAATTGCTGAAGCTCAGGAAACTTTCCACAGCTTGTTTGACAATATGGCTAAGAACGCACCCGCTGGCTCTGAGCCAGCTGTGAATGCTTTCAAAACAGCTATTGCCAGTGGCAACCAAGCACTCGAGCAAGTTCAAAAAGCTGTAAAACAAGCCTCTGATTTGGCTGAAACCAATTTCAAAACTATGGCAAACACAGCTCTGAATGCAGCTCAAACAGCTTCTACTGCACCCGCTGCTAAGACAACTAAAAAGCGTTCCTCTTAATCAAGAGACACCCAAAGTCCGCTAGAGCTTCAACTCTTACGGTCCATTGAGCCTATGCCCGCCTTAGAGCGGGCATTTTCTTTGGGGTTGGGTGGAGTGCAGTTCATGCAGGAGAATCAACTGATTTAAAATTCCACTTTTAATTAGACCGGAATGCGTGTGGAACAAGTTGATGCTGTTGTGATTGGAGCTGGTGTTGTTGGACTCGCAGTTGCGAGAGCGGTTGCTATGGAGCTGGCTAAGCAAAGCGACTCCCCCAGTGTCTACGTTTTGGAGCAGGCCGATAGTATTGGTACTCAGACCAGTTCACGCAACAGCGAGGTCATCCACGCAGGTATTTACTATCCCCATGGATCCTTAAAGGCACAGCTGTGCGTGAGGGGGAGGGAACTCCTCTACGCTTATTTGCAAGATCGCCATGTTCCCCATCAGCGTCTGGGTAAGTTGATTGTTGCTGTGAACGCCGACCAAGACCACATGCTTTCAGGAATTAAGGAGCGGGCACAAAAGAACGGTGTGATGGATTTAGAGTTTTTAACAAAGGCACAAGCCCAGGCATTAGAGCCTCAGCTGTCCTGCACATCCGCACTTCTCTCACCCAGTACTGGTATCTTGGATACACACAGTTATATGCTCAGTTTGCAGGGAGATTTTGAAAACGCTGGGGGCGTCGTTGTTTTTCAAACTGAAGTGGTCTCTGCAATTTGCACAACCGACAATATTTCACTACGCACCCAAAGCGGGGACAACATTGATGCCAAACGGGTCATCAATTGTTCAGGTCTCAAAGCACCGCTGTTGGCGAAGATGTTTGAGGGAGCGCAGGAATCATCCATTCCTGATGCGTATTACTGCAAAGGCAATTATTTTTTGCTTCAAGGTAAATCACCCTTTAAACGCCTCATCTACCCCGTCCCAGAGGCTGCGGGTTTAGGTGTTCATTTAACGCTTGATCTAGGGGGGCAGGTTAAATTTGGACCTGATGTGGAGTGGGTGAAAGATCCCACAGATTTAATAGTGAACCCCAACAGAGGTGAGCTCTTTTATGATGCGGTTCGCACCTATTGGCCCGCATTACCCGACGCTGCATTGATCCCCGGGTACGCTGGGATTCGACCCAAAATTAACGCTCAAGGCGAGAAGACTGAGGATTTCAAGATCTTAGATATCCAGGATCACAAAATACCGGGGTTGATTCATTTGCTAGGCATTGAGTCTCCAGGCATCACGAGTTCTTTGGCTATCGCAGAACAAGTCATACAAAGACTTTTTTAAAGTTCGGGTGGGCGCTTAAGTCCCAGCGGCAGCCCTCCCTTTCAGGGCTTGTGCAACTTCAGCCACCAAACCTGGTCCTTTGTAGATCAGTCCTGTATAAATTTGAACCAAATTAGCACCAGCATCCATTTTCTCCCTGGCATCTGCTGCGCAGCAAATACCCCCAACCCCGATGATCGCAAAATCTGGCCCCAGGCGCTCTCGCATCGATTTGATGACTCGGTTGCTCGATTGAAACACCGGAGCACCCGACAATCCCCCCGTCTGTGCTGCGTGCGCATGGCCCTGCACGGCGTCGCGCGCGAGAGTGGTGTTCGTTGCAATCAAACCCCATGATTGGCGCCGAGGGCTCACCTCATCCCGCACGTGCATGTCTCTTATTTTGATCAGAGCACTTGCGATCACCTGCATTTGAACATCATCCAAATCGGGGGCTATTTTAAGAAAGAGTGGGACATGTTTGTTGTGCTCATTTTGAAGCCGCACTCGCTCATGCTCCAGGGTTATGAGTAGTTGCTCAAGGGTCTCATCATTTTGGAGGGAGCGCAGATTTTTTGTGTTGGGACTGGAGATGTTGACGGTTACATAGTCAGCGAAAGGATAAACATCTCTTAAACAAATCAAGTAATCAGCTGCAGCATTTTCGATAGGAGTGAGTGCATTTTTACCAATATTTAATCCCAGTACCATCTGAGCTGCATGAGAGTGGGGCACGTTCGCTGCGTTTTTAGAAGCTTGTCTTGAGTGCTTGTACCTTGCAACTTTGACATTATCAATAAAAGTTTGAGTGCCCAAATTATTGAAACCCAGTCTGTTGATGAGGGCCGCTTGCTCGGGGATGCGAAACATACGAGGCATGGGATTGCCACTTTGTGCAAGCGGCGTTACGGTGCCCACCTCCACGAAACCAAACCCCATCGCGTTAAACGCGTCTATACAGGCTGCATTTTTGTCCAAGCCTGCGGCCAGGCCAACTTTGTTTGGGAATTTCAAGCCCAAAATCTCCACGGGGTCATACGTTGTTGTCTGAGCGTAAAGTACGCTGAGCAATGTGTTTTGCGTGTGTCTTAGAAAGGCCATTGTCAAATCATGCGCGCGCTCAGCATCTAGAGCGAAGAGGATAGGGCGAATCAGGCGGAGATAGAAAAAGTTTTGAACGGAAGTTGATAACATTGGATAATGCAGGTGTTTGATATATATCCCCTAATTCTCTCAGATCTTAGAAAGACCTCGTCCCATCATGTCAACCCAAAACCCCTCCACCAACACTCAAGCCAGCACTGGAGTTGGTAATAATGCTTCCGCTGTTACAGTTGCTTCCGTGCTCTCCCAAGAAGAGCTCAAAGCCCTCGTGGGTCTGGAGGCATTGAAGTATGTCAAAGCCGGGGACATCATTGGTGTGGGCACTGGATCAACAGTCAACCATTTCATCAAAGCTCTTGGCGCCAATGAGGCCTTGCTTAAGGGCTTAAAGGGGGCCGTCTCCAGTTCAGAGGCGACGACAGCTTTGCTGCGTGAGCTCGGTATTTCGGTTTTGGATGCTTCCTTGGTTGATGGGCTGTCTATCTACATTGACGGTGCAGATGAGATTGATCACGGCGGTTACATGATCAAAGGGGGCGGGGCTGCACTGACGCGGGAAAAAATTGTTGCCTCTTTGGCAAAGTCCTTCATTTGTATTGCAGACGAGTCAAAGCTTGTGAATACGCTGGGTCGTTTCCCCTTGCCGGTTGAGATCATACCGATGGCAGCAACGCAGTTGATGCACCGCTTCGAGGAGTTGGGAGGCAGCGCCAAACTCAGACTCAAAGGAGGGGCACCACTGGTCACGGATAACGGACAGCATATTTTGGATGTCAGTGGACTACAGATTAAAGAGCCCATGGCCTTCGAGAGTTTAGTCAGCCAATGGGCGGGCGTGGTGACTGTGGGCGTATTTGCTTATCAACAAGCAACGCTTTGTTTGCTCGCGACTACGCAAGGTGTTAAAACACTGAAGTTTAATGAGGTCCTTGGTTCGAGGGCCGGGGATTAATGTTCCTGAGTGTCTAACATTCCTTGGTGGCGCATCAAAGCATCTAGATCAGGTTCGCGGCCTCTAAAAGCTTTAAAGGACTCGATAGCGGGTCGTGAACTACCGACTTCGAGGATGTTGATTCTGTACTTTCTGCCTGTCTCTACGTTGGCCTCGCCGTTGCTGAGAGCGGTTTCCTCAAAGGCAGCGTAAGCGTCAGCGCTTAACACCTCAGCCCACTTGTAGCTGTAATAGCCCGCAGCGTAACCACCCGCAAAGATATGACTAAAGCTGTGCGCAGTTCTACTCCATTCAGGACTGGGCAGCACAGCAATCTCCGCTCTGAGATCGTTCAAGACTTTCATGAATGAGCTTGGCTCGTTATTAATGCTACTACCCGTATCAAGGTTGGAATGCAGTTTCATGTCAAAGAGGGAGAACTCAACTTGACGCAGGGTTTGCATCCCGCTTTGGAAATTCTTAGCTGCAATCATTTTGTCAAAGAGTGCGCGCGGGAGTGGTTCTCCGGTTTGAACGTGCTGGGTTAGGTCTTGCAAAACGGACCACTCCCAACAAAAATTCTCCATGAATTGACTGGGCAACTCCACCGCATCCCACTCCACACCGGAGATACCAGAGACATCGCGCTCATCAATCTGGGTCAAGAGGTGATGCAGTCCATGGCCGAACTCGTGGAACAAGGTGATCACATCATCGTGCGTTAGAAGTGGTGGGGCGCCGTTCACGCCTTCTGCAAAGTTGCAAACCAAGTGTGCAACGGGTGTTTGAAGGTGGTGGTTGTCGGGTCTTAACCACCGAGCTCTCACGTCATCCATCCAAGCTCCGCCGCGCTTGCCCGCGCGGGCGCTTGGGTCTAAGTAGAACTGACCGACTAATTTGCCTGCACGCTCGATTTTGTAAAACTCAACCCCTTGATGCCAAGTTGGCGCGACGTCTGATTGGATACTGACCTCAAAAAGCTTTTCAACAATTTTGAACAGCCCGCTCAGCACTTTCGGCGCAGGAAAATAAGCTTTAAGCTCTTGCTCGCTAAATGAATAGCGCGCTTCCTTTAGCTTTTCAGAAATGAAGGTCCAGTCCCAAGGGCTTGGATTTTCAATATGCAAAACTTCTTTGGCAAATGTCCTTAACTCTTGCACATCTTTGAGCGCGTAAGGTCTTGCTCTGTTAGCAAGCGTATATAAAAACTCAATCACCTGAGATGGGGATTCAGCCATTTTGGTTGCAAGGGATAACTCAGCGTAATTGTTAAATCCAAGCAAGCGCGCCTCCTCAGCCCGTAACTTGAGGGTTTCAATAATAATTTGAGTGTTGTCAAATGCGCGAGCATTCTCATCGCTTTGGTCAGAGGCCCGGGTGACGAAGGCCCTGTAGATCCGCTCTCTTAGAGAGCTAGAAACAGCGTATTGCATGACGGGGAAGTAGCAAGGCATTTTTAGGCTGAGTAAGTAGCCCGTTAAACCCTTTTGCTGCGCCGCGATGGAGGCGCTGGTTTTAAGGTCCTGCGGGACGCCCAGCATTTCTTCTTCGCTCGCCGTATACGACCAACTGTCTGTGGCGTCTAAAACATTTTCACTAAATTTTTGAGACAACTCAGACAGGCGTGACTGAATTTGAGTAAACCTTTCTTTCTCAGCCCCCTTGAGTTCTGCGCCTGAGAGCTTGAAGCCCTTAAGCGCTTTGCGCAGAGCCTCCGCTTGAACAGCTTTCAAGGACTGAGGGTCAATGGCTTTGTACTTCTTGTATAAGGCCTCGCAGCTGCCTAAGTTTGTCCAAAACTCCGTGACCTTGGGCAATGCATCGTTGTAGGCTGCTCTTAATTCGGGATTGTCTGCAACGCTGTTGAGGTGGTTAATAGCCCCCCACGCGCGTCCAAGTCTCTCGGTACTCACATCCAGGACCTGGGCAATGCGTGTCCAGTCTGCTGGGTAGGCATCTGCAGTTACTTCCTCTAAAGCTCTTTGAGCGTCGGCGATGAGGCGGTCCAGGCTTGGGGCAACTTGGCTTGGAGTGATTTGGTCAAAGAGGGGGAGATCGTCAAAGTTAAGCAATGCAGTTGAGTTCATAGCGCTTATGTGGGGTGAATAGATTGAGTTATGATTTAGAACCTCACGCGGGGTGCGTGTTTTGGGCTGCATCAAGAGTATTTTGTAAAAGCATGGTGATGGTCATCGGCCCTACACCACCGGGTACGGGAGTGATGTGGGATGCGACTGCTTTGAGTCCTTCAAAGTCAACATCTCCGCAAAGTTTGCCGTTCTCATCTCGGTTCATACCGACATCAATGACCACTACACCTGGTTTGACCATGTCAGCGGTTAACACATTTCGTTTGCCAACAGCAACCACAATCACATCAGCCGTCAAGGTGATGGCTTTTAAATTCACGGTAGCACTGTGACAGATGGTCACCGTAGCGTTTTTATCTAAAAGCATCAATGCCATTGGCTTGCCAACAATATGAGAGCGACCTATCACGACGGCGTATTTACCTTTTAAGTCGTAGTTGATGCTTTCAAGCATTTTCATACACCCAAAGGGTGTACACGGCCAAAAGCCGGGAAGTCCTTTAACAAGTGCGCCGGCGCTTGAGATATGAAATCCATCGACATCTTTGCTTGGATCAATGGCCTCAATGACACGACTTGAGTCGATGTGATCGGGTAAGGGGAGTTGAACTAAGATGCCATGAATCTTTGGGTTTTTGTTCAGTGCCTGGATATGTCCTAATAGATCTTTCTCGCTGATGCTCGCGGGGTAGGCGTCTAGGCTCGAGAAAAATCCTACCTCTTCGCACGCTTTTACTTTGTTGCGCACGTAGACCTGACTGGCTGGGTTATCACCGACCACAATGACTGCTAAGCCTGGGGTGATTCCTTTGGCGCTTAACTCCTTGACCCGCTCGGTCACGCTGGCTCGAATGGATTTGGATAGCTCAGTGCCACTGATTAGATTTGCGCTCATAAATGATTCAAATAAAGTTTTTAATTCGTAATTACAAAAAATTAAGCTCCAACTCAATATTGCTTATAGCAAAAATCAGTTGAAGCCAACAGTGGAGGAGAGAAAAACCAAACGCTCTAGAGAACGGCCCCCGTAAAGCCCCTTGGGAATCCCTAGGGTCGCTTTAAGCAGGTTTGGGGGACGTTTGACCCAGGGCTATCTTCAGTAAGTCAGCAACTGTATTTGCATTTAGTTTTTCCATGATGTTAGCCCTGTGGGCTTCAACGGTTTTTATACTAATGCCTAAGTCATCTGCAATTTGTTTGTTCAAACGACCCGCTACGATACGCTCTAGAACTTGTGATTCGCGGGTGGTGAGTTTGGAGATTAATGCATGTCTGGAAGCTGCCTGGAGGCTTTCAGCAAAAGAATCCTTTGCAGCAGCGAGCATGCGCTCCACAACGCTTACGAGTTTTTCTTCATCAAAGGGCTTTTGGATGAAATCAAGGGCACCTTTTTTCATGGTGTCTACTGCCATGGGTACATCACCATGGCCTGTAATGAACACAATCGGCAGAGGAGAATTTCGCTCAATCAAACGGTCCTGTAACTCAAGGCCCGTCATACCCGCCATACGAATGTCAACCAATACACAGGCTACCTCTTTAGGATCGTAACGACCCAGAAAAGTCTCGCCAGAGTCAAAACAGCGAACACGGTAGTCCTTACCCTCTAAGAGCCACTGAAGCGAATCGCGCACTGCCTCATCATCATCCACTACATATACAGTCCCTTTTTTGGGTATTAAACTCATGAGTAACTCCGTGATTCAATAGAAAGATTTTCGTCAGAGACTATTCTAGTCTCCATAGCGGGCAACCAAAATGAGAAACAGCATCCCACAATGTCCGGGCCATTGTAAAGGTTCTCCGCCTTCATGCGTCCTTGGTGTGATTCGACAATGCTGCGGCATAAATTGAGTCCTATTCCAAGCCCTTCTGATTTCGTGGAGAAGAATGCTTCGAACAAATGCTCTAAGACTTGGGGTGCTAGGCCCCCCCCCGTGTCTTTGACGGCAAATTCGACCACCTGTTGGCCCTCAACTTCAACTAAATTAACGTTTAGCTCAACATTTCGGTGCGCGTTCTCTCGCTCTGCATGGTCGATAGATTCGGCTGCATTTTTGAGTAAATTGATCAAAACTTGTTGGATTAAGATTCTGTCCACTTTGATGAGTGGGAGCCTGGGGCCGAAATAATGTGTGAATCGAACCCGTCGCCTCTTCAGCTCAATCTCAGCCAACTCAATCGCCTCCATCGTGGTGGTGATCACATCCGATATCACTTGGTTGGGTTCACTGCGTTTGACGAAATTTTTAATCCTTTGAATGATCTGCCCGGCTCTTTGGGCCTGGTTGGCCGTTTTCTCAAGCGCAATTAAGAGCTCAGACTCCACGATGCGGTGATCGTTGATGCGGCTCATCATGCCTTTGCAATAATTCGTGATCGCGGTCAAAGGTTGGTTGAGTTCGTGGGCAACGCTGGAGGCCATCTCGCCCATCGTGATCAATCTGCTGGATGCTTGCGCACGTTCTTCTTGTAACTGGGCTTGCTCGCGTGCTTGATGTCTGGCTGTAATATCGGTTGCGATCACCATTTGTGCCAATCGTCCATCGACCCAGTTCAAATACCGGGCTCTGACCTCTAGCCATTTGCCTAACGAGGCTACAAAGATCTCGGCGTGCTCAGAGCTCGCATCTGCCAGCCCCTCTGAGGGAAATCCTGCTAAGTTATCGACTTCATCACTGCCTTTGTCTGATTGATTCTTAGGCATACCAGCACGCTGTACCATCGACAGATGTCCCTCGCTCTCGTTGTTAAACCAGAGTCTATAGAGCTTATTGGTGAATAAAAGTTCAGCGCTACCCAAGGGTGTGACGGAGACGGACGCATCAAGCGCCTCCAAAACCGTTGTGAACCGAAGATGCGCGGCCGAGAGTTGATCGCGAATTCTGTTGGGTTCGGTGATGTCAGTCATTGAGGTCATCCAACCTGTTTGGACGCCGTAGGCATCGACCAAGGGTGAGACATAAAGCCGGGCATCAAATATACGCCCAGAGCGGTGTTGAACCTTGACTTGATAGCCCCCCCCGGGAGTTAATCCAAGGAGCTCGTTGCGAAGCATTATGGCCAAGGATGAGGCGTATTCTTTGGGCCAATAAGGGAAGGGTGGAGAGCCGCCAACCAACTCTTGTTCACTCCAACCCGTCATTTGACAAAATGCAGCGTTAACGTAGGTAATCTTACCCTTCATGTCCATAGCCCGCATGCCTGTCAACATGGAGTTTTCCATGGCTCGGCGAAAGTTAGTCTCCGACATCAATGCCTCTTGGGCTTTCACCCTTTTTTGAGTATGCCTCCAGGTCCCTATTAACATCCAAGCGGTCAAAATACTCAGCGCAGCTACCAGACGAATGAGGCCGTTACCGATCATGCCTTGAGACGTTTTGTAATTCACTGCCTTGATGTACAAACTGTTTCCAAAGGGAGACAAAGGAACGGTGGTTTCATAAGGCGGCGAAGACCAGGGCATGGGGGGGAGAATTGATCTTTGGATGGAGGGCTCACGACCGGCAATGAATTTTCCATCAGCCTGCACGATTGTGATGGCATTGCGTGAGTTCACCTCGGTAGGGACGCTATAGCGGAGCAACCCTTCAACGTCAAACTCGGTCATCAAGGCGCCGGTGAACTGGCCCTTTTTGTAGAGCGGAATAAACAGCTGAATTAAATCATTGTTGTTGGCGCTATTACTGCTATTGCCGTTGGTGCCAATATTTCCGGGGTTGCTGGAGTTGCCAGTACTATTTTGAGGATTGTTTTTCTCTTTTGCGTTGATCGGCTGTGAGTAGACAGATTGATGCAAGTCTTTAGCTAAGTTGAACGTGTATAGGGATATTGGATTTTTAAGGGTGTCACCTACTTTAGGCTGCATGTATCCATCAATATTTGGAGATACAGTGCTCATCTGCAATTTCAAATCTGTTGAAATCCAAGCAATAGTCGTGACCTCGGGAAAGTTCTTAATAATGCCGTTGGATAAGCTGCGTAGCTCTTCTGGGCCAATATTGCCTTTGTACAACTCACCGGCAATTTGCATGGATTGTTCTTGACGCTCCAACACCCTAAGGCGCACGCGTTGTTGGGTGTATTCAACATCGCTTCTTACGATTTCTTGTTCACGCTCAATTTCTTCGTACCGAAGGTAAGTGAATGCAGCAAATATAGCGGCTAAAAATAAAACAACTGCTGTGAGCGGGGCAAAGAGTGCCAGTCTGTCTTGATGCAAAGGGCTTTGACTTCGCCACCACAAAAGCCAATGTGCGGATAATTTCTTGAAAATAGAGGGGTGTTGAGTGGATTCTGACATTACTCTGTGAGTTTAATTTAATTCTGCAGTTTATGTATGCGTCCCTCATAGAGCTTGAAATTCTTTCAACTTGGTCATTTTGGATAAATGCCGTCAAAATAATTTCATAATATAAAAACGATTCGCACTATTTGAAATAATCATAAATATATGAGAAAATATTTTCTGTTAAGTTAAAAAAATGATTAAATAGTAATAATAAAAACGAGGGGAGACAAAATGTCAGAGCAATTTCATACACTGAACGGTTTAACTGATCAAGATTTAGACAGCTTGGAGACCAAGGAGTGGAAGGACGCGCTATCCGCGGTCATTCAAGCCCAGGGTACAGAGCGAGCCCATTTTTTACTTGAGCAGTTGCTAGCTCATGCTCGTGAAAATAGTATCGATATGCCTTTTTCTGGCAACACCGCCTACCTCAACACCATCGCTCCTGGCGAAGAAGAGCGCTGCCCTGGAAATATTGAGATAGAGGAGCGTTTGCGAGCATACATGCGCTGGAATGCAATGGCGATGGTTGTCAAAGCCAATCGTCATCACCCCGTGGACGGTGGAGACTTAGGTGGGCATATTGGCTCATTCGCTTCACTTGCACATATGTTTGGGGCAGGATTTAATCATTTCTGGCACGCAGAGAGTGAGAACCACGGTGGGGATTTGATCTACATACAAGGACACGTCTCACCGGGTGTTTATGCAAGAGCTTATTTAGAAGGGCGACTCACCGAGGAACAACTCCTTAACTTCAGACAAGAGGTTGACGGGAAAGGTTTGTCAAGTTATCCCCATCCCAAGTTGATGCCTGAGTTCTGGCAGTTCCCAACCGTATCCATGGGGCTTGGGCCTTTGATGGCCATTTACCAAGCTCGTTTCCTGAAGTACTTGCACGCTAGGGGTATAGCGAACACAGAGAACAGAAAAGTCTGGGTCTTTTGTGGTGACGGGGAGATGGATGAGGTTGAGTCACTCGGGGCAATTGGTTTAGCGGCTCGTGAGAAGCTAGACAACCTGATCTTCGTGATCAACTGCAACCTTCAGCGTCTTGATGGTCCAGTTCGCGGTAACGGAAAAATCATACAAGAATTAGAAGGCGAATTCAGAGGTGCCGGTTGGAACGTCATTAAACTCATTTGGGGCAGTGATTGGGATCAACTCTTGGCCAAAGACAAAAACGGATCACTGCACAAGATCATGATGGAGACGCTCGACGGGGATTACCAAGCGTTTAAAGCCAATGACGGTGCCTTTGTTCGCAAGCACTTCTTTGGTCGTGACCCAGAGACACTTGAGATGGTCTCTAAGATGTCAGATCAAGAGATTTGGAATTTACGAAGAGGTGGCCATGATCCACAAAAGGTTTACGCGGCTTATGCCAAAGCCGTAAAGCATGAAGGACAACCGTCTGTTCTACTTATTAAAACCGTTAAAGGTTTTGGTATGGGCAAGGTCGGTGAAGGTAAGAATACCGTTCACCAAACCAAGAAATTATTGGACGAAGACATTAAAGCCTTTAGAGACCGGTTTAATATTCCAATTCCTGACAGTGAATTGTCAAGCATTCCTTTTTATAAGCCCGCAGACGATACGCCTGAGATGCAATATTTGCATGAAAGGCGTAAAGCATTGGGGGGTTACTTACCCCACAGACGCAAACAAGCGGATGAGGCTTTCAAAGTTCCCCCCATTGATACTTTCAAATCGGTCATTGAGGCGACCGCTGAGGGCCGCGAGATATCAACCACTCAGGCCTATGTTCGTTTCTTAACCCAGCTCCTGCGGGACAAGGAACTAGGTCCACGCGTCGTACCTATCTTGGTGGATGAGGCTCGTACCTTTGGTATGGAAGGCCTCTTTCGGCAAATCGGTATTTACAACCCAGCTGGTCAGCAGTACACACCCGTAGACAAAGATCAGGTGATGTACTACAGAGAGGACGTAGCGGGTCAGATTCTTCAAGAGGGAATCAATGAGGCTGGTGGAATGAGTAGTTGGATTGCTGCCGCGACCTCTTACTCGACCAATAACCGGATCATGGTTCCGTTCTACGTTTATTACTCCATGTTTGGGTTCCAGCGTATTGGTGACTTGGCATGGGCTGCTGGGGATATGCAAGCCAGAGGTTTCTTGCTTGGCGGTACATCCGGTCGTACTACTTTGAACGGTGAGGGACTTCAGCATGAGGACGGACACAGTCATATTTTGGCTGGAACGATCCCTAATTGCGTAAGCTATGACCCCACTTTTGCGCATGAGGTTGGAGTTATCCTTCATCACGGTTTAAAGCGTATGGTGGAAAAACAAGAGAACGTCTTTTTCTACATCACACTTCTCAATGAGAACTATCCCATGCCTGGCCTCAAGGCGGGGACTGAGGAGGAGATCATCAAAGGCATGTACCTGCTCGAGCAAGGTGAAGGTCCTAAGAAAGCGCCAAAGGTTAATTTATTGGGCTCAGGAACCATACTGCGCGAATCTATTGCGGCCAAGGAGTTGTTGTTGAAGGATTTCGGTGTCGTTGCGAACGTCTGGAGTTGCCCAAGTTTCAACGAACTTGCCCGCGACGGACAAGCCGCAGAGCGTTGGAATCTGCTGAACCCTACTGAGAAGCAAAAAGTCTCTTTTGTTGAATCTCAACTGACCCCACATGCTGGGCCAGTTATTGCATCCACGGATTACATGAAATCCTACGCCGATCAGATCAGATCCTTCATACCTAAAGACCAAGTTTATAAAGTCTTGGGTACAGACGGATTTGGTCGCAGTGACTTTAGGTCTAAGTTGCGTGAGCACTTTGAGGTTAACCGTCATTTTGTCGTGGTCGCAGCGCTTAAAGCGCTCGCTGAGAGTGGCACCATCGAGGTTGGCGTCGTTAGTGAAGCAATCAAAAAGTACGGGATTAAAACCGACAAGATCAATCCCTTAAACGCATAATAAGACGGAGACTCTCATGGCTTTAGTTGAAATAAAAGTGCCTGATATCGGCGACTTCGCGGATGTCTCAGTGATCGAGGTGATGGTTAAGGTAGGGGATACTGTCAGTCAAGAACAGTCTTTAATCACTGTTGAGTCCGATAAGGCTTCTATGGAGATTCCTTGCTCTGCTAGTGGGGTGGTTAAGGAAATAAAAGTTAAATTGGGCGATAAGGTTCACGAGGGTAGCGTGGTGTTGATGCTAGAGGCTACTGACTCTATTGCTGCACCTGCTGCAAGTGCCACAAAAGCACCCTCGACACCAGCCTCAGCGCCAGCTCCAAGTGCTTCTGGATCTTCCCTGATTGAAGTCATGGTCCCAGATATTGGTGACTTCAAGGATGTATCTGTGATTGAGCTTTTGGTCAAACCCGGCGATACGGTCCAGGTTGAGCAGTCCTTGATCACAATAGAATCTGACAAAGCCTCTATGGAGATACCTTCTTCTGCAGCTGGTGTATTGAAAGAGCTAAAAGTCAAAGTAGGAGACAAGGTCAACATCGGTGACTTTATTGCTCTGATCCAAGGCATTGCCGCCGCGTCCAATTCTGCAGTTACAGTTCCTCCCCAAGCAACGGATGCCTTGCCATCAGGTGCCGCTCTAAGCGTCTCAAGTGCTGTCAGCGTTTCGAGTGCGCCGGCTCCAGCTCAGATGCCGCTCCATGAACCCGGTGCAGCTATCAGCTCTGCGGCCTCAGTGCCGCATGCCTCTCCCTCGGTTCGTAAGTTTGCTCGCGAGCTGGGTGTTCCGCTTGAAGAGGTCAGGGGAACGGGTATCAAGGCAAGAATTACACACGAGGATGTTCAGGCTTTTAGTCGCTCTGTGATGCAAGGAACTGTTTCCACCAAAGCACAGCAGTCCAAAGGTGTTGGCGCGTCGGGTTCTGGAGCAGCACTTGGCTTACTGCCTTGGCCAGTGGTTGATTTTGCGAAGTTCGGTCCTGTAGAGCGTAAGCCTATGAGCCGGATCAAGAAAATCAGTGGTGCTAACTTGCACCGCAACTGGGTCATGATTCCTCACGTAACCAATCATGATGACGCCGATATCACTGAGTTAGAGGCTTTTAGAGTATCCACGAATAAGGAAAACGAAAAGTCTGGCGTTAAAGTCACCATGCTCGCTTTCTTGATAAAAGCCTGTGTCTCCGCCTTAAAGAAATTCCCAGAATTTAACAGCTCCTTGGACGGTGAGGATTTGGTCTACAAGTCCTATTACAACATTGGATTTGCAGCCGACACTCCCAATGGACTCATGGTCCCTGTGATCAAAAATGCAGATACAAAAGGCGTTTTGCAAATCAGTCAAGAGATGGGTGAACTTGCTAAAAAGGCCAGGGACGGAAAACTCTCACCCGCTGAGATGACGGGGGCAACCTTTACTATATCAAGCCTCGGAGGTATTGGAGGGCGTTATTTCAACCCCATCATTAATGCACCTGAAGTCTCGATACTGGGCGTTTGCAAGAGCACGATGCAACCTGTTTGGAACGGCAAGGAGTTTGCACCTCGCCTTATGTTACCGATGTCACTTAGCTGGGATCACAGGGTGATTGACGGCGCAGCAGCTGCTCGTTTTAACGCTCACTTGGGTCAAATATTGTCTGATTTCCGTCGTGTTTTGTTATAAAAGGAGACAATATTTATGGCTCTCTTAGAAGTAAAAGTTCCTGATATCGGTGACTTCAAGGAAGTCTCAGTTATTGAGTTGATGGTTAAAGTCGGCGACAGCGTTAAAGTTGATCAAAGCTTGTTGACCGTTGAGTCCGACAAGGCGTCAATGGAGATACCCAGCTCGCATGCGGGTGTGATCAAAGAGTTGAAAGTTAAGGTTGGAGATAAAGTCAGCGAAGGCACTCTTGTGCTCATGCTCGAAGCTGCGAGCGGTGCCACTGTTGAGGCCCCAAAAGCAGCTGCAGTCAATCCCCCCGCGGCTGGCAAGCCTTCATCTGCAGTTTCTAGTGTTCTTGCAAATGCACCAAGTGCCTCAGCCGCCTCTTACGCTGGAGCCGTGGATCTTGAGTGTGATTTGGTGGTACTCGGCGGTGGACCAGGCGGGTACTCAGCCGCTTTTAGGGCAGCTGATTTAGGTCTGAAAGTGATTGTGGTTGAGCGCTACTCAACGCTCGGGGGTGTGTGCTTAAACGTTGGCTGCATTCCCTCCAAAGCACTCCTGCATGTGGCCGCTGTGATGGATGAGGCTACGCACCTCTCACACGCTGGTATTTCGTTTGGTAAGCCACAGGTTGACTTAGATGCGCTCAGAACGCATAAACAAAAGGTAGTCGATAAACTGACCGGCGGTTTAGGGGCAATGGCAAAAATGCGCAAAGTCCAGACCGTTCGTGGTTTAGGTACTTTCTTGTCCGCTCATCACATGAGCGTAGAGGAGACAACTGGATCAGGTCAAGAGAAGACGGGCGTTAAAAAAGTCATCGGATTTAAGGCTTGTATTATTGCCGCTGGCTCCCAGTCTGTTCGACTGCCATTTATGCCCGTTGACCCTCGAGTGGTCGATTCCACGGGCGCTTTGGCCTTGGAAAAGGTTCCCAAGCGCATGTTGATTTTAGGCGGAGGCATTATTGGCTTAGAGATGGGCACGGTTTACTCGTCATTGGGCGCGAGACTTGAAGTCGTTGAGATGATGGACGGTCTTATGCAAGGGGCGGACAGAGATTTAGTCAAAGTCTGGCAAAAGATGAATGCCCCACGTTTTGACAACATCATGTTAAAAACTAAGACCGTATCTGCCAAAGCTGTGGCCGAGGGTATAGAGGTTACCTTTGAGGGCGAGGGCGCTCCAAAACCGCAGGTTTATGACCTGGTGCTCCAGGCAGTGGGCCGCAGCCCCAATGGGGCCAAAATTGGAGCCTCCAACGCTGGCGTTCAAGTTACTGATCGCGGCTTTGTACCGGTAGATATTCAAATGCGCACCAATGTTGGTCATATCTTTGCGATTGGGGACGTTGTAGGGCAACCCATGCTTGCGCACAAGGCCGTGCACGAAGCGCACGTTGCTGCTGAGGTGATTGCGGGTGAGCTTTTGGGCGACACTTTGTTGGCAAAGAGTGCATTTAATGCGCGCGTCATCCCAAGCGTTGCGTACACCGATCCAGAGGTCGCTTGGGTTGGTCTCACCGAAGATCAAGCCAAAGCGCAGGGAATCAAGGTTAAAAAAGGTCTATTCCCCTGGACAGCCTCCGGGCGTGCAATTGCAAACGGTCGAGATGAAGGTTTCACGAAGCTCTTATTCGATGACCGTGAGCAAGCGCATGGACACGGCGCAATACTGGGCGGGGGTATCGTTGGAACCCACGCCGGCGACATGATCGGTGAGGTGGCACTCGCCATAGAGATGGGCGCGGACGCTGTTGATATTGGTAAAACCATTCATCCACATCCAACACTGGGTGAGAGTATTGGTATGGCTGCTGAAGTCGCACACGGCTCTTGCACCGACCTGCCCCCATCTAAGCGTTGAGGAGGAGAGGGAGAGTTAAGGATTAGCTTGATACGTGCGTTGAGTCATACAGCGCCCGTTCAAGTTTTTTAGATTGCGATTGTTGATCCGGACCGCGGAGTTACCCATCCCTTCAAGTCTGCAATCTTCTCCTCGCGTCTGGGCGCTCACACAAAAATGCAAGCACTGAAGCTCCCAGCGTCTCAGGCTCTATGGCTCTTAGGCTTTGTGAGTCGAGTTCTCGAATAAACGAGGAGAGAATAACGCCTTTGCCCATTTGTTTAGAGAAGTAGAGTCCTCGCACGATTGCAGTGTTTTGCCTCTCGCAATCAACCACATACATAGAAACATTCGAACTGTATCCAAGGGGGGACTGTGTTGTGGGACCCGCCTGATTCGGCTTTGCAGGGGGTGAGATCTGAGGCGAGACAGAGCGAGTAGAAGGGGAGGGAGTACTAGAGCCATTAGAGCCATTAGAGCCATTAGAGCCATTAGAGCCATTAGAGCCATTTGGTTCAGTAGGCACAGCCAATGCTGGCCCATTTCGATTCTCCAAGATCCACGCTTTCGCAAACCGTCCGTCCTCGCTAACAGAGTCTTGATCGACAAAGTAGTCCGACTCATTTTGTAAACTCTTGTAAATGTGAAACCAATCCGCGCCCATCGCCAATGGTTGGTAAAGCACAGACAGCATCAACATCAATAGGGCTAATCGGCAGGCTCTTAAATCTCTAGCAACTTGCATTTTCGGATTAAGAGTCAATTGATGTCCAAACAGGATATTTAAAGGGTAGTTAAAAAGAAGTAGGACTTTTCTGCGCGCCCGAGTGTCTAAATAAAATCATGGTTTCAAATTGCCGTTAAGATATTGAGACTGGAGCATAAAAAAATTTATCCAGTTTGATCTCTCTTTTTCCTTAGGACTCAGTCCTAGTTTAACTCTCTTGCCCATTATGCCTAATAGTATTAAATCAAAGGGAATTAAAGTCTTTCACGAAATTTGTGCGGGAGCTTGTTTGCCTTTGCTGTTTGCCTTCACGGCACCCTGTGCACATAGCCAGGTATCACTGAGCGCTCCAAAAACAGTGCCCAACGTGCACGCAGCGCCCGGTGCGATTGATCAACCGCAGCCACGTCCCAAAGTCATTATTATGGTGTGGGACGGATTAAGGCCAGACTCCATAACCCAGGAAGACACGCCCAACCTCTTTGCGCTGCGCAGGGCCGGAGTTAACTTTGTTGATAACCACTCGACCTATCCGACCTTTACGATGATGAACGCTGCGTCCTTGGCGGCTGGCTCCTTCTCACGAAAGTCTGGGTTTTACGGCAACACCTTTTGGACCCCCCCGCCTGTCCCAACTGGTAACAATGCAACTGGCCAGCTTCAAAGTTTTCGTGAACCTGTGTTTACCGAGGACTATGCAATTTTGCAGACTCTAAATAGTCACTATGATGATTTGATCATGGTTAAGTCTCTCTTTCAGGTCGCGCAGCGGGCTGGATTGGTAACGGTAAGCATTGGTAAATCGGGTCCCGCATTTTTACAGGACATGAACGGTGGAGGCTATTTTTTAGATGAAAACGCGGTTTTGCCCCTCGCGTTTGCAAAAGAGCTTCAAAATGCTCAAATCCCTTTACCTATGAATGCTGTAAAAGCTTTCAAGTCCGGTGAGTTGGTCCTTCATCCTAAAAATGGGAATCCAACCCAACGCGAGGCTTACATCACGTTCCCGCTGACAGAGTACGGAGAAACTGTGTTCTCAAGGGATGCAACCGATGAAACGCAGGGTGTCCCAGAGGATAGCGCCAACCAGTACATGATGCATGTGTTCACCCATTACATTTTGCCCAAAAAAAATCCAGATCTATCGCTCATTTGGTTTCGCACCCCAGATAACAGTCAACACGGCTACGGTCTAGGTTCCGCCAACTACCGTAAGGCTCTTCGTTCACAGGACGCAAGGTTGGGGGAGTTGCGGGAGGCCTTGAATCAACAGCACCTGGCGCCTTACACCAACATCATTGTTGTCTCCGATCATGGGCAAAGCAATGTCTCTGGCGCAACGAGTTTATTTCCCCTGCGCGCTATCGAGCCTGCATCGCAGGTACAGGGTGGTGTCTCTGATGCAAAGTTGGGAAAGCCAGACTTTGTGAACGGATACTCCTTCTCCGGGGACGTTCGATCAGCCGATTTACTTACCTATGCAGGATTCAAAGCATACGACGGACTGGGTTGTTTAACGTCTAGCATGGCGGGAATCAAGGGGGATCTCTCTACGGTTTATACAGCCAAGGTTGACACCACGGGTGAGCTTTGCGGAACACCGAACACCAAATACATGTCGATTAGTGCAACGCTTACGACGCCAGTTGCTTCTTTTAAAGTACCGCAGGAGTTGCCTGAACACGCTGTCATCGTTGCACCCAACGGAGGGTCTGATTATTTTTACGTTCCCGATCACGACGCAAATACCGTTATGGAGTTGGTTCGGTTTTTACAGAGCAGGGAGGAATTTGGAGCCATTTTTGTAGACAGCAGGTACGGAGATCAAGCGGGGACATTTTCACTAGACTTTATTAACTTAGAGAACGTAGATAGGAAGGACCACGGCCAGCCCGATGTAGTGGCAAGTTTTGATTGGGATTCTAATCAACGCGTCAAAGGCATATTGGGCACAGAGTATGAAAGCTTTGCAGGACAAAGAGGCATGCACGGCAGTTTCAGTCCAATGGACGTTCACAACACTTTGATCGGTTTTGGTCCCGCATTCATTGCGGGTAAATCTGTTGGAAACCCCAGCGGTAATGTTGACGTTGCACCAACAGTAGCTTACTTGTTGGGGCAATCCCTGCCTGGTGCAGAAGGTAGGATACTCAATGAGGGACTTATCAAGCCCGCGGCCAATGAGCCCATTCGAGTCAAACAAACCATCCTAGTGCCTGCTACGATTGCCAACGACCTCAAGTTTAAATCTCCAGTAGATCCTACTGGGAATACGCCCAACTTGAAACATAACAGAGGAATTTACACCATCAACGTTGTAATGAAGGAGCTCGTAGTCGGAACAAAAACATATCGCTACCTTGATTACGCTAAAGCCCTAAGGTATTGAGGATTGGGATCATCAAAGCTTGCAAATTACGAGTAGCTAATTTTAAGTTGGAACGCGTTAAAATAACAAGATGTCAAAAGCGCTTGAGTCTTTTTTGTTGGGCCTATTACTAGGGGCTTGTATAACCTTAATCGTCGGATTTGGATTCTATGATTGGAAGACCACGGCCAAGGGTAATGCACAGTCTGAAAAGGAATCAGATAGGGCGGTTATCAATGCATTAACCGCAGTGTGCGTGGAGCGCTTTAAAAATGATGCGCATTACACTGAGAACTTTAAGAAACTGATCAAGACCGATCAATTCACTGTTGGCGATTTTATGGAGATTGGTGGCTGGAGTAAGTTCAGTACTTCCTCCGGATTTGAACTTGAAATATCCAACTTGTGCGCCAAGATCATCCTATCTGAGTCTCCCTAAGCCCTCAGAGCCCTCAGAGCCCTCGCTGTCCCGATATCTCCTTTCATTGCAAGATTTGGGTTGTACTGATATTCATCCAGGGTTTGAACAGGTAATAGGTAATACAGGTTAAGATGCCTAAATCTGATTTCAAGAAATAAATAATGAACATAAACTCCTTAAACAACCGTATAGCCTTGATCACCGGTGGTAATGCTGGGATTGGAAGAAGTACAGCTTTAGAACTGGCTAGGAACGGCGCCCACGTGTTCATTGCTTGTCGTGATAAAGACAAAGCGCAGTCTGTTATAGATGAATTCAGCACATTTCCTATGATTGGCAAGATTGAGTACTTGGGTCTGGATTTAAGCGATTTGGACTCTGTAAAAGACTGCGCCAACGCCTTCAAGTCAAAAAACCTTCCCCTTCACTTGCTCATTAACAATGCAGGCATTGCAGGACTAAAGGGCGTGACACGTCAAGGTTTTGAGATGACGATGGGGGTTAATCATTTAGGACATTTCCTTCTCACCCAGGAGTTGTTACCGAGCCTTTTGTCGGGCGCGCCTTCAAGAATCGTTAATGTGGCTAGCCGTGCTCATTTTTATGCCAAAGGGATTGATTTCGATCGCGTCACCGAGCCTACCGCCTCAAGACTCGGGGTGAAGGAATACTGCGCATCAAAGCTTGCCAATATTTTGTTCACAAGAGAACTCGCTAAAAGATACAAGGGAACTGGCATTAGCTCCTACGCTGTTCACCCCGGAGTCGTAGCCTCGAGTTTAT
This sequence comes from uncultured Burkholderiales bacterium, assembly GCA_903828695.1. Lineage (GTDB taxonomy): Bacteria > Pseudomonadota > Gammaproteobacteria > Burkholderiales > Burkholderiaceae_C > Limnohabitans. The sequence continues at coordinate 44,844 of CAIKNE010000133.1, read as the reverse complement.
GGAGAGAGGTGCCTGAGCCTATTCGTTCGTTGATGAAGCTTTTTATGATCTCCAATAAAACAGGTGCAAAAACAAGTCTGCACTGTGCTACTTCTTCTCGAACCGCTTATGAAAGTGGCGAGTACTACTCTGATTGCAAGGCTAAAAAGCCCAGCAACTTCGCCCTTGATCAAAATCTGGCGACAGAGTTATGGGTGAAGAGTGCACAGTGGGTCAATCGTTATTAGTTTCAAGTAAAAAGAGCTAACCTATTTAAAGATTAGCCCTTTGATTGACTGATTTTAGAAATACGCTTTTTAAAACGTATTAAATAAACTCCTAAATTAGAGTCTATCTAAGTGATCTTTGAGTTGATCTTCACTCAAGGTGAGAAGGTGTGCGCCTTTTTCTGGCTTAATTAGCTTAAGTGATAAAAGCATTGAAATGGCGTGTTCCTTAGAGGCTTTAGAGTCTTGCGATTCTTGCATGCTCTCGCCGAACAAGAAAACCATCAAGGTTTTACCAACAATGTTCATTAAGATACCAAAGAGTACCAAGCCAAGTAACATGGTGACTGATGCGATCAGCCTACCCCCAAAGGTAACCGGGAACATATCCCCGTATCCCGTTGTTGTAAGTGTCACCATACACCACCACATTGTGGCTGGAATAGAGGTGAAGAAGTGCTTGTCAGCGGGGATGTTGTTTCCGCCTATGGGATCAAGGGGTGCAAACACTGCGGCCTCTGGCGGGGATCCAGCAGGCAGAGGGTGAATCTTCAACTCAGCGTCAAGTGCTGCTTGACCAATAGCCATATTCTCTGGTGAATACATATCACCCTCGACAAAGAACATCAAACTACTTGAGATCATAACGACAGAGAAGAGCGCAATGAAGTAGATTCTTAAATTGGTGATTAGCGGATTGCTTGATTTGACCTTGTTGGACAACTCTTGTAATGCCGCCTTTGCCATCTTCAATACTCGCAGTACCCTGACTACACGCAAAATACGCAGTACCTTAGCCCCTTGGAGGGCGCCTAGATCCAAAATGACCAAGAAAGTCGGCAAAATGGAGATGAGATCCACTAAGCCCCAAAAACTAAAAATATATTTGATACGGCTTTTAGCGAAATATACATTTCCGAGATAGTCAGCAGAAAAGAAGCCAACTGCCACGAGCTCTATCGTCCAAAATAAAGATTTATAAGCGGTTGCAAACGGCTCTAGGGTTTCCATCGCAAGAGAAATACAGGATACATAGATCCAGAAATTAATGATTGCTATCCAGTGCTTAAAAGCTTTGCTGGTTGGATTAGTGAACGCTTGTTGAAGAAAGTTAGACGAGTGATGATGCTCGTGATGATTGTGAGTTGTGTTGTTCATCGCTTAGACCTTATGACAAAAAATTCTGGTGATATGATATTTTAAAAATGATGTTAATTGTCTAGTCATGCATTTTTTTATTCAAGACCAGGGTGTCTTTCAGGAATTGGTTAATTTATTACAGGGTTTTCCCTTGAATTAAATGCTGCTTAAACCTAATCAATGACGTTGCAAAGCGCAGGACAGTATTTCAACAGTGTGAATATGACGTCATCTTTCGCTTAATGGTGGTGTTCTTCTTCATTTTCTGATCAACATAGACGAATTTACTAGCCCATTTGTACTATCATGCGTTTATTGTCTTAATTTTTAAATCTGGGCATGACTACCCGCAGCAAGTGGGACTTCAATAATCATGTAGCAGTTGTTAACTGTAATTTTTGACGGGACTTTTTATGAAACGTTTGAGCTCTCAACTTTATTTTTGGGTTTTGTTGGCTATCTTAGGCGGTGGCCTACTCGGTTACTTAGATCCCACCACCGGGGCAAGTTTGAAGCCCTTGGGGGACGGATTCATTGCTCTGGTGAAAATGTTGATCAGTCCGATTATCTTTTGCACAGTTGTGATGGGTATCGTTGGTGCCGGCGATATGCGCAAGGTTGGTCGGGTAGGGGGCAAAGCTCTTTTGTACTTTGAGGTCGTTTCTACTTTTGCGCTTTTGATTGGTGTAGTTGTCATGCATACCCTGCGTCCAGGGGACGGCTTTAACGTTGATCCAGAGAGTTTGGATGCTAAAGCTGTGGCAACCTACGCAAAAGCCGCACAGGACCAAAAACCTGTTGATTTTGTGTTGCACATTATTCCGAAAACGTTTGTCGATGCATTTACGGGGTCCGGCGACTTGCTTCAGGTATTGTTGATCGCAATTTTGTTCGGTTACGCCATGGTGAGCCTGGGCCAAGCAGGCAACGCTATCCACAACTTGATCGAGGAATTCTCGAAAATAATTTTCAAGATGATGAATTCGATTATGAAACTTGCACCCATTGGTGCGGGTGGAGCCATGGCCTTTACGATCGGTAAATTCGGTATTGGTGCCCTTAAGCCGTTGGCTGCGTTGATGGGAAGTTTTTATCTGACTTGTATTGTTTTTGTACTGGTTGTGTTGGGACTCATTGCTGCAGTCACAGGATTTAATATTCTGAAATTTATTGCCTATATCAAGGATGAAATCTTAACAGTGCTAGGTACTTCTTCGTCTGAATCTGCACTAGTTCCCTTGATGATTAAACTCGAAAAGTTAGGTTGCTCCAAGTCGGTTGTTGGCCTAGTTATTCCGTCTGGATACTCCTTTAACTTAGACGGTACCAACATTTACATGACCATGGCAGCTTTATTTGTAGCCCAGGCACTCAATATTGATTTGACAGCTACTCAAGAAATCACAATTTTGCTGGTTGCCATGCTGACCTCCAAGGGCGCCTCAGGTGTTACGGGGTCTGGTTTCATCACCCTCGCAGCGACTTTAGCTGTGGTCCCCTCCATCCCTGTGGCTGGTTTGGCCCTGATACTGGGGATAGACCGCTTTATGTCTGAAGCCCGCGCCATTACCAACTTCATCGGTAACGGTGTTGCTACGATGGTGGTTGCTAAATGGGAGAATGAACTCGATCACGAGCAAATGGAACAGGCAATGAAGGGCTAAGCCTAATGCTGGGCCGTTTAAGAACCGATTCCGTAATTAGGAGGACTAAATGATCACTCAGTGATCATTTAAGTTCTTCCGGCCCATTTTTGTTCCATATTCACACGGTTCGTCCCAAAAGACTAGCAAAGTTATGTTCTATGTCACTTTGTTGGCACTAAATTAGTGTAACGTTATGCACTGGGTGAAAAACGCTTCATCCAGTGTTCATCCATTTTTGTTACCCGTTGCACAGGCTTCATAGCGTTCATACATCTTATTGGTCCTCAGGTTTGCCTCATAGCGAGGTAACCGGGCCGTTGCAGGTTGGGTCGTTTTTGAGAAAAAATTGTGGCATCTAAACCTGAACTGATTCACCGTTTTGTCATTGGTCAATCCGGTGTTAAACGAAGCCTAGCCTATAGTGAGGTAGGGGATAAGCGCAGTGAACAAATACTCATTTGCATTCCAGGCATCTTAGAGACAAGGGATACATTTTCAACCTTGCTCGAGAAGGTGGATGAGGCAGCGACGTGTCGAGCGGTCAGTGTTGACCTATGCGGAAGAGGGGACTCAGACTCCCTTGAGCACTCTGATATTTATAGCATGAAGCTTTATTTGAGTGATTTGGAATTGTTTCTCAATCACATCAAAGAAACCCATCTCACTAAGCCTGTCAAAATTCATCTGCTAGGCACAAGTATGGGGGGTATCTTGGCTATGTATTTAGCCGCGGGCTCTCACAACGTTGTATCGTCCGTTATTTTGAACGATGTAGGCTTGAGCTTGCCGTGGTGGTCCATTTACAAACTATTTGGAACGATGGGCAAAGGAGCATTTAAAACAGCGGCGTCATTAGATATCAATGACATCGCCAGGTCTTTGCGCGTTTCACCTGCGGCTGTAAGAGCTGTGCAAGATCCAGCGCATTTTGACTTGCCCTACAAATCCGATTTGATGGGGATGCGATTTGCAAATATCGTTCAAAACTTCAAGGGCCCCATTTCTTTGATTCATGCTCAGGACTCGGTGATTTGTACTGCAATGCAAGTTGATGAGTTCCAAAAAATTTACCCCCATAGCGTGCTAGAGGTTCCTGATGTCGAGCATCCGGCCCCTTATAACGGTTTGGTGTGTGAGTTTGTCATCTCCAAAATCATGACCCCTGGATCTGCAACCAAAATTGTGTCTGCTAACGACGTCATCAAACCGGCCCCAGTTGCCCAGCCTAAGCTTAAATCAGCGCCGGGCTCACCGAGTAGGAGGATTGTGCAGGAGAGCGCCGATGAAACGGTTCCTCAAAAGGTGCAGCTGCAGCAGTCCCTTGACGTTAATCCCGAGCAAATGCCACTTTTTACGAACTTAACCATTGACTCAAAGAGCTTGGAGGAATCGGTACATCAAATAGCCGAAATGAGCACACAAATTATGAATCAATACACTCAAGCTCAAAATGTGCAGGGTATTGAAGGTTTAGCCGCTCCGCAGGGTGCCCCCCGACACTCAGAGCCTGGTGAGAGTGAACAGCAGCGAGCCCGCCCCATATATCACCGTTGGAAGTCTGCGGTCACTAATCTTTTTAAACCAAAATAGGTTTTATTTTTTAAATCTTAAAACAAATCCGTCTGCCGGCGGATTCATTTTGCCTGAGGTTTGGTCTCTAGGATCGAGCTGATTTTGCAAGAAATCACCCTCTTGCTCCAATTTAAAGCCAACGCTTAAAAAGTCTTGTATCACCAGTTTCTTATCAATGCGGTGGAGGGTGCGTATATCCCTAAGCCCTGACCCCTCCTGAGCAGAGTGATCAATAATTACAAAGAGTCCGCCGTACTTTAATGCGTCGTAAATCGATTTGTCCATCTTCAACCTATCGATGGGCATATAGGCAATATCGTGATACGAGTAAATAAGGGTGATGAGATCTAGCTTTTCCGAGTTGGGTGGTGCCAAGTCGTCCATCGGACGCTGGAGGAGCTCTATATTATTTTGCGGGTGAAGTGAGAGTCTCTCCTCTAATGATTTTGAGGGTTTATCTGTTTGTGCAAAAACTTTACCGCTGGGGGTTACAGCGAGTGCCATTAATTGAGCGGTGTACCCACCCCCTGAATACACATCCATCACTCGCCACCCTGGCTTGACCTTGGCGAAACTGAGGAGTTCAAGGGGCTTCCTGGTTGGATCTTGAGCCAGATCCTTGTCAAGCCTGAGGGGGCTTTGCAATAAAAGGTCCCACTCGTTGTTCACGGTTTGCGCTGCAGCAAAACCAGCGCCCATCATCAAGGACGCGACCAAATGAATGCCCGCAATCACCCGTGCAACCCAGGGTTTAGTCAAGGGTTGTGCGCTATGGCTTGGAATTGGCCTGGAGGGGGCAGTAGACATTGTGTTTTTCCTAAAATTGGATTGCTATGACAAAAAGCAATCACTGCTGAATGCTAACTGAAGTATTTGTTTACTGCTGATAACAGTGTTTGAGTAGTGTTTGAGCATCACAAACTCGGCTCAAAACGGGCCAACGTGGGTTAATCCGCCAAAAAATCGTCAAAGTAGGGTGGTTCTGATTTTGCTTATTAAGTGTTAGTCTTTACATTTAAAGGGTATAAATCATGAAGTCAAAATTAGTTATCGTCATCATTTCAGCACTATGGACCACTTCGGGTCAGTCCTGGGCATTTGATATGGTCAGGGATGCGAATGCCAAACAATTTACCCAAAAGGTAGATCACAGCAAAGATGACAAGCGCCCAGTCACCCAATTAAAAATGAAAAGACCGGATAACTTTCCAGTTCAGGTGCAGAAATAAACGATTTTGGTGCTTAATTTTCAACTATTTAAGATCCCTTTTTGGTTCATTTTTGTAAATAAATAATTACTTAGTATTAATTTATTGTTATTTGTGAATTTATATGAAAATATTTTAAATTTATGTGCACCAACTCTAAGCCTGATGCGTTGAACATCCATTGATTACTAAGGTAAGAAAAATGGAAAAATCCACACAATCGGCTGACTCGTTGGTTTTGAGATTTGAACAACGATTTTTGAAGGTCTCTTACGAGGCTTCCAAAATCAAAGCCTCCTTTGATCGTTTGCGAGCCCAAGTCGCTCAAGAGGCCGAACAAAAGAGCCGCCCTGCTGCGCGTATATACGGCGACATGAGAGGTTTGAAGGCTTAATATCCTGTCAACTGTTACGTTGTTCTGGCTCGTTGAATAGGTAGATGAAACGAATAAACTACCCAGAAGCCTAAAATTTGATTCCCTCACAAGAGGCGTGTCACCCCAATCACAGACTTTGGCTGTGATTTTTTTTTGCTTTTTTAAAACTGCATTTCTGTTTGTTAGGTGCTCAGGTTTAAGATCTTAGAAATACCCCATAATAGATCTAACTATCAGTTATTGAGCATCTAATTCCACCCGTCTACATACCTACTCATGCAAATTCCCAAAAACAAATTCAAAGAAGCTTTGCTCCAACATGTTCATCAAAAAGGCTTGTGGACCACGCTTGCGAGTTCGTATTCAACAGAAGCTTTGGCCGGGGCTGGGTTTGATTGGATGCTTTTGGACATGGAACACTCGCCCAACGAGATGGACACTATTTTGGCGCAGTTGCAAGTCCTTGCGGCCTATCCTGTTCATGCAGTGGTTAGACCCGTCTGGAACGATCCGCTACTCATCAAGAGACTTCTCGATATTGGTGCTCAAACCCTTTTATTGCCTTATGTTCAAACCGCTGAGGAGGCAGAGCAAGCCGTGCGCTCGATGCGTTATGCCCCAAGGGGGATTAGGGGCGTGAGCTCGGTGACCCGAGCCACTCATTTTGGGCGAGTGAAGGACTACATGAAAGTCTGTGAGGATGAATTGTGTCTATTGGTTCAAATTGAAACTCAAAGCGCCCTTGATCATTTGGAGGCAATCGCCAGTGTAGATGGCGTTGACGGTGTATTTATTGGACCCGCAGATTTGTCCGCCAGTCTTGGGTTTCCTGGCCAACAAGATCACCCGAGCGTCACCCAAACTATTGAAGATGCGATTAAGCGGATACGGGCCTGCGGCAAAGGTGCGGGAATACTAAGCGGGGATAAACCACTGGTTAAAGAATACATCCGTTGCGGCACTACCTTTACGGCGGTTGGCGTAGACGCAGCCCTACTCGCGCGGGCCGCAGAAGCGTTGGCAAGGGAGTTTTAAGAAATAATCACGGCAATGGTTAAAGAGATTTCGGCAAGTGTCGATTCTATTTTTACCAAGGTTGAGATTTGAGACCACTTGCTTCAAATAGCAGGTGGTTTTTTTTATTTAAGGTCTACTTTGATAACAATTTCTTGAGTTGATGCAATAGGCTTACCGTCCTTTATTGCAGGAAAGAATTTCCAATTCTTTAAAGTATCCAGTAACAATCTGTTTAAAACAGTATTCTGAGTGGGCTTCACCCACTCAACCGTTACGACCCCGTCAACCCCAATCGAAAATCTTGCAACAGCCTGGGCTTGAAGGGCCTCTTCCCGCAGACTCTCGGGTATGTGTGGCATCGGTTGAAGGAGCGCTCGAGCAGCGCTTTGATTACCTAGACCCGACCCCGGTAAAGTGCTTGTGTTAGCGGACTGCTCAGAGTTCGATTTGGAGGTAGGGGTGGGGGTAGGCAATCCTGAGTCAGCACTTGAAGCACTTTTTACGGACGGTGTAGCTTGAGGTGGTAGGCCTTGGACAGGTGGCGTAGCGGGAGTAACGGGAGTAACGGTCGTAATGGGTGATACCGCTGCTACTGCCGCAAGTTTGGGGGAGGCCTGTGCGGCAGCTAATCTGGGTGCAGGTTTTGGTGCCTCCGCTTCCTCAACCAACTCTGCTTGCATCTCGCTGGGTTGGGGAATGCTCGGGGTCGAGTCCTTAAGACCACCTGCGAGCAACCCAACTATGATTATCCAGATGAGCAGGGCGCTTGGAACAGTCCAGAGCAAACGCTTTGTTGGATCATCAAAACCGAGCATTTGTACGCTGGCACTCAGGTCTTGGCTAATCGACATGTTTGACTGCAATTAAGAAGTGCTGTGCTCCCGCTTGTCTTGCCTTTAACATAGCTTGTACGGTGATCCCGTTGGGTGCGGCGCTATCAGCAGAGACGATGACGCTGGCTTGATTACTCTCTAATAGGGGCTTCAAAGTCGCCGCGAGTGATTCAAGCGTTACATGTCTTTTGTCCAAAAATAGTTCGCTCTCCTTGGTGATGGTGAGGGTCACGGGAGTTTTCGACTTCATAGGATCAGCATGCCCCTCAGGCAGATTAACAGGCAATGAGTGTAAGTTTTGCATTGAAAGCGATGCGAGCATGAAGGTTGCTAATAAAAAGAACATCACATCGATCATGGGAATAATCTCAATGCGGCCTTTACGGGTGGACCGAGATCTTTTGATTTTCATCTCAAACTCCTCCTGCAACGATACGCGCTTTTTCTTCGGCCATGCGAATGCTGTCAACCAACCTTGTTCCCAAGCGCTCTAATTCATCAAGTGCCTGTGCTTGCTGCTTAGAGAAATAATTGAACGCAAAAAGGGCAATGATTGCAATGAATAAGCCGATCCCAGTTGCAATCAGCGCCTGAGCAACCCCACCCGTGACGCCAGTCGGGTCGACGAGTCCAGTGCCACCAAATAATTGGAAGGAGTGCATCATACCTGTTATGGTTCCCAATAATCCGAGCAGTGGAGCTGCAGTCACTATGGTCTCCAGTACCCAAAGGTGCCTGCTCAAAGCTTTTTCTATGAGTTGGGACTCATCGTTGGCTCTGGACTCGACCCACCATGCGGGGTGAGATTTGTTTTGTGCAATCACATCCATAAATCTATAGTAATAATTATTCGGTCCTAATTGCTTCATTTCCTCATGCAGTGCACTCCACTCAAACCCGTAGTTTTCAATCAAGGCAGCAATAGAGGGTGTTATTTTCATGAAACTGTTATAGACGTATACCTTATCCAAGATAATGACCAAGGCAACGATGGCGAGAAGAAAAAGGGGGTAAACCACCGCTCCTCCTGCTTTAATGGTCTCTAAGGCTTCGTAGATGTCTTGCATAATAGTGACTCCAAAATGTATTTGAATTTGTAATTAGGTGTGAATGATGATCTATTTGATCTGTTCGATCTGTTCATTGAGTGCAGTTAGGATGGCTATGAGCAAGAAACGCGTCATTTAAAACTTCTTGTTGATGCCAAAATAAAATGCTCTTCGCTGTCCGTACTGAGGGGCGTAAACGCCGATACCACTACCGTCGCGGATTTCATAAATGCGGTCCAGTGCATTGTTGATGACCAGCCTGTACTCAAGTGGGCCTATGCCTGTGGTTCGGATCGTACGACTTGCGCCCACATTTAATACCGAATAGGAGGGGAGTGTGCCTGTGTTGGCAAAGCCCTCTCTTAAGCCACTTGCGTAAATCATACTCGCGCTCAATCGAGTACCCGACCATAAATAAGAGGTCCCGCCCGATAACGAGTGTGTTTGCTCATGGTCGACACTTATCCAGTTGTTGGCTGCGTAATTCAGTGTTTGTTGATCAAAGAGATATTGACTTGAGATGATATTCTTTGCAAGGCTAACGTTGTCACTGATATTGAGATAGGCGCTAAAGTTACCTTCTTTGAATGAGTTGGTCCATTCAATTCCGTAAATTCGTCCGTATGCATAATTGAAGGGGGTCAATATTAAAGCTGGTCCAAATTGCCCCTCATCCAATGTGTTTTGAGTGTTTTTAAGGTAAGCATCAATTCCTATTGAATATTTCTGAGTCACCCTTTGCGTGACGCCCAGATCGTAATAATCGCCGATCTCCGCTTTCACCGAAGAGTTCAATCCGGGTATTGCATTGGTGGTGTAAGCGAAAGTATTCTGAGTGCTTGTTGAGACTAACTCATTCGGAGGCGGTGTAAAGTAATGCGAGTAAGCAGCGTGAAGGGTAGTTGATTCCGACTCTTTAAAGACTATTCCAACCCTAGGACTTAATTGGTTCGCGTTCACAAAAGCTTGAAAATAATCAAAACGAAGGCCGTAATTGATGGACAACTTAGAGCTTTGTTGCCAGGCATCTTGAGCGTAAAAGCCTATTTGTAAGTTGCCGTTTCTGGCGCTGTTGTCGGCCACACTATAGGGGTTTGCGGTCACGACACCGGTCGAAGGGTTCAAAGCGTAGACTTGGGAGGAATCCTCTGTAGACACATTCTCAAGACGCTCTACCATACCCATCTTAACGGTGTGCGATTCATTCAAAGCGTAGGTGACATCGGTTTGTAGCCCAGTGGTAAAACTGGTTTTAAGGACGTTGGAGGCGACTGCGTTAAAGTACAAATTTCCGCTTGTGTCGGGTAGATAATGTTTGGTCGCGTAATTGGTGAATATGGACGTCTGATAGCTCAACCGACTACTCAGCGATTGCTCAAGGGAGAGTACTAAGAACTCATTTTGCTCAGCTTGTTGATCGTTTACGTTCAGTGAGTTGACCGCTACGGGTGCATTTGCGCTGTAATCAATGGTGGGCGCATAGGGGTTTGGAGTTGTAGCGTTATACAACCTGTAATAGGGGTTGGTTGGCGGGTTAGCGCTGCCCCCAAGCTTGCCTGGGCTGTTGGGTATTTGGTAAGTACCAGAATAAGTCCCGCCCATCAGTGTGAATTTGGTCGTTGCGTCAACAAAGTACGACAGATATCCAAATCCTTTGCCTTGATGTGTTGTGTCATGCACAGGGTTTAAAGAGGGCGTAGGGTTTTCAATTCCTACGTTATTCGTTAAAAAAGACCCCGTCACAAAGTATGAGAACTCCTCTTTCGTTCCACCCAACTGAAAGCTGGGGTTAAGGGTTTCATAATTGCCGGCCATGAGACTTAACGACCCTGCGTCCTCCAGTTTAGATTTAGTCCTGATATCAACCACAGCGGCAGTGTTAAATCCGTACTGGGCTGGTAAGGCTCCAGTCAAAAGGTCCACGCTCTGAGCGAGCCTTGTATCCAAACTCTGACCAAAGCCGCTCAACCCTTGTGGAAGTATTACGCCGTTAATCTGATACTGAACGTTGGCATGATCTCCGCGCACGTGAATTTGCCCGAATGAGTCATTGATGACCCCCGGTGCGTCTAAAAGTACTTGGTTCAGTGGAGTGCTCTCTCCCTGAGGGAGTTGTTCAATGTCTGCAGCCGTCATGCGGTAAATGCTTCCGCCCGTTTTCGCTGAAACTTCATTTCTTTGAGCAGGCTTTAGCTCTGCAAACAAATCAATCTCAAGTGCCTCCTCAGATGCCAAAGTGATATCGGTTGTTGCGGGATGAGCCGGCTCAACAACCGAGATACCGATGCCTGCGGAAAACCCCTTCTTTTGAGCTGCTATGGCGTAAGTTCCTTGGGGTAAGTCTTTGAATGCATAACGCCCCTGAGCGTTGGTGGCTGTGCTTGAGATGACGAGCCCCTGGGCTGTTTGTAGTTCGATTCTGACATCTGAGAGAGCTCGACCAAGGCTATCTTGAATAGTCCCCTCTATGCCCACAGCAGATGCGCTACCTAAAAGTACTGTCCATAGACTAAGTGAGAGACTACACAAAGTCAGCGCTTTTACGCAGCGTGTGCTTGAGGTGCTTGCGGTGCTTGCGATTGAGCGTTTCAATACTAAAGCAGGATGCTTTAGGAGTCGCAGTAGATTTACATCATTCGAAATTGGGTTAGCAATCTTCACAATTCATACTCATTTCGGTAGGGCGGCGCTTATTCACCGTATGGATTCAAGCGTACCTAGGGGAAATATTGGAAATGTATAAAAGCAAATAAATATCTAATAAGATTCTAAAAGCTCAATCAATTATTATGAATTGATTGAATACAGATCCGCGAATTTGCTTTAATTGAAGATTGGGGGAGCTCTGGATTGATAAATCCACTTGGGTAGTAGCTGCGCCCAGTAAATGGGGCTGGTTTGTGTAAGTGCAAAGGAATATTTTGCGAGTAAAAGTATAAAAATACTTGCACCAAGGCAAACACCATACATTAATGCATCAAATAAATGACAGCTTTGCTTTTCCTGGTTCGAGCATTGGGCATTTGAATCATTAGACGAGCCGCATACTTCGGAGCCTAAATAACCAAAATGAGAATCTAATAAATGTCGAAGATCAATTGAACTTTCTGAGTCGTGTTGCTTAGTGCGTTCAAATGTGGGTCTACTTAGAGAAGTGCTGACCTGTTGGCCAAGTTGAGTAGGAGCGAGAGTGAACCCAGGGTGATAAAGCTCATGAAAGAATCCTAAAAATTGGGATACTAACAAACACAATGTTAATACAAGGACAGACACAGTCCAAGTCGCTTGAGAGCAACTTGAGCGTTTGTGTCTATTCGCCATCAATCTTAGTTTTTGCATGTACTCTTTAAGATTTGCTAATTACGACCCACTTGTTTGGGCGATTAACCATGAGTTTCTGGGTAAAGCAAGGCCTGGTTGCGGTGATTTTAAATCATAAGGAAATGATCTCAGCAAACGAATCAATTCACGCAGCTTCACTTACCTTAGCCAAGTTTTTTGAGCATATCTAATAACTTGGTCTCGCTAATTTCTCTGAATTGTCCACGTTTGATGCGTAACAGATGGGCCAGATCAACTTCAAGTAATTGAGCTGCCGCTTCAGGGGTGAGTTGTTTGGCGTTGATGAGCTTGATCAGGTCTTTTACGATTTGTGACTTTCGCTGCATATCAGACGTGTCGTTAACTTCAATTCCCTCATATACGTTAGAACTTGTGATTTCTAAGATGTTTTCTAGTTCCGCGTTCAAAATAACTTTCCTTGTTTTTAGATCACTAGATCGGTAGGGCTTGTAAGTCGTCAAGATCTTTGGGTAGCGCATGCCGTCTAGGTAATTACCCCCAATCATATAACGAAAATAGGTTCTGTGTCTACAAGCAATTTAATTAATTCTCTTTTACCGATTTCAATTGAGAAGCGAGTGATATTCAAATACTCTTCATTGAGTTTTTATATTTTTTAAATTCAAGGTATTCAATGGTTAAAGAGGAATGCTCTTGAATATTTATTTTGTAAACCCTTGTTTTATTTATTAGTCTTTTGCGATTAATCGTCTGGGCGTCTAGCGCAGTCGTACTTAACTATAATGATCCCTTTATGTTTAACGAGAAAACTTACCGTGGATCAAAATATTTTTCAACGCCTTTTTCACCGTGTATCTGAGATTTTGTCTTCCCTTTTCCAAGGGAAGACAAATCATGAGTCATCAAGCACCCAGTTGAGCCAAGATGCTAGCTCAGGGAGTCACGACTCACACGGTGATCACTCCCACGATCACCATGAAAATCACTCTCACGGTGATAGTCTTAGCCACCACGGCTCAAACTCTGAGCAAACCCTCTCCTCACTGGATTTGAACTTTTTTCATAAGATCGATACGGTCGTCGGACACGGCAATGAGGCCTTTCCTGGTGCCGACGTTAGCGTTCATTACACAGGCTGGTTAATAGATACCAATGCCCCAGATCTAAAAGGGCAAAAGTTCGACAGCTCTGTTGATAGGGGTCAGACCTTTAATTTCCCACTGGGTCAAGGACATGTTATTCGAGGCTGGGATGAGGGTTTTGCAGGCATGAAAATCGGCGGCAAAAGAACTTTGCTTATACCTCCAGAGATGGGGTATGGCGCTAGAGGAGCAGGAGGTGTTATTCCACCCAATGCAACACTGATGTTCGAAGTGGAGTTGTTTGGCGTTGACTGATACGATAGTGCAGCTATTACCCATTCCAGGGTGAATCAAATAAAAGATTCTCCCTGGAAATACACATAATGCCTTTAAAGTGCGATCAGTGTTTTAACTGAGTCTTCAACGGCAGAGGCCGTTATTTTGAAGTGTTTATACAGATCACCTGCGGGTGCGGACTCACCAAATGTTGATATGCCAATCACATGTCCGGCTCTGCCAACATACTTGTGCCAGAAATCTGGCTGCGCTGCCTCTATTGCGACTGCAGGTAATTCGGTTGGAATTACACTTTTTTGATACTGCGCAGTTTGTCGATCAAATATATTGGTACAGGGCATGGATACAACGCGAGTTGCTATGCCGGCCAGGGCCAAATTCGATTGTGCTTGAATAGCAATAGATGTCTCAGAGCCAGTGGCTATGATCACTGCTTTCGCGTCCTTCATGTCTTTTAAAACGTACCCACCTTTTCGAATATCAGCCTCAGAGCTGGCTTGATCGAGTAAGCGTGGTAAGTTTTGTCTAGAAAGTGCCAACAGTGAGGGTCCGTCCTGTCGTTGTACAGATGCTGCCCAAGCTACCAGTGTCTCAAGTCCATCTGCAGGTCTCCAAACATCTAGCCCGGGTATCAAGCGCAGGGATGGAATATGCTCCACGCTTTGGTGTGTTGGTCCATCTTCCCCTAGTCCGATGGAGTCATGGGTCATCACATGAATGACTCTAAGCTTCATGAGTGCAGCCATGCGGATTGCATTGCGACTGTAATCGCTGAAGGTGAGGAAGGTACCTCCGTAAGGTATGTAACCTCCGTGCAGGGCAACACCGTTCATAATACCCGCCATTCCAAACTCTCTTACCCCGTAGGACATGTGGTTTCCCCACTGATCGCGCTTAGCGCTCTTGCATCCCTTGAAGTTGGTGAGGTTAGAGCCTGTAAGGTCTGCGCTTCCGCCGAAGAATTCGGGCACCATAGGCGCAAGGAGGTCTAACGCATTTTGGCTTGCTTTGCGGGTAGCAACGGGATCTGCTTTTGCAGCAATAGTTTCGCAAAGTGCTTTTAAGTTGCCCGCAAATCCATCCCCAAGTGTGCCCTTCATACGGCGATCAAACTCAAGTGCTTTGGTCGGGAAATGAGTGCGGTAGGCATTCATGACTTTTTGCCAGCGCTCCTCATTATTCTTACCCCGCTCGGTCGCGTCCCAAGAGGCTTTGATGGGTGCGGGGATCACAAAGGGCTCATGAGGCCAATTAAGTGCTGCGCGGGTTGCGGCAACCTCAGCTGCACCTAGTGCAGATCCGTGGACATCATGAGATCCTCCTTTGTTTGGAGCTCCTTTACCAATGACTGTCTTACAACAAATCAACGTTGGACGACCATCGTCATGGCTTGCTTGGCTTTGTGCTTGTAATATAGCTTGATCAATCGCCTGGGGGTTATGACCGTCAATATGAGGGATCACGTTCCAACCGTAGGCCTCAAAGCGTCTAGGCGTGTCATCATTAAACCACCCCTCAACGTGTCCATCGATGGAGATACCGTTGTCATCATAAAGGAAGATTAACTTAGACAGTCTAAGTGTCCCTGCAAGTGAGCAAACCTCATGACTGATGCCCTCCATTAAGCAGCCGTCGCCTAAGAACGCATAAGTGAAGTGGTCCACGATATTTAAATGTTGACCATCCACTACTTCGTTAAATTCGTCACTGAGAAGTTTCTCGGCAAGGGCCATGCCCACAGCGTTTGCAATTCCTTGTCCAAGTGGGCCAGTGGTCGTCTCAACTCCTGGTGTAATTCCAACCTCAGGATGACCCGGGGTTTTGCTGTGGAGTTGCCGGAATTGTTTTAAATCATCAATGGATAGGTCATAGCCCGTGAGGTGCAAAAGTGCGTAAATGAGCATCGATCCGTGGCCGTTAGAGAGCACGAATCGGTCACGGTTGGGCCAGTGAGGATTTTTTGGGTTATGACGCAGGTGCCGATTCCAAAGTACTTCTGAAATATCTGCCATTCCCATTGGCGCACCTGGATGCCCCGATTTTGCTTTCTCAACTGCGTCCACAGCCAACATACGAATTGCGTTAGCCATATCTTTGGCCATTTCAGGGGAGGGGGGCTGCGTCATTTCGGTGAAATCCTGCTAAATAAACGAGATTTTACTTCGGCCTAGTTGCTGGCCATGATTTTTCGGAAAATCAAATCCAGAATTAAGTTGCCTGAACTTGCATTCGGCGATTAAGAGCCCCGTTGTCATGTGCATATTCGCGCATTGTTGGTTCAGAAAGCTCTAAATAGTAATGATTCTCATTTATAATTAGGCCTAATTCACAGGTGTTAAAACTTAAAAGCTCTTAGTCCAGGATTTGTATGTTAACTCTTGACCATGCGATAGCAAACCAGAAATACCGGATATCGCAACTCCATTGTGAGCAATCCACCCATTCGGACCAGGAAAGAATGCGTCAATTGTTTGAATTGGGGTTTATCAAAGGTGAGTCCGTGATGCTCTTAAGGCGGACCATGCCGGGTTCTGACCCAATGGTTGTTCGTGTAGGGTCATCTACTTTTGCGCTTAGAAGGGCTGAAGCACGCACCATTGGTGTAGAAATGGTTACTTCTTAAACTACGCCTTGGCTGCGTAACGCTGAGTTTTAATATTCAGCAGTTCTATCTCTTATGACCGAATCCATTATTCACTTTCATCCCCATGGGAAATTGGTTGCATTGGTTGGAAATCCCAACTGCGGAAAAACCGCGCTATTCAATCGGTTGACAGGGGGCAAACAACATGTTGCTAATTACGCGGGGGTAACCGTAGAGCGTAAGGAGGGAAAATTAACACTCGATCACCAAAAGAGCCTCCGCGTCCTTGATCTCCCCGGTACCTACAGTCTTTATCCCCGTACGCCGGACGAACGTGTCACATGTGATGTTTTGCGCGGAGTTGCGAAAGGGGAGAGGAAACCCGATTTATTGGTCTGCGTGATCGATGCGACCAATTTAAGAATGTGCTTGCGCTTTGTCTTGGCCATCAAAAGAACGGGAATTCCAACCGTAGTCGCTTTAAACATGATTGATGAGGCCAAAGGTCGGGGTATCGAGATTGATATACCTGCACTCTCCAAGGAGTTGGGTCTGCAGGTTGTCCCAACGGTTGCGATTGCTAAAGGGGGCGACGCATTGCTAAGAGAGTCACTGCGCACTCTATTTGCTGATCTAGCTGCACCAAGAGCTGATAGTTCCCCGGCTCAAGACAATTTTTCAACAATTGGGGGTGTTTCCAACGATCCTCACCCACAGCAACCGCAGGATCCAGCAATTCAGTTGCAACAAATTGAAACGGATCACGCTAGAGTTCAAAGTATTTTGCAAAAGCTCGGACTCGACCAAATCGTTCATCACTCAAGCAGCGATCGTCTCGACTCATTTTTGTTGCACCCCGTGTTCGGTCCGCTGGTTTTGGTGTCAATTCTATTTACGGTTTTTCAGGCCATGTTTTCTTGGTCAACTTATCCGATGGATTTGATTAAAGATTTGAATGAATTTTTAAAGGATCAAATCATCAGCACTTTCGCAGCTGGTTGGTTGACAAGTTTAGTGGTTGACGGAGTTTTATCCGGCGCGATGGGCGTGATTACTTTTTTACCTCAGATCCTGATATTGTTTTTGTTTATCCTCCTCCTCGAAGAATCTGGATACCTCCCTCGGGCCGCTTACCTCTTGGACCGTTTAATGGGCTCTGTTGGACTTTCTGGTCGATCCTTCATTCCACTTCTCTCAAGTTTTGCATGTGCCATTCCAGGCATTATGGCGATGCGAACCATTCCCAACATGCGGGACAGGTATGTGACGATGCTCATTGCGCCCCTCATGACGTGTTCAGCAAGGTTGCCGGTTTACAGTTTGTTAATTAGTGCTTTCATCCCGCAACGCACCGTTGGTGGTTACTTTGAGCTCCAAGGGTTGGTGATGTTTGGCCTTTATCTGGTCGGTATTTTTGCAGCACTTTTTGTGGCTTGGATGCTCAAAGTCCTCACTCGTGCAGGTAAACAGACTCGCCCCCTCATGATGGAATTACCGCGCTACAGGTGGCCCAATCCCTGGAACGTCTTAATTGGTCTTTTACAAAGAGCTGTTATTTTTATTAAACGAGTTGGGGGCAACATACTTTTGTTGACTATTTTGATTTGGTTCTTAGCCAGCTTCCCATTACCAAGCTCCGGAGAGCCCATTCAAATAGAGAATTCATTCGCGGGAATTTTAGGCGGCTACTTAAGTCAGGTCTTAGGATCGATCGGTTTTAATTGGCAGATCTGTATTTCCTTGATCCCTGGAATGGTCGCCAGGGAGGTGGCTATCAGCGCACTGGGTACTGTTTATTCCCTCACTTCTATGGGCGAGGACGGATTGTCTACAGCATTGGCCCCCATCATCAGTCAGCAGTGGAGTCTTGCGACCGCACTGTCATTGTTAACCTGGTTTGTTTTTGCGCCTCAGTGTCTATCAACTCTGGCAGTACTCAAGCGAGAGAGCGGTGGGTGGCGAATTCCAATCATCTCTGTAACCTACCTCTTTGGCTTGGCTTATATTTTCAGTTACATCGTTTTTAATCTGACCAATTATATTTTCAGTCCCGCCTGAGTGTAGAACGATAGAACTACCTACTAATTTTTTTTGAATTTAGGTTATTATTCAAAAGACGCTGCAGAAAATCGAAACGGGTGAATCTTGTATAAAGATTGGTCCTCAATGGTTTGTGTTGCCTAATGTGCAAAAAGTCAATTTACTATTAAGCTATAACTCTCAGGAATCTGAATCAAAATGAAAAATATTTTTTTAAAAAGCTATAGAGTTTTATTGAGCATTTTACTAATGCACTTTGCTCTACCTGGTTTTGCGCTAACGCCTGAGGAAGAGGATCAGAAAAGAATTGCGGACCTGGTGCTAGCCAACCACATCATTGCAGATCAAGGTGTTGTTGATGGTTTTGGGCATATTAGCGTTCGCTCTGTCAAAAATCCAAATCATTATTTTATGTCCCGATCCAGGGCGCCTGCAGCTGTCACGGCTCAAGACATATTGGAGTACGATCTTGATGATCACCCCGTCAACCCAAACGGGATGGCGCCCTACGGAGAGCGCTTCATACATAGCGAAATCTATAAAGTTCGACCTGATGTGCAGTCTATTATTCATAGCCATTCGCCTGCTGTCATCCCCTTTAGTGTGAGCGATGTTCCTTTGAGGCCACTGTCAAATACGGCTGGTTTTTTAGTTACGGATATTCCTGTTTTCGAGATTCGTGAGACCGGGGGCGGTGCAACCGATATGTTGGTTAAAAATAAAGACCTTGGAAGTGCGCTAGCTAAGAAGCTTGGAGATTCAAGCGTTGTGTTGATGCGCGGGCACGGAATGGCTGTTGTTGGTAAATCGATCAAGGTTGCCGTCTCTCACGCCGTCTACGCAGAACGAAATGCACAAATTCAATTACAAGCAATTCAGCTGGGTGGAAAAGTAAATTACTACACCAAGGATGAGGGCGTTAATTCAGGAAACTTCATCGACAGTGCTGTGGATAGGCCCTGGGAGATATGGGCTGAACAGGCAAAGAACCACGCAGTAAAGCCCTAGTTAAAAAAACTCTAAGCACTAAAAGCCCTGACTCGTTTGCTCAGGGCTTTATTAATTTCTTGTGCATAAGGGATTGGATTTACAGCTCCAAATCCCTGTGTCGAGAGTGCTGCAGCTGCGCAGGCATATAACCCCGCACTTTGCAGGTCATCGCCAGCCAACAAGCGGGTTACAAACGCCCCCCCGAATGTGTCACCAGCCCCTGTTGCGTCTCTGGAGTGGCAAGGGAACGCTTCAATGCGATGTCTTTGGTTTGAGTCCGCAACCAATGCTCCCTTGTCACCGAGTTTGAGGGCGACTATTTTTGCACCCAATTTAAGGCAGCAATCCACCAGTTGATTGGGATCTGTTAAACCCGTTAAGACAGATATGTCATCAAAACTGGGCAAACAAATATCGGATCTTGATACGAAGTCAAGGATGATTGTCCGGGCTCTTGAAAGGGACCAAAGTTTCAAGCGGAGGTTCGTGTCAAAGCTGATCAAGGCCCCATTTGATTTTGCTAACTCTAGAGCTGAGTTGGCACTGTCGCAAGCTGACGGGGAGATTGCAACCGAGATGCCAGAGAGATGCAGTACACGTGTAGTTGTGATACTTCGCGTGGGCAACGCGCTTGGTGTGATACGACTGGCGGCAGATCCCTTCCTGAAAAAACTAAACTCATGTCCGCTTGGCCCATGTGTGACAAAGTAGATGGCTGTGTAAGAATTCTTATCTGTTAGTACCTCATCGTGGTTGATCCCCTCTTTGTCCCAAAGAGACCTGATCATGACGCTATAGGGGTCCTCTCCTAACGCTCCAATCACTGCCACTTTTGCACCACTGCGTGCACTGGCAATCGCAAAATTCGAAGTGTCTCCGCCGAATCCCTGCAAGTAGTTTAGCCCGTTGTTCTCTCCAGTTTGATTGAATTCAACCATAGCCTCCCCAAAGGCAACTATGTCTAATTGTTTGTTCAATTGCATTGGAATAAAAGGTATTTGTTGGGTTTAAGTGTTAGTCTAATCCAAGCGCTCTCTCATGATGGTTAAAGCGTTAAAAAGACTATCCATTTCAATTCAATTGCGATTCATTAAAGAATAAGAGCTGATCTGGGGTTTACCCTGGTTTTGTGCGGAGCTGATCTAGTACTTAAGATTCAGGCATCCGAAGGAACTGGTTTTAGATCGTTTTACGGTATTAAAATGCCGCGATTGCTTTAATTTTAAAAATAACTATGACAGATACAAATAATACATCTTTTGAAGATGCAATTTACCGCAAAGTCAGCCTTCGGTTGATGCCCCTCCTGTTTTTAGCCTACATCGTCGCCTACCTTGACCGTGTAAATGTGGGCTTTGCGAAATTGCAAATGCTCAGCGCGCTCAATTTAACGGACGCTATTTACGGATTAGGTGCTGGAATATTTTTCTTTGGGTACTTTATATTCGAAGTTCCTAGCAATATCTTTCTCCACAAAGTTGGGGCTCGCAAATGGATTTTTAGGATCATGATATCGTGGGGTGTCCTCTCGGGTTGCATGATGTTTGTGACCTCAGCGACGTCTTTTTATATCATGCGCTTTTTGCTGGGCGTAGCTGAGGCCGGGTTTTTCCCCGGCATTATTTTGTATTTGACCTACTGGTTTCCAGCTCAAAGACGTGGTCGAGCAACTTCCATGTTTTTAGCGGCAATCGCATTTGCTGGAATAATCGGTGGACCTGTTTCTGGGTGGATCATGAAGAGTCTTGATGGCTCTTACGGTCTTCAAGGGTGGCAGTGGCTTTTCGTTATAGAAGCACTTCCAAGTTTAGTGATGGGTTTTGTCATTCTTTTCTGCTTAGACGACCGAGTAGCAGATGCCAAGTGGCTTACCGATGAAGAGCGCGCCGTTGTTGCGAGAAACATAGAGAAAGATTCAGAACACAAGGAAGAGTTCTCTATTGTTAAAGCACTAACATCTCTATCGGTTTGGCACATGGCTTTGATTTATCTTTGCTTCGTATCGGGCTTATACGGCATCAGTTTTTGGCTTCCTACTATCATTAAAGCCTTTGGTGTTACAGATACCTTTGATGTAGGACTCATCAGCGCAATTCCTTGGACCTTTGGGGTTATCGCAATGTTTTTTGCGGCCAAGAGTGCAGACATTAGGAACGAGCGTCGTTGGCATGCTATAGGGGCCGGTATTGCTGGGTCCATTGGCCTGAGTTTAAGCGTTGTATTCCACGATAACACTGTGCTCTCCATGGCTGCATTAACCCTAGGGACGATGGGTATCATGACTTCATTACCTCTTTTTTGGGCGCTACCCACTTCCCTCTTAACCGGCACTGCTGCTGCTGCTGGAATTGCCTTAATCAACTCCATTGGTAATTTGTCAGGCTTTGGTGCCCCCTACATCATGGGGTTAATAAAGGAGGCGACGAAATCAACCGACTCAGGGGTTTACTTGCTGGCTGCAATGATGTTGCTTGGCGCATTATTGGTGTTCCTGGTTCCAAAGCCAAATCAAAAATAGATTACCCATGTATTGAGGCGCATTTTGCGCCTTAATACATCTCGCCTTTACTAATCAGTCAGTCAACAGTGGGGGGAAGTTTTCGATGCAAGTGCCTAAACGAGTTGAGGGTAAGGTCGTTGTTGTGACGGGCGCTGGGGGCGGTATAGGCGAGGGAATTGCTAAACGCTTGGCTCAGGAGGGTGCCAAAGTAGTCGTTAACGATATTCGAGCCGATTCTGGCGAAAGGGTCGCACACGAGATTAAGGCGCTTGGCGGCGAGGCGACTTACATCAGCGCAGACGTTACCAACTCTGAATCCGTCAAGTTATTGGTGGATGAAACTGTCCGCCATTTTGGTGATTTGAGTGTGATGGTTAACAATGCAGGTTGGACTCACAAAAATAAGCCGGCACTTGAGGTCTCGGAGGAGGAGTTCGACAAATGCTTTGCAGTCAATATGAAGAGTATTTATCTCACCACGGTTCATACTACGCCCGTATTTCGCAGACGCGGTGGCGGGGTCTTCATCAATATTGCCTCCACAGCAGGGGTAAGGCCAAGGCCTGGACTTAGTTGGTACAACGGCTCTAAGGGGGCCGTGATCGTGACCAGCAAGTCCTTAGCTGCAGAGTTGGGTCCAGACAATATTCGTGTTAACTGTATCAATCCAGTTTTTAATCCTGCAACGGGGTTATCTGAGCAGTTCGCTGGTGGTGCGCTTGACGAGAATCGATTAAGTAAGTTCCTTGCGACGATACCGCTTGGAAGGTTTTCGACTGCGCTTGATGTGGCGAATGCTGCGCTTTATTTGGCAAGTGAGGAAGCAGCTTTTGTAAGCGGTGTGTGTATTGAAGTAGATGGTGCTCGGTGCGTTTAGGTCAATATTTAATACCGTTCCTTGCCTTATTAACGAGCGTGAGCATCCGAGCCGCGGAGGTCTCGGTTGCAGTAGCCGCTAATTTCGCAGCTCCTGCACAAAAGATAGCTTTAGCGTTTGAACAAGATACCGGGCATAAAGCAATTATTTCTATTGGTTCTACAGGCAAGTTCTACACTCAAATAAAGAACGGTGCACCTTTTCAAGTGCTTTTGGCTGCGGATGACCAAACGACCATGCGCCTTGAGAATGAAGGTCTAGCAGTTTTGGGAACCCGCTTCACCTATGCTATCGGCAAGCTTGTGTTGTGGAGTAAGCAAGTCGGTACAGTTGATGAGCGTGGTGAGGTGTTGAGGAGGGCGAATTTTGAGCACTTAGCCATTGCTGATCCTCGGTTGGCCCCGTACGGGCTAGCAGCGATGCAAGCGATTGAAAAAATGGGGTTGGAAAAACAATTGCTACCCAAAGTCGTGTGGGGAGAAAATATAAGTCAAACGTACTTGTATGTCGACTCACAGGCGGCTTCTATTGGCTTCGTGGCTCTATCTCAGGTCATACAGGACGGTAAGATCCGAGAGGGATCTGCATGGATAGTACCCTCGACACTGTATTCAATGATTAGGCAAGACGCAATTCTTTTGAATACAGGTAAAAACAATTTGGCTGCTGATTTATTCATACGGTATCTGCACTCCGAAAAGGCTCAAAAGATTATTCATTCCTTTGGCTACGAACTTTGATCTGTCTTTACCGGGATATTGCAATGACAAAAATACATGTTTCGTAAAAGAGTGGTAATATAATTTGATTACAGCAATTACCCCCATGCTGTGCTTTACACTTTTAGGTTAAATTAACCTGACAAAATTGTTCAAACTTATAGGAGATGTCATGAGCGTAACTTTTCAGTTAAACGGTAAGACTGTATCAGCCAAGGCTGAAACGGATACTCCACTTTTGTGGGTGATCAGGGATGAGCTTGGGTTGACGGGTACGAAATTTGGCTGTGGAGCTGCGCTATGCGGCGCATGTACGGTGCAGGTCAACGGGCAAGCGGTTCGCTCCTGTCAAGCGACTCTTGCATCAGTTGCAGGGCAAAAAGTTACAACAATTGAAAGCTTAGGTGTTGATAACAAGCACCCCCTTCAGGTGGCGTGGATCAAGCACGATGTTCCTCAATGCGGCTACTGCCAATCAGGTCAACTGATGAGCGCTCACGCACTACTAACAGTCAATCAGAATCCAACAGATGCGGAAATTGATTATGCTATGAGTGGTAATGTATGTCGATGCGGTACTTATTCACGCATTAAAGCTGCAATTAAAGAAGCAGCTCAAGTAATGCGTAGCGCCTAAACATTTAGTAAAAGGAATAAGACCATGACACAAAATACAACACAAATTAAGAATGACTCAACTGTAGCAAATGTTGGTCTATCTCGACGCAATCTATTGAAAGCTTCTGTTGTAACGACTGGGGGACTCTTAATGGGTGTCTCCTTGTCTGCTTCTAATAGCGCTGACGCCGCCGGGCTACTTCACACCCCTAATGCCTGGGTACATATTGCAGACAACAATACAATTACGCTTATCTCTGCTAGGTCAGAGATGGGGCAGGGTGTATACACCTCGATGCCTATGTTGATCGCAGAAGAGCTTAATGTAGATATTAAGAAAATTAAAGTTGCCTTTGCTCCCCCTGATACAAAAGCTTATGTCAATTCTTTACTGGGTGTTCAGATAACTGGCGGGTCAACATCTGTTAGGGATGGTTGGGAGAAGTTGCGTATAGCTGGAGCACAAGTTCGTGAGATGCTTTTGGCTGCCGCAGCTGCAAAATGGAATGTTCCGGTTGCGCAGTTAAAAGCCAACGACGGAGTAGTAACTGGACCAGGGGGTAAACACGCTACTTATGGCCAGTTAGCAGACGCAGCTTCTAAGCTACCGGTGCCGGAAAAACCATTCATCAAAGATCCTAAGGACTTTAAGGTTGTGGGTAAATCCACGCCCCGCCTTGATACTCCTGCCAAAACAAATGGTACAGCTGAGTTTGGTATTGACGTTGTATTGCCGGGGATGGTTTACGCAGCCCTGGAGCAGTGTCCCGTTATTGGCGGTACTGTGAAGAGTTTTGATGCAACTGCAGCCAAGAAAATGCCTGGAGTTGTTGCTGTCGTTCAAATTCCAGACGGCGTAGCAGTTGTAGCAGATACTTGGTGGCGTGCCAACAAGGCTAGAAAAGTGCTGAGTATTGTGTGGGACGAGGGAGCTGGCGCAAAACTCAGTAGCAAGTCTATGATGGACGGTACGCGTGCGGCGTCTGTATCCGGTAAATCTTTGGGATTGGCATCTGTTGGTAAACCACTTGAAGTGATTGCTGCTTCAAAACAAGTTGTTAAAGCCGAGTACACCACTCAGTCACTGTCTCATTCTCCCCTAGAGCCGATGAACTTTACGGCGTCATACAAAAACGGCAAAGTCCAACTCATTGGTCCAACCCAGTGGCAAGACGGGGCTCAAGGTACCGTAGCAACAACCTTAGGCATCAAGCCAGAGGACGTCTCTTTGCGCACGACATTCTTAGGCGGTGGATTTGGTCGACGCCTTGATCTGGACTTTATTGTTCAAGCAGCGCAAATCTCTAAAGCGGTCAACAAGCCTGTTAAATTGCTTTGGACGCGCGAGGACGATATGACGCATGACTTTTACCGTCCAATCTCAGTCAACACCCTAGTTGCTGCCATTGACGCGCAGGGTAAACCCAGTGCGCTCACTCACCGCGTTACTTCGCAGTCCATTACGGGCCGTTTATTTGGATTGCCTGAAGGTGAAGCAGATGCTTTCATGGCAGAGGCTCTTCCTTCTCCGTATCAAATTCCTGCAACGCAATACGATCAAGTTAAACATGACGCAGGTTTAAGGGTTGGCTACTGGCGATCAGTGAGTCACTTAATGAATACTTTTGCAAACGAGAGTTTCATTGATGAGCTTGCTAAAGGCGCAAATGCAGATCCTCTCGCATATCGACTGTCAATGCTGACCGAGAAGCCAAGATTTGCAAATGTACTTAAAACAGCCGCAGAGAAAGCCGGTTGGGGCAAGCCTTTGGCAAAAGGTCACGCACTCGGTCTAGCTTTGATGGAGGGGTATGACACCTTTATGGCCCAAGTTGCTGAAATCTCTATACAAGACGACGGTAACGTTAAGGTTCATAAAGTCACTGCAGTTGCTGATTTAGGTTACATGGTGAACCCCGATACCGTGCAAGCGCAGATTCAGTCTAGCATCATCTTTGGCATGGGGGCAGCGCTCTTGCAGGAGATTACGGTAGAAGACGGTCGTGTTCAGCAGACCAACTTCCATCAGTTCCCCTTGGTACGCATGAATCAGGCTCCTGAGTTTGATATTACGCTTGTTAAGAGCACAGAAAAACCAGGTGGCATAGGTGAACCTGCAACTGCACTGATTAGCCCCGCTATTGCTAATGCTGTAGCGGCTCTGACTGGTAAGCGTATTCGTCAATTACCAATCACCGCTGGAGCGATCAAAAGCGCTTAATATGGTCGCCAAAGCTTAGAACGGCTAAGCACCTGGCGATCTGCAAAAGACCTTCACTACTCCCCGTTATTAACGGGAGTGGTGTTAAGGTCTTTTTTCTTTCAACTTTTGCATGAGTCGCCACCAAGGTTGTTGGTAGACTAAGATCGTTTGGTTTCTTTTATTGATAGGGTTATAGAATCCCAAAAAACAGTCCTCTAAAATGACTATTAAACTAAAATTAATTATCTTTGATCTGGACGGTACATTAATAGAGACTGTTAGCGAGATTGCAGATGCGACCAACGACACGCTCAGAGCTCTGGGTCTGGCTGAGGTATCCGAGTCAAGAGTTCGCAACTTGATCGGGCACGGAACGCGAGAGCTCTTAATTAATGCCTTAGTCTTTGTAAAGCAATGGTCTGTCGAAAAAATCCGCGAGTGGTCTGAATTGCAAGAGGTATACCGACTCTTTGATGATTTTTACTTGGCTCGCTGCGGTAAGCGCAGCTATCTCTATCCTGATGTGCTTGACGTTCTAAATCAATTAAGAAATGCGGGAATCAAGATGGCTATTGTCACAAACAAAGAATCTAGGTTCACGCAGGCCGTGATCAATGCGCATCAATTGGAACACTATTTTGATGTGGTTATATCTGGGGATACGCTGAGTACCAAAAAACCAGATCCACAAGGAATTAATTTATGCTTACAGACTTTAGGCGCAAAGCCCGAGGAGGCTATTTTTATCGGTGACTCATCGGTTGATGCGAAGACGGCTCAAAATGCGGGTCTGCGGGTTTGGCTCATGCCTTACGGCTACAACATGGGCGCACCCTTAGAGGATTCAAGTCCAGACCATATCGCCAAAGGGTTTAAAGAGATCGCAAATTTGCTCGATTAATCGGGAGGCTTAGTTGCGTTTATTTAACCATTCGGTATCCTACACCTGTTTCCGTTAAAAAGTGCTTTGGTTGGGTAGGATCGATTTCTAGTTTTTGTCTCAAATGCCCCATATATATCCTAAGGTAATGACTTTGTTCTGAAGCTGCTGTGCCCCAAACCTGAGTGAGTATTTGTTTGTGAGTTAAAACACGACTCACGTTTTGAATCAGTACGGTGAGCAGTCGGTACTCGATGGGTGTCAGATGAATCTGGGTATCGTTTCTTTTCACAAACCGAGCACGGAAATCAACCTCGACCTCTCCAAATTTAAAAGTGCTCTCAATCTCGCTAGACTCCGTATTTTTTAAATCACTTTGTTGTGCCCGATTTCTGGGTCGCCTTAGATTTGCCCTTGACCGGGCGAGTAACTCGCCAATCCCAAAAGGCTTGGTCATATAGTCATCTGCACCAGCGTCAAGTGCTTCTATCTTGTCAGTTTCATCGACTCTTGCCGAGAGAACAATTATGGGGACCTCTGACCAAGTCCTAACTTCCCTGATGAGGTTTATGCCCGAGCCGTCCGGTAACCCTAAATCAATGATGAGTAAATCGGGTTGTCGTGTGCCTGCATCAATGACTGCGCGTCTCATAGTGTTCACCTCAAACACAGACCATCCCTCATTCTCCATAGCTGAACGGACCAGTCGTCTGATTTGTGGATCGTCTTCGACAAGAAGTGCTACAGGCATAGTGCGGAGGCCTTCCTAAGACTAATGGGTTGGGTCAGTGGGAGGATTGGGCTGAGATTCAAGGGGGAGGTTGATGGTGAAGATAGCACCCTTATCGCTCGCATTCTTCGCCGTGATTGTACCGTCGTGTGCTTCGACAATGGCTTTAACGATAGACAACCCTAGACCCACCCCGCGAGTTGAAGATTCTGTTTGACCTCTTGTGAATTTTTCAAATAAGAAATTATCTTTTGCATTCTTCGGCCCAGACAGTCCAGGGCCGTAATCACGTACGTAGATGGCGAAATGATCATCAGTGATATGCGCATTGATAACGATCTTCGTGTCAACACTATGGGGTTTGGCGTATTTGACTGCGTTTTCAATTAAATTGACGAATGCGCGTTCCATCAAAACAGCATCACAGCGTATGAGCGGGAGGTCGACTGGGATGTGACTGGAGACATAAAACTCTCCCAAAGATTGCTGGCAAAGACGAATGGAGGTGCCCACAATCTCCTCTATTGAGTACCAATCCCTTCGAAGATTGACTTTACCACTTTGGAGTTTCGCCATCTCAAGTAAATTAGAGACTAATGCAAAAAGACCCTTGGCCTCATCATGAATCGCCTTGGCTGCACTACTTTGCTGCACATTGAGTGGGGGCTGAGAACGAGTCAAGCTCTCCGCAAATCCAATCAGTGAGGTGAGAGGAGTCCTTAAGTCATGAGAGATGGTCGCGAGCAGTGTATTGCGCAGATGCTCTGACTCCATCTCAACTGTGGTTTGTTGAGCGATCTCCACGTAATGAACCCGCTCAAGTGCGATCGATATTTGGCGTGCCATCGTATCAAGGAGTTTGATTTGCTCAGGTATCAATAGCCAACGCGGGTTGGATGGTTTAACAGCCAAGACACCACGTGTGTTCATGGGGGCTACCAAAGGAACGTAGTGCCAATTTGAAGCAGAGAGTGTGTTGGTTGCGAATCCCGCAGACTTGCTGTTGTTAAAAGCCCAATCGGCAATGCTTTCATCAAAATCCTCAGGAACAGGAGGCGTTACGTCCAAAACATTGTCCAAGTCTGTGATAAATATTCTTGCGCCTTCACCAAATACTCTGCTAATTGTTGACTCACCAATTTGAATAACTTCCTTGTAATGCAAAGCAGCGGATAACTCTTTCGTTAATTCGAATAGGTAATTTGTTTTTTGTTCGCGACTGGCTGAAATCCGGGCTGAATAAGTTAGATTCGCTGTGAGTTGGCCAACCAGCAGCCCAACACCTAACATCACCGCAAAGGTAAACAAATACTGTGCATCCGATATCGCAAATGAGAATATTGGGGGAACAAAAAAGAAATCAAAGCACAATACGGCAAGCACTGCCGCAACCATTGCGGGTCGTCTACCGTATTTAACCGAGCAAATCACAACGTAGAGCAAAAAGAGCATGACGACATTGGCTTGATCGAAAATGCTAGAAAATGGATAAGCAATCGATGTGGTGAATATGCCGGTTGCAACTGTCCAACCGTACTTGGGCCAATGGATGCCTTCAAAAAGAGAGCTTGATTCTTCTAAGAGCTCTTTGCCTAAGTAAGGATTAATGCGTCGCGAGCTGTTGGGCGTGCTGATCTCGATGATATCGATCTCAGGAGCCATGATGGCCAACTGACGCGTCAAAGTGGGCCTAAAGGTTCGGATCAGGTTTGCAAATCTATATTCCCCGGGGCGTCCGACCAAAAGAGTTGCGCAGTTCAGTTGGTGTGCGTGCTCGTATAGGGCGCTGGCGATGTTATCGCTCGTCAAAACAGAGGTGCTTGCACCTAACTCCTCGGCAAGCTTTAAGATGGTCAGGACTTTATCGCGCTTCTTAGAGGGTAATCGTTGTAGGGCAGGCGTCTCTACGTAGGCGACGTACCATTTAACACTGAGTTGAGCGGCCAAGCGTGCACCGCTTCTGACTGCGTGCTCAGCTCCCTCGGCAGGGCCTACGCAGACCAGAAGGGTCTGTGAGGTGTGCCATGAGGGGGCGTCCACGACGCCCTTGGAGTTCGAGGCGCTTGAATTTTCAACTCGATAACTACGTACATCGTCTCCAACGCGTTCAGCTGTTTTGCGAAGCGCTATTTCTCTAAGCGCAATTAAATTGCCTTTTTTAAAGAAATTATTTTCAGCCTGTTCAGCCTGTTTCGCTATATATACCTTACCCGCTTTTAAGCGGTTGATCAACTCATCTGCAGTGACATCAACCAGTATGACCTCATCTGCTTTTTCAATAATCACATCTGGCACAGTCTCATGGACCCTTACTCCCGTAATGGTTCCGATAGTTCCGTTCAAACTCTCCAAGTGTTGAACATTCAAAGCTGTCCAGACGTCTATTCCAGCATCAAGAAGCTCTTGAACATCTTGCCAGCGCTTGGGGTGACGACAACCCGGGGCGTTAGAGTGAGCCAGCTCATCGACTAAGATAATGTCTGGTTTTGCTAGAAGTGCTGCGTCCAGATCAAACTCGTAGAGTATTCGCCCCTTGTGCTCTATTTCTTTGAGCGGGATTTTATTAATGCCGTTCACCAAAGCCTGTGTCTCACGCCTGTTGTGCGTCTCGATCAGACCAATCATGATGTGCTTTTGACGCTGGCGCTCGGTCTGAGCCGCGTTGAGCATAGCGAATGTCTTACCTACGCCAGCACTTGCACCGAAGTAGATTCTGAGTTTTCCCCTTTTAGCCCTTAACTCCTCCTCCTTTATTTTCTCTAAAAGAGCGTCTGGTTGAGGTCTCGTAAAAGGAGAAATAGCCACGGGTACCTCTCACTTGTTATCTAAGCTGATCTAAAGCTAGGTTGAGCTTTAGGACATTTACTTTTTCCTCACCCAACCAACGAACCCAAGGGTGCTCAATGGAGTGCTCAACCAGGGTCACGACTTCTGCAGGCGAGAGTTTGCGGGCCTTCGCTACGCGGTGCGCCTGGTAAAGGGCTGCTGCGGCGCTGATGTGAGGATCCAGTCCGCTGGCTGATGCAGTGATCAAGTCCACGGGGACGGGGAGTTTATTGTTGGGGTCGCTCGCCTTTAAGGCCTCTATTCTAGACTTAACTGCGTCGGTTAACGCTGGGTTCAAAGGCCCTAGGTTGGATCCACTAGAGGCAGATGCGTTGTAGGGCATGGGTCCAGTAGCAGAGGGCCTAGACCAAAAGTATTTAGGTTCAGCAAAGTTTTGACCGATCAATTCAGATCCAATTAATTGATCCCCTTTGTAAACCAAGCTACCCGAGGAGGCGCTGGCAAAGAATACTTGACCAATCTCAGTGATAAGTAAGGGGTAAATGAGCCCTGTTAACACAGTAAGCAGGGTGAACAGCACAAGGACAGGTCGAATAATGTTTTTCATAATATATCTTTGTTATTAGGGTGAAGTTATTAAAGAGTTGTCACTAGGGAAAGCAACACATCAATAACCTTAATACCAATAAATGGAACGATCAAGCCGCCTAATCCGTAAATCAAAAGGTTTCGCCTGAGCAGGGCAGCTGCACCCACGGCTCTGTACTCAACACCCTTCAGCGCTAAAGGAATTAAGAAGATGATAATCAATGCGTTAAAAATAACGGCCGATAAGATAGCCGAGCTTGGACTTGTCAGATGCATGACATTTAAGCTGGCCAACTGGGGATATGTCGTGATAAAGATGGCTGGTAATATTGCAAAATATTTTGCAACATCGTTGGCAATTGAGAAGGTCGTTAGTGACCCCCGAGTCATCAGCAGTGCTTTACCTGTCTCGACAATCTCCATCAATTTGGTGGGGTTGGAATCTAAGTCCACCATGTTGCCTGCTTCCTTGGCGGCCTGTGTTCCGCTGTTCATAGCAACTGCGACGTCGGCTTGAGCGAGTGCAGGCGCGTCATTGGTACCGTCCCCCGTCATTGCAACCAGCCTGCCCTCAGCTTGGAAATCCCTAATCATCTTTAATTTCTGCTCGGGTGTTGCCTCTGCCAAGAAACTATCCACACCCGCCTCGGCTGCGATTGCGGCTGCAGTTAGTTTATTATCACCTGTGATCATCACGGTTTTAATGCCCATCTTCCTAAGCTCTGCAAAGCGCTCACTGATGCCGGGCTTTACGATATCTTTGAGCTCAATGATTCCTAGAGCTGTGGTGCCGTCTATCACTGCAAGTGGGGTGCTACCTTTACGAGACACCTCATCTGCCATGCGAACCATATCGGCGGGAAAGATGCTTCCCATGGACTCCACATATTTTTTGACTGAGTCAACAGCTCCCTTTCTGAGCGAGCGAATTGTGCCGTCCATTTGCTTTACATCCATTCCGCTCATACGGGTTTGAGCCGTGAAGGGGACTTCAAAAATCTCGCCTTGCAAAGGATGAATATTTCCTAGTTTTTGAGCAAGCACGACGATACTTCTCCCCTCAGGTGTTTCATCTGCTTGCGAGGCCCATACAGCGCATTCAGCAAGTTGAATGACGGACACGCCAGTGGAGGGTATAAAGGCCGCAGCCTGTCTGTTTCCAAAAGTGATCGTCCCCGTTTTATCCAGCATCAAGACATCTACGTCACCCGCCGCCTCTACCGCTCGTCCAGAGGTAGCAATCACGTTGGCCTGCATCATACGACTCATACCCGCTACTCCAACAGCCGAGAGCAGCCCGCCAATGGTAGTTGGGATTAGACATACGAGAAGAGCAATAAGGGAGGTGATGCTAACGACGGATCCCGCCTGCGCGACTTCTACGCTGAATGCAGAGAAGGGTAACAAAGTAACAGTTACGATCAGAAAGACGATGGTTAGTGCAACAAGCAAAATGGTGAGTGCGATTTCGTTGGGGGTCTTTTGTCTCTTAGCACCCTCAACCATACTGATCATTCTGTCGAGAAATGATTCACCAGGGTTTACTGCAATCTCAACCACCAGCCAATCGGATAGGACCTGGGTGCCGCCAGTGACTGAGGAGAAATCCCCGCCTGACTCCCTGACGACTGGGGCGGACTCGCCCGTAATTGCGCTTTCATCGACAGTCGCAACCCCTTGAATGACCTCTCCGTCTAAAGGGATGGTATCTCCAGTCTCGACTAGGACGACATCGCCTTTTTTAAGATTTTCTGCCAAGACCGATTCAAACTTTGACGAGTGCACTCGTGCGGAGAGTTTTTTAGCGATGGTACTTTTCTTTAGTCCCCTAAGCGAGGCGGCTTGTGCTTTACTTCTGCCCTCTGCCAAGCTTTCTGCAAAGTTGGCAAATAAAACAGTAAACCACAACCATGCTGAGATTTGGAAAATAAAAGAGACGCTCCCCTCGGAGGAGAGTTGATCTGGATTTTTCATGACCATAAAGCCAATGAAAGTTGTCAAAATACTTCCCAGATAAACCACAAACATCACTGGATTTTTCCATTGAGTTTTTGGACTTAATTTCTTAAAGGACTCAACAAAAGATGACTTTAATAAATTTGGGTCAAGAAGCGTTAGTGATTTTTGATTACTCATAATAGTTCTCAGTAAATTTATTAAATTACAAACTGGCCCAAAGCATGAGGTGCTCGACGGTGGGTCCCAGAGCAAGTGCAGGCACATAGTTGAGTAATCCGACCAAAAGAACAGTACCAACTAAAAGGATAATAAATAGCGGTCCATGGGTTGGCATCGTGCCAGCGGTAACTGTGAGGCGTTTTTTCTCCGCCAATGATCCTGCGATTGCAAGGATCGGCAGTATGACTCCAAAGCGTCCAAACCACATTACAACGGCGAGTAAAACGTTATAAAAGGGTGAGTTAGCCGAAAGTCCCGCAAATGCACTTCCGTTGTTGTTCCCCGCAGAGCTTAGGGCGTAGAGAATTTCAGAGAAACCGTGGGCGCCTGGGTTTGCAACCCCCGCTTTTCCTGCGTCAGCTAGCAAAGCAATTGCAGTTCCTGCTAGTACAAGGATAGGAGTAACCAAAATCGCAATCGAGGTTAACTTCATTTCATGCGATTCAATTTTCTTGCCCAAGTACTCCGGAGTCCTTCCAATCATCAGGCCGGAGATAAATACCGCAAGGATTGCGAATATCAGCATACTGTATAGACCTGTGCCGACTCCACCGAAGACTACCTCTCCGAGTTGCAT
Source organism: uncultured Burkholderiales bacterium (assembly GCA_903828695.1). Classification (GTDB taxonomy): domain Bacteria; phylum Pseudomonadota; class Gammaproteobacteria; order Burkholderiales; family Burkholderiaceae_C; genus Limnohabitans. Next base: position 10,844 of record CAIKNE010000133.1, on the reverse strand, counting down.
CATGATGAGGGTTACCAGGCCGCCCATGGGTGTTAAGGAGTCGTGCATGGTGTTCACTGCGCCGCAGGAGGCCGAAGTAGTGATCACGGCAAAGAGTGAAGATGCGTTGACTCCAAATCTGACCTCCTTACCCTCCATATTGCCACCTGATTGGAAGGTGCTCATGGTTTGATCCACACCAAGGGGCGTCAAAAGCGGATTACCGACTTGCTCTGCGTTCGTTGTAACAACAACGGCCACCACAAAAATAATCGTCATCGCCGCTAAGATTGCTACTCCTTGGCGCATATCTCCTACCACCGATCCAAAGGCAAAGCACAGAGCTGCTGGGATCAAGAAAATTGAGATCATCTGAAGAAAGTTAGTCAGCGCAGTTGGGTTCTCAAAAGGGTGAGCTGAGTTGGCGTTAAAGAATCCACCGCCGTTAGTGCCAAGCATCTTGATCGCTTCTTGCGATGCAACGGGTCCCATTGCAATCACTTGTTGATTGGTTTTAGCATTCACGGTGATGGGGTTGCCTTTCTCATCTTTGAGTGGCTGCCCATCAGCGCCTAATTTAGGCTCCTGGTATATGGTAGTCTCAATGGTCGTAGCTTCCTTATAGGCATCAAAATTTTGGATCACACCTTGGCTATTGAGAAAGACCGCAAAAACGATCGACATGGGCAACAAAATCCAAGCAGTAATGCGGGTCATATCAACCCAGAAATTGCCAAGACTTTTTGTTGATTTGCCCGTAAAGCCCCTAAACAATGCAAACACAACGGCAATGCCGGTTGCAGCTGAGAAGAAGTTTTGAACTGTCAGCGCAAGCATCTGAGTAAGATAGCTCATAGTTGCCTCGCCCACATAACTTTGCCAGTTTGTGTTGGTCACAAAACTAACTGCAGTATCAAAGGCTAGATCAGCAGTAGGTGCTGTCATCCCCGCGGGGTTGAATGGCAAAATACCCTGCAGGCGCTGAACGGCGTATACGAATAAAACACCCACTGCATTAAACGCCACGAGGGCGTAGGCGTAATGCGACCAATTCATCGATTTGTCAACCGAAGTGCCTAATGCCCTGTAAATGTAATCTTCTACTTTTAGAAATACTTTGGGTAATTCTCCGTTGTAGACTTTGGTGATCCAAGCTCCTAGGGGTGAGGCCGTAAAAAACAGCACCACCAAGAAAAGGATTAATTGCCCCCAAGCTGATGTACTCATTAAAACTCCTCCGCATAGATTAATGCGTAAACTAGGTAAACCACAAGAAATAGGGAGCAAACTCCACCAATCAAATACATTAGATCTTGACCGTTCACGATTGACCTCCATTGGGGCTGGTTAGTTTGTCAAAGCCCGAGATCAACCAAGCGGTTAAGAGCCAGAGCGCAAAGATGCTGGAAATGTACGTAAGGTCCATGGATTTCTCCTAAATGGCGATTAATTATTGCCGATGGTCAAACTGTATCGGGCTATATATAAAAAACCTGCATAAATATTGATTTGGATATAAAAATGCTGTAAAAACTGCCCGCAAATGTAAGGGTGGGCTAATTTTGTGTTAACCCCATACCTAGAACCCATGGAGTATTAGGGGGCTTAAGTGCTCATGGTGTTGGATGTAATGATTTTAGATTCCGTGGGGGAGGGTGCAAATATCTGGCGCGACCCCAGTTCTAGCTCCTGTTTTTCATACCACCTTTGGTCTATGACTATGAGCTCCAGGGGGGGGGAGATTTAGTGCTGTTGAATTAGGTTCGCCAGCAAAAAAGCCCAAGGCAAACGCATTGGGCTTTTGATCTAATTCGCACCTAGGTAAGGTGCGGGAATAGGGAGCGATTAACGCTTGTTGACGCGGTCTTTGAGGGTTTTACCTGCGCTGAATCGTACAACTTTAGAGGCTGCAATCTTGATCGCTGCACCAGTAGATGGGTTACGGCCTGTGCGGGCAGCTCTTTTCTTTTGGCTAAAAGTGCCAAAACCAACCAAAGTAACAGAGTTACCTTTGGTGAGGGATTTACCGATATTTTCGATAAAGGAGGCGAGTGCTCTAGAAGCTGCTGCTTTAGAAATATCAGCATCTGCTGCCATGTGTTCGATCAGTTCAGTCTTGTTCATTGATGGTCCTTTTTAAAAAAAATTGATTTTATACGATTCAACTGGGTAATTTTATACCAATTAAAGACGGCGTAATTTTGCATTAATCGCTCCCTCGGGTCAGTCGAGCAAATGCGTATCTTGGTCTGATTCTACCGATTTCAAAGTGATAAGCATTCAAATGGCGTGTTCTTATGCTATGCCTTTACCGTCCGCGGAGCAATTTTTCTTGGCGTTAGGGCTGGAATATGGTTTTAGACTTTTTTACAAAAAATCAAATAGCTTCGATCTCTTGTCCGCTCATATATTTACCCTTGCAAAATATCAGGGTTGGGTAATCAGCGCGTGCATATTCGTTAACCTCCCCGAGATACAAAATATGATCTCCTGCTTCAATTCGTTGGTAAGTCATGCACTGAAAACTAGCTACACAATTTTCTATCATCGGCAAGCCTCCCAAACCTTCGCGAAATTCAACTGAGCTGAATTTATCTTGGATTGAACTCGCAAATCTTTGGGATAAATTGACTTGTGTTTGAGCCAGAACGTTTATAACAAAACGCCCGCTGTGATCAAAAGCTGCAACATTGGGGGACGATTTCTTTAGGCTCCAAAGAACTATAGGGGGCTCCAAAGAGACAGAGCTAAAGGAGTTAACGGTGACCCCTATCCGGTTCTTGTCTTTGTCCAGAGTGGTCACAATCGTGACGCCCGTGGCGAAGGTGCCTAGTGCTTTTCTAAGGTCAGCCGTATTTATTTCTGTTTTAATGGTCATTGGATCAATATTGCCGCAAAACCTCCTCAATTCAGGTCTTTTACTTAAGTCGGCTTGTGCAAGTATTTGTTCATTTCATTCACATGAGCAGAGTATATGTGCATGCAGTTTTCATTGCCAGCCCAGCGAAATAAACCATTCCCTACGTCCAACTATCCCCTGGGAGAACTAGGGAGGGTAAGGGGGAGGCGGGGTCAAAACAGAGGGAGTCAAAGCACCGTTTGGCCTGCAGCGACCGTATCTAGCAGACTCCTGTACGCCCAATTCGGTCTTTGCCCCTAAGGATGCGGGTAATTCTCTAGTTTACCTAAGTTGTGCCGAATATATGAGATGAAACATCAAAGGGCGTAAGCCTAAAAATGATTCGTGGTTGTAATAAATAGGGAGCTAAAGTATTTGAGGTTAGTTCCGATTCATAAACTGTAGGCCCATGGGGGTCAGTTTCACCATTAACCTGTCAGTCAACGCCGCACTCAAGCTAAATTCACGGAATCTAGATGCTATGGGATATATCTTTGCTTTCTTCTTAGGAGTCTTCGTGGCGACTGTGGGCGTTAGCAATACTGCGATCGTAATTGATAATGCAGTAAAGAAAGCGCAGGTTTACATGGTTGAGTCAACGAAGATTAATACGAATACAAATTCGAATACTACTAATCGTTAAATATAACGAAGTTAAGGAAGTCAAACGTCTTGACAGACCAGTCATACTCTAGGGACGAGGTCCACCATTCATCCGTTCTGTAGTGGGTTAGATCAATAACCTGGCCTAGAAATACCAGCAAGATGTAACTTATCATGAATCCCAGCACAGCTCCGGCTACTTGATGCCCTGGTACCTCAGCAACTTTCTCAAATATTGCATTGTGAATTTTTCTCACACCCCAAAAAACGAAGAGTAAGAAAACAAAAATGATCTCAAGTTGGACAATTTTTTGAGTTTGAGGGTCTAATTCAGGCAATATGACAAATAAAAAATCGCCGTGACTGATTTTTCTAAAAAACACGTAAAAAACGACTACGAATAAAAAGTAGTAAAGTTGCGATAACCAACCCTTAAAGGATCCGTTGGCGGTACCTATTAATATTACTAGTAAAGAAAAATAATTTAGATACGTCATTAATTAAGCAAAGAATATTTGGCTTAATTCTAAGAGAAAAAATTAAGATATTCTAGTTAATTAGATCAAGTTGAGCACTAAATTGGTGCTCAACGGGACATTCTCTGAAATTGATCTCCCTCCAGATTCGCCCCAGCCTTGGATTTTGTTGGGTGAGGCCCTATGCAGAGTCAAATGCAAGTGAATTGAGGGTGTGTGTTAAGACCGTGAAACCCCAAGCCTATCCGACTTGGGGGAAGTTCGATTAGACGGTTACTCCTTTACCGGTGCATTGGCACGGTACTGACCTTGCATAGCAATCATCCAATTTGGATATTCGACGGGCAGTGCGCTGGCTGAGCTGAGTGAACTCAAATCCTCATCATCTAAGGTTAGATGTGACGCGTTAATATTATCTTTGAGTTGTTCTAGTTTTCGAGCTCCAACGATGATCGTAGAAACCGACTTGTTCGATAGTATCCAGGCAAGCGCAATTTGAGCTACGGAGACGTTGTGTTTTTGTGCAATGGGTCTCATGATCTCAATGCATTTATTGGCGCGGTCTTTATCCAGGGGTGGAAAGTCAAAAGTCATTCGCCTAGAGTTATCAGGTGCAGATTCATTCGTACTGAATTTGCCCGACAGGTAGCCCCCAGCCAGCGGACTCCAAATCATAAGCCCAAGATTTTGATCTTTGACCAATGGGATAACATCCCGCTCCAGGTCCCTTCCTGCTATGGAGTAGTAAGACTGGACAGATTTAAACTCTTCCAGACCCTTCAGTCTAGATACACTCAGTGCTTTCATGATCTGCCAAGAGGCCATATTACAGAGGCCAATGTAGCGAATCTTTCCTGCTTTGACCAGATCCGTCAAAGCTCCAAGGGACTCCTCGAAAGGCGTAAGTGGATCAAAGCCATGAAGCTGGTACAGATCGATATGGTCAATTTGAAGACGCTTAAGGCTAGCATTGACTTCGTTGAAAATGTGCGCCCTTGATTGTCCCCTTGCATTGGGGAGTTTTTCGTCCATGATTCCGGTTGATTTTGTCGCAATAACAAGCTCATCCCTGGGTAACCCCAACTTTTTAATGGATTCACCAAGAAGGCTTTCAGACTCTCCGAGTGAGTAAACATTAGCAGTGTCAAAGAAGTTAATTCCTTTGTCAAAAGCCTCCTTGACTAAAGCATTAACCTCTGGTTGTTTTAACCCACCCATGACAGCCCAGAAACCTTGAGCACCAAAAGTCATGGTACCCAGACACAATTCTGAAACATACAAGCCTGTATGGCCTAGTAACCTGTAACGCATGATGGTTTAACTCCGTTGAAAATTTATAAATAACTTGGATAGTATTTTTCTATCTTACTCATTTTAAACCGCCTTGACTAAGTCGCGTACTTGTGACCTTAGTCAAGGCGGGGAAATGTAAAATTATCTAAAATGTGACTAATATTTTGATCATAGAGTCTAGGTTTGCCATCTTCTTCCACAGGAATAAACAATGTTATTTGATACCTTTACAGCACGTCATTTGGTACTTAAGAACCGAATCGTTATGTCCCCGATGACTAGAAGTCGCGCAGTAGTTGCGAATACCCCCAATGAGCTCATGTGTGAGTACTATGGTCAAAGGGCTTCTGCAGGTTTAATTGTGACAGAGGGCACGTCCCCTTCCCCTAATGGGGTTGGCTATGCAAGGATTCCTGGTATCTATAACCAAGCCCAAATCGATGGTTGGAAAGCTGTGACGAAGGTGGTGCATGACAAGGGCGGGAAAATAGTTATTCAACTCATGCACACTGGGCGTGTCACGCACGATTCCAATTTGCCGACAGGTGCCGAGGTTTTGAGCCCAACAGCGGAAGTTTGTCCTGGCGAGATTTACTCGGATACGAAAGGGATGCAGCCTCACAGCACTCCCAAAGCGATGACACAGGCTGATATCACCAACGCAGTCAAAGAATACACTCAAGCCGCGGTCAACGCGATAGCAGCTGGTTTTGATGGGGTTGAAATTCACGCAGCCAATGGATACTTAATTGAGCAGTTTTTAAACGCAAACGTAAACAAACGAACGGATGCTTACGGCGGCTCAAGCGCTGGAAGAAATAAATTCGCCATTGAAATCATAGATTCAATCATCAAAGCTATCGGTGCTGATAAAACCGGTATTCGCATCTCCCCGTTTGGTGCATTTAATAATACGGGAGAGTACCCGGGTGTTGAGGAGCAATTCCTGGACTTGGTTACACACGCCTCTCAGTGCGGTTTACTGTATTTGCATGTTTTAGATCATTCTGCGATGGGCGCACCCGCAGTTCCACAAGATTACAAACTCAAACTTCGTCAAGCCTTCAAAGGGCCGTTTATTCTGGCGGGAGGATTCGAAAAGGAATCAGCTGAAAATGCCTTAAGCTCCAACGGAGCTGACTTGATTGGTTTTGGACGTCCTTTCATCTCCAACCCTGACCTCGTAAGACGTCTACACGACGGAGTGGCATTGACGTCGCCTGATATGAGTACCTTTTATGCAGGCGATGCAAAAGGGTACACAGATTACCCGTTTGCAGCTTAAAGAGTCGCATTTAAATAGGGAAATAGGGCGAGGTTTTTTATCGTTCTAGTGGACATGCAATCCTGACTTACTTCTACGCCCTATGACCTATGACCCAGATGATGAGTCATAGGGTTATGAATTCTTCTGGACTTATGCTGTGCTGATTGGGGTAGGCGGCATTGGAGCCTATCGCTTGCAGATCATTAAGGGTAACTGCTTTTTGGGTATAGATAATCCAGTCAACATCATCTGGTGCATTGGGGGCCGATGAAGCGTCCCTTAAGGAAAACTTATCTAAAATACCCGACAGCTTTTCCTGATCAGGGAAATGAAACAGGTAGCCGTCATTGGATAAGGAGCTTGTACAGATACCAAGTTCTTTGCAAATTAACATCTTGGCAGTAACACTATCTACGCTAGTTGTGTATATCTTTTCTATATTGGACTTGGTATATGAGTCAATTATGAAGATTTGATTGGCGGTATTCAAAGCACTGGTATTTTCATTTGTTTGCCATGCTTCGCTAGGACAAAGTTTATTTTTCGGATTTAAGATGATTTTGGGATTCATCTCAAAGGGGTATATACGACAGGTCAAGGGTCTGACGCTATAGATGGTGCAGTTTAGATTCGAGTCTAAATTTGGACATCCACCTTGAAAATAACCCACGAGTGATACAAGTACTCGTATTGAGAGTGCACCACTTTGAGCTTGAAAAGTTAATGACTTTTTACGAAGCAACAAATCATCAGTGCTTTGAACATCATTTATCCAGGGCGTGGCTTCGGTCAATATTTTGAGCTTATGTCCCCTGAGTAGCCAATCTTTAGCTTCTGAGATGGTTAGAGGTATATTTAAATCGTGACAACACTTTCCGCACTGAGTGCAATTAAAAACTGTATCCATCAAGTATTTAGAAAACCTTTAAAAAAATCAAAAGTAGATTTTAAAGCATCTGATTTTTCCTTGAAGTAGTTCATGACTTCAGGTTTTTATACTCATACTCATGACCCATCGATAGAAGTCACCGTATCATAGAAATAATTCTAGCTAGCAAGTAGACTTACAAGTCCAGGTAAGATAAGTAACTCGCAACAGCCTTTGCTTGATCTTCGTTCATATTGTGAATAATTTGCTTCATCGCTTGTCCTCGTGGGCGATCATCCGTCATCTTAAACACCATGATTTGTTTATAAAGATAGTTACTGTGCTGCCCGGCAAGTCTGGGGATTTCAGCAACGCCTAAAGCTTCTGGGCCATGACAACTGTTACAAGACAATACGCCTTGCGAGGGCAATCCGTTTTTGAAAATAGACTCACCCAACGCAAAATCGGGACCTCGGACTCCAGTGCCTTTCATCGCAGGCTGTGTAGAAAAATATACCGCAAGTTCTTCAACTTGCTTGGTGGTAAGGTTCGTTATACCCCACATATACTGAGTTCCGTTGATATCTTTGCGAACATGCCCCTTAAAGTCCGTTAACTGTGCTTTGATGTAATCTAATTGTTGGCCCGCGAGTTTGGGAAATTGTTGAGAAATAGATTGTCCATTCAACCCGTGACAGTTAGAGCAGGACTGCTTAGCAATATCTACCCCACTTATGCTTGGATCGTTTAAGTTTCTACCTTTATCTGGACTTACACAAGCGACAAGTGAAGCACAAAATAATGCGGTTAGGGTTGTTTTTAAAAGGTGCAGTTTAGTTTTAATCATGATGACTCCTATTTAAAATGCAACCCAAGCATATAAATATGCCGAATTGTTGTCTGATGCATTTCTTTTATATCCGTCGTAATTGCTTGCAGCGCCCAGGTACTCGGTGTATAGGTTGTACTGAAGCCCAATTCGGAGGTTTTGAAGTGGTAACCAAAATACCTCAGGCGTCCACAGCTTCGTATTGGGAGAATTCCTGGCGCTGGTGGAATAACTGGATGCGGTTGGATTTTGTAGCAATGTGGGGTAAGCGCCCGAATCACTAGATCCTGTGATTTTTCTGTAGGCTATATTTGCACCGTATTGATTTCTGTAAACATAAGTTACCTTGGTAAAAATTGAGTTTAGAGTGTCAGAGTTGGCATATGCCTGAGCAGTGTCATCATTAATAGTTTCTCTGACATAGCGCACTTGTGAAGTAAAGGTATGTGGTTCTAACAAGTATTGATACTGACCATCGATACCTTTGTCGTTGTAATGAACAACAGGTCCAAAGGCTGGAAGATTATTTGAATCAACTGGATAGATATTCGCATTCATCCCAATCAGTCCAATCATCGCATTCTGGTCTTTCCATTCATGGGAGTATGCGACTCTGGCGTAGGGGCTGATACCTTGTGAATATACCAATGGGCTACCCGCTTCTGCTGCGGAACCCATTTTGTAACCTTGACTTAAGAATTTCCAAAATCCATTTGCTGTTTGATATCCAGTTATCTCGGCGTAGAGAGATTTATTCCAAAAAACGTATCCTCCCACTCCTGCGGCGGGGCTTCCAAAGCCGCGCTCGAGGATGGGTTTGGGTAAGCTGTAAGCAGTACCTCCTCCAGAGGAGGATACATATGGGAAGTTCCAACCCGGTGAGCTGTTCCAGACATCTTGAACACTAGGATTGTTATTGACCGTAATTCCCAGTATAAGATCGTTGTTGGAATCAAGAGACCGATTTACATAGCGCAGATCGGTATTGTCTGATACAAGTCTACCTCTCCATTGTGGGGGGGATGCTGTATCTTGGTGGTCATATACGTTGTAAGTGATTTGAGCAAAACCGCCAATGTTGTCAGTTAACTTGCCCGCTATGAAGACGCTGCCAGTTGGGATAATGGGTGTATTGTTTTGAGTAACGATGGTTCCCGTTGCGGAGTCAATGTTATTTTTGTTTTGCGTAACTTCGGCAAGTACCAACCCTGAGAAAGGATTTCCTTGGGTGCCAATGGTGTACCCAGTGAGTTTGAAGATTCGACCATAGGGGGTTAACTCAGGAAATTGCCCTCCCGCGTGACAGGCTACGCAACTCTGTCCTGTTTGCCTTGCAAAGGTGGGTAATGCTTGTGCATGATTGGTAACGAAAAATGAGAGGCAGGTTAGGAATAAAAATAGCGTATTTTGGAATTGGTTCCTAGCCTTCTCAGAAGGTAGCAGTAATCGAATACCCGAAATAGATGAATATTGCCTCATGACTGTCCCCTGTTATCCAATAATGAGTCCCATACTAAGTGTTTTAGTTTTTGATGGGATTGATGAATAACAAGGGATACCTAGTTGAGCTTGGAGATTGACCTATATTTGATATATATCAAATCAGAGGATGGTTTGACGCAATTTTATGAATCACCAATGATTATTTTTTTAGATTATTCTTTCTTAAATAACCTAGACTTTGGGGTAAATGATCAGAACGCCAATTTTTTCGGTCTGAAGCGCATTTCCAGAAAACATTAAGCTAATAAATAACCTGAAAAACTGAGGTCCTGGTAAATCTCGAAATGCCGACATAGATATGACTAAGTTAGATTAGCTTCAGTTTCTAAATAGTGATGATTTTTGAGTGCAAAATTCTTTAGAAAGGATGATTTTATGTGCTGAAGAAAATCAATCTGACATCGTATTGAGTTTTAAGGATAATCTCAACTCAACCACTCGCGCGCCAAGTACAACAGCCAAAACTGTATTGAAAGCCAGCATTTACAGTGCCCCACTTATGCACACAATTAGGCCTGCCTCAATGTTATTTAGAGGTGAGTTTATTAGAAATAATAGTATTAGATTCCTCGAGAATGGGAAATGGGAGGGGCAACCCTTTGTTGTTAAATCCTATTTCACTGCTAATAATATTTTCATCTTTGCAGACGATATTTACCTCCTGCCTGACTCCTATGGCCTGAGTTTGACAATAGTCGTAAATAACTATTTAGATCGCGTGTTGGCAGACGCTGAGGTGTGTTCAATAGTTCACGAATATTCGAATAACAATATGGATACCGCATGAGTCGTTGCTCACGTCTTCTGCGCCAATGTGCTGCCTGTGATAGCTTGTCTGGTTGAAGTAGCCTGATATCGATACCAGGTTACTTCAATCTGTGAATACATTACTCCAATCCTATTTTAAAAAAAATATAATTTTGAGATTGACTCCTCAATTGAGGGATGCAATTGAGGGATGCAATTGAGTCCCTAATAGAGTATTGAGATTCAAGAAGTTCCTAATTAACCATTTGATCCGATGATTCCCATTTACGCCTGCAGGTTAATAAAACTACCGGTCGTGCCGTTGGTTTGTAGATTTTGTTCAAAATTTTGCAAGAAACTGGTTAAAGATGAATTGTTTG
>CAIKNE010000132.1 GCA_903828695.1 uncultured Burkholderiales bacterium | reverse complement strand
GAACTCGACTTTGGCGTGCCAACGTTGCACAAGCGCTCAGAGATATGCGAGCGACACATCGAAGTCTTGACCTAATTGATTGGAAAGTAGCCCATGAGTTTGTTTGATGAACTAGTTGACGTAGCACTGTAAGCGTCTGTGCAACACATATTGAATAGTTATCTTTAAGTTGGCACCATCGGGCTCCCTGTAAAATTTTGGAGCACGCATGAGTGAAGTTATTGAAAAACACCCCCGGTCAATCAAGAGCCGCGAAGTAAAGAAATATAGCGATCTTTTAAAATCTCAGCTCATCAAAGCTCGTTTGAGTGGGGCGAAGTTTGAGGATTTATCACAATCGCACGGTCCCTGTGCTGATTCAATCAGGCGTTGGTGCGCTCTGTACCGTGCAGGTTTGTTGGTATTGCCTGGCTTGGACCCAGTAGTACCCAAGCCTTCGCTTGCAGCACCTAAGTCTGCACCATCCTTTGTCTCATTAAGCAGCCACCAACCCGCTGGCGCAGATATTCAGCTGTCCATTAAAGGTGTTACCTTAGATCTGAATGTGACGTGGCCTGTGAGTGCTGCGTTGGATTGCTCGCAGTTGATTCAATCTTTACTCAAATGATTCGTATTGAGGAGATTTGGCTCTCTACTGAGCGGGTGGATATGAGAGCGGGCATGGACACTTTATTATCTCGGGTGGTGCTGATCTTTGGAGCGGCTCATCCGCACCATGCTTATTTGTTTGCAAACGCAAGGGGCACTCGCCTCAAGATATTTGTGCAAGATGGTTACGGGATGTGGTTGTGTACGAGGCGACTGAGTGAGGGAGCGTTCAGTTGGCCAAGAGACTTAAAAGCTGCAAAACACACGATGAATACTGAGCAACTCAGAGCGTTGGTGGTTGGTTTGCCGTGGCAACGAATAGGAGCCACAAGTGTGATTAAAAGTGTATAAATTATGAGTAAAACTCAATCAAAAAATCAAGAGGGAAAGTCATCATTTACCAGTGAAATTAACGTGACAAAATACACTCATGTTGAACGCAAATACATCCAACAAAGAGTCAATTGCAGAGCAATTGATTGGACTGAGTTTCGATGAAATTGTTGCAAAGTTTGATCAACAAAATCAAGTCATAGTCAAACACGTTCAAGTCCTTGCACAAACAAGCGATGAGTTGCACAACTCTAAAATCTTAAATGAGAAACTCAGCTTTGAGTTGGCTTACCTCAGGCGTCAAAAGTTTGGCAAGAAAAGCGAGAGCATGAGTGCCGAGCAAGTCGAGCTCTTTGAGGAAGCCAGACTTGCCGATATCGCAGCAGTGCAGGCAGAGATTGAGGGAATGGGTCAAGGCGTTGAAGTGCCTGCCCACAAGCGCAGAGCGCACCCTGGAAGAACTCCTTTGCCAGCCAACTTACCCAGGACTGATATTTATCACGAGGTTGAGAGCACGGCCTGTGGTTGTGGCAACGAGCTCAAGCGAATTGGTGAAGACGTTTGCGAGAAGTTAGACATTGTGCCGAGCACCTTCAGAGTTGAGCGTCATATCCGCGGCAAATGGGCATGCGCACATTGCCAAACACTGGTTCAAGCGCCTGTACCTGCTAGTGTGATTGACAAAGGGTTGCCAACCGCGGCTTTGATGGCTCATGTGGTCGTCACCAAACTGAATGATCATGTACCGCACTACAGGCAAGAGAAGATATTTGGGAGATCTGGGTATGAGATCCCTCGCTCAACGCTGTGCGAGTGGACGGGGAGGGTTGGATTTGCACTGATGCCACTAGTTCAAGCCTTGAAGGAGGAGATCTTCAAGTACGGGGTCTTACATGCAGATGAAACCCCGGTGGCTATGTTAAGTCCGGGGGACGGTAAAACGCACCGCTCGTACATCTGGGCTTATGCACCGGGGCAGTTCGAGGATATGAAAGCTGTGATTTACGACTTTTGTGAATCCAGGTCGGGTGAGCATAATCGTCAGTTCCTTGGGGATTGGACGGGAGCGTTGTTGACGGATGATTACTCAGGTTACAAGTCGACCTATACCAATGGGGTCACTGAGGTCGGGTGCATGGCACATGCAAGGCGCAAGTTCTTTGATCTGTTTGAGAACAACAAGAGTCCGATGGCTAAGCAGGCGCTGGAGTTCATCCGTGAGCTCTATGAGATTGAGCGTGAGGTTAAAGAACTCAGTTGCGAGGAAAGGCTAGCGATCAGGCAAACCCGCAGCAAACCGGTTGCACAGCTCATGTATAAATGGTTGATGGCACATCGACCGCAGATCTCAGATGGTTCAGCGGGTGCAAAGGCGATGGACTACACGATCAAGAGGTGGACAGCACTGACGCGGTTCTTGGACGATGGTCAATTACCGATAGATAACCATTTGATTGAAAATGCAATCAGGCCTATCGCACTTGGAAGAAGCAACTGGTTATTTGCAG
>CAIKNE010000131.1 GCA_903828695.1 uncultured Burkholderiales bacterium | reverse complement strand
TGATCCAGCCTACACTGGCGTTTGTCGCGCCCGTGTTGCCCAAGTCAAACTGAACTCCTGCTTGACTTAATCCAACAGTTTGAACACCACTAGACTGAGCCGTTGAGGTCAAAACAGAGAGTGCTTGTGGGGCTAATCCAGCTACGTTTGCTGTGGACAGTGCGGCAACACCCGTTAGATCTAAGACCAGCGGGGAAATGGAGCCTAAATATGATATCTGTTGGCTAGTTAATGCAGCTAACTGATTTTTATCTAAATTCATTGTTTGACGAGTCGTCAAAGCTCCTATTTGCGACGAGGTCAAGCCACTGAACGCGTTAGGATTAATGGCCTTGATTAGGTTGGTTTGTAGCTCAGTGATTTGGAGCGTAGTTAACGCTGCCATTTGCAGGGAAGTAAAGGCCTGCACCTGCGTAGCGCTTAAAACGGAGAGTTGCTGAAAGGACAAAGCAGCCATATCAATGGTTGAAATCGCCTTAATCTGCTGAGCACTAAACCCAAGTATTGCATTGATCCCAAGCGAACTCATCTGCGTAGAGGTCAAGGTTTCTACACCTACGGGGGAGATTGAATTAAGCTGCAACAGACTCAATGCACCTAATTGACTTGTAGACAGATGTGCGACATCGGCCGCATTAAAGGCCTGTATTTGGGACAGAGAAAGGAGCTTCATCTCCTGTGGAGATAGCGCGGAGATTTGATCTGTATTAAAGAAGTGAATGGCTGTAGCAGAAAAACCGGGAATTTGAGTTGCTTGCATGGCTGCAATTTGCTCGGTACTTAAAACTTCGATATCTGAGCTCGTTAGAACTTGGATTTGAGAGGTCAATAAGGACTTAATTTGTATGGTGTTTATTTCTGAGATGACAGTTGTACTTAATTGATTTACGGCCTGCAAACTCAGGTAAGGCAGTTGCCAAATACTTAAAGACTGCAACTGCTGCGTCGTAAAAGATTCAATTTCATTGGCACTTAGTTTTGCAATAGTGGTCGTATTTAACTCATCAATTTGTAGAGTCGTAAGCGACTGAATTTGGTTGGCACTTAAGCTTTTCCAAGCAAGAGTCGACAATGAATTTAATTGGCCAGGCGATAGTTTTGAGATGAGCTCGGTATTTAAGCTTACAGGGGTCGGCAACAATTGATTAATTTGCGCTGTCGACAAGGAAGCTATTTGGGTATTTGTGAGACTTAGGAGTTGAGAGCTTGAGAAAGAATTCAATTGAGAAACACTAAGAGATGAGAACTGCTTGTTAGTAAGGCTAAATACTTGTGAATTATTTAAAGATGCTATCAATCCAGTGCTTAGGGAGGTCAACTGAGCGGTTGACAGCGACTGAATTTGATTGGATGAAAAAAGAGTCAGGTTTTGTGTACTAAACGCGTTTAATTGATCTGTTGATAAAACGGAAATGTCATTTGTTGTTAAAGTTAGTACTTGACTCGTAGTCAATACGCTGACAACACTTGTATTTAGACTGGCTACTTGGGTAGGCCTTAAAACTTTAAATTGATCTGAACTCAAATTTCCGAAAAAAGAGGTTCCGAGTGCACTGATTTGGAGTGTCGATAGTGCGTAGATTTGTGCAGTTTGCAAGGTTTGTACCTGCAGGGACGTAATCGAATTCAAGTTCCCAGTACTGATCGCCTTTATTTGCATTTGACTTAAACTCTGCTGCTGAGTGCTTGTCAAAATATTGATCTGAGCAGAATTCAATTCATTAACTTGTGAAAAACTCAAAGATTGAATTTGAGAGCTTGTCAAAAAGGGAATTTGTACCGTGCTAAGGGACGTTATCTGCGGGGCGTTGAGGGATAGTATTTGCTTAGAAGTCAACGCCCCTATTTGCACGGAGGTTAAACCATTGAGTTCACTTGTCGTTAAGTAAGAGATCTGAGTGGTCGGTAAAATCGATATGTTCTGAGCACTTAGACCCGATAATCCATCAGTTCCTAGGTAAGAAATGGACTTTGGATTAAGCCCTAAAAGCTGCCCCTGAGTGAGACCCTGCACCTGAGCAGAAGTCAAATTATTCCAAATTGCCGTGGGCAAAGAATTCAGTTGCACTTCGGTTAAATTGGTGATGACGTCAGGGGATAGTTGATTAAAAATAGTGGGTTGCACTGCACCAACCACCCCGCCGTTCAATTTATTCCAGTCTTTTAATGGCAAGCTCTGCAACTGAGGAGCCATCATTACCGCAAACTGATTCGTGGAGAAGCTTTGTATCTGTCTTAAAGAAAGGCTTGAGATTTGGTCAGGCGTAAGTGCTTGCACCTGAGCGTTAGTCAATGCTTTGACCTGATTAAATCCAAGCCCAGTCAATATACTGGTGGATAGCCCAGAGAGCTGTAAATCAGTAACGCTCTGAATATCAGAGGTGCTTAGCAATGCCAGCTGATTGGCATTAGTGATGAGTGGAGCTGGCATAGTCTTACTTAAATATCAGTCGACATCACGCAGATTGAAATGAAATACAACTGCCGGCTTAAACGAATTAACTGCTAGGGTAATTTGCGCTTACCCTAGCAACTAACCGAGACCGCGTCTAGATACTACTTCCATTTTTAGTAATGGTTGTTGTAGGCACAGTACTTGGATTGACCAACTGGGACGTCGTACTGTTGGCGACAGCAGTAACGCTTTGAGAGAGCGGTGCACTTGAGACGAGTTGTCCGTTGGCGTTGTACTGGCTGAGCGCGCTTGCAAGCACATTTGCGTTACTTGTAGAGCCTGCAGAACCTGCACCTGGCAACGCTGCTTTAGAGGTCGCGTGGGTACCCAAAGGTGCAGTACCTGTA
>CAIKNE010000130.1 GCA_903828695.1 uncultured Burkholderiales bacterium | reverse complement strand
GACGGTTTGAGTCTTAATAGATGGGACAGAGTTAGCCGATCCAACCTGAATTTTGATCGCACCACCCGCGCCCCTTTGATTTGGAGCAGTGTTTAGCTCGGCACTTAGTTTGGCTATAAATCCCCTGCACACCTGCCCATCAGCGCGCAGCACTTCAAGGGATGGTAACAACTTACTCTTGAATCCCATTAGGCTACACAAGTAAGGAGTAGCTCGCTCCCAACTGATCGCAAAATGTCTGCATTGCCAACAGTTTGGCGATGAGGCTTGCTCCCCATTAACTTGGTTATGAGCTCCGTTGCTTAGATTCATGGCAATGTGTTTAATGAGAAGACACTTGGTTAATAAAGTAGATGATGACTTAAGTTTAACCTTGCAGTAATTTCAAAACTGTTTGCTGACTGGTATTGGCCTGAGCCAATACAGCGGTTGCAGCTTGTTGCATGATCTGCGTTCTTGACAAGTTGGTACTTGCCTGAGCGTAGTTCGTATCTTGAATTGCACTTTGAGATGCAGATAAGTTAACAGACATGCTTTGTAAGTTATTTGTGACATAACTTAACCTGTTCATCACAGCACCCATCACTGAGACAGTTGCGCTGATATTATCAATCGCAGTTCCAAGTCTTGTAATCATCGCCTCAGCAGCTGTTTGTGAGCTAATGTAACTAGGTTGTGACTGAGCGGATGGAATCCCACCAAGGCTTACTGGATATGGAGTACCTGCTGCAGGTGGTGTTTGGTTAACGTCCCAAGTGATGTCACCTGTAATTGAGCCGTTAGCTCCGAAATCAGGCAAATCAATACTCACCGTTTGGTTGGCATCAGGTCCAATTTGGAACTGAAGTTGTCCAACCAGTGGAGGAGAAAGCATTGTTGCTGCGTCTTTAGCGACTCCACCAAAAGTACCTGCTGTAAAACCTAAAGCTGTAAAGTTGGAGCTTGGTGTGTAACCATTTTGTCCTGGCTCAATTTCAATAGGTTTATCAGATCTTAAGCTTACAGTGCCGTAAACCGTTGAGGCGTTGTTGCCCCCGTTGGGGTCAGCAACCAACTGAGCTGGCGTCACACCCGTTACTCCAGGTGCATTGTCATTGTTAGGATTGCTTGCAAGACCAAAGTCTGCAGCAGTCACTGGATTGCCACCCTGAGTTGTCTCATACCATACAGATAGATTACGCCCATCAACCGTGGTCAGTTGAACGCCTTGACCGTGAATATCTACAGATGCAATAACACCTGTTTGCCCAGTCACCTTATTTAAAGTGTCAACAACAGTTTGGATACGCTCACTTGGAGACTGAGCCGTTCCTAAATTCATAGCAACATCAACACCGTTGACGTTGAGTGAAACAGGACCTACGCTTGCACCGCTTGTGAATTGACCTGCAACTGTTGCAGGATTTGCAACTGCACTCACCCCAGTTAAGCTAGTAGCTCTGTTGATTGCATTAGCTGTTGCAATTGCACTGGCTTGTTTGGTGTTTGTATTGGTCTCAAATGCTACCTGTGCGTCTTGAGCAGAAGTATCATCTGCAGCCGTTGCGCCAGGAATAGCCACGCCGTTGATTACCAAGTCGCCCCCGTTTAAAACGGTAGGTGTTTGACCTGGAGCTACGACTGACTGTCCGCTGTTTAAAATCTGAGCCTGTTGTCCAGGTTGGATTTGAGTATATTTTTGCGTCGTTACGCTGGATTGATTGTCTGTGTAAGTTCCAGGAGTCAACCCAGAATCACTCAAATTACCGCCTGCAGTCGTTTCAATGACAATCGGTTGATTGACTTTCGACTCCAGTGAGTAAGTTCCAGCTTGTACACCTTCATTAAGACCCGTACGTGCAGAGAAATCTTGGGGCGTAGTTCCATCACTGGTTGGCGTGAATTGAGCTTCAATGTTCCTACCGTCAGACGCAACCAAACTCACACCCAGTGAATTGTTACCGCTGTCTACCGCAGTTACGCCTGTTAAATTGGATATCGCATTGACAGCAGCTAAAACTGCAGCCCGAGACTCTCTTGGATTGTTTAGAACGGTTGTAATCTGAGGTGTCGTAATTCCGTTAATGGTGACATATCCACTGACTACAGCAGAACCTGACATGGGTGCACCAGGCATTTGATTTGAATTGACAATTGCTGTTACGCCTGTTTTTGCAGTAATTGCATTGATTGCAGCTGCCTTGGCGATCGCACTTCCAGCGGCATTGGTAGGGGGAGAAATTGTGTCTGAAGTCGCTAATGAAGCGCCGACCGCAATACCATTAATTTTCAAATCCCCGGCGTTTAATGTCGGAATACTTCCCTGAATCAGAGCACTAATTTTAACTGGCGTGT
>CAIKNE010000129.1 GCA_903828695.1 uncultured Burkholderiales bacterium | reverse complement strand
TCGGTTTCGAATCCATCCGTAGGCAAACTCCACAGCCATGAGAACGGTAAAAATAGGTATAGCAAATATGACAATCTCTTCCATACCCATATTTTAATTTTTTTTAATAAGTAATAACCCATCTGTACCAAATACACCCATAGAAGCTCAAAGTAGGAGTAGTGGTAGTAGTAGTAGTAGTAGTGGTAGTAGCCCTGTGCGCCATCAGCAGATTGGGCCAATTCTTTTGTTGATTTGTTGATTTGTTGCGCACGGTCCTCAGCCACCCGCATTCAATAGCGCACGAAAACACCTCCCTCACTGCTTGTTCAAAAAGGGAGCCAGATGAATCAGTCTGGCAGCACACCCACAGATTCGCACTAAAAAAGTGCGAAATACAAAGTAGCGCACCAATTTAGAGCGAACTCGTGTTTGTACTTAACCGGTATTTATTACCATAGCATCAAAAAGAAAGCGGTATCCGCTGAATGTTGATGCTTAGGGATTATTTTAGTGTGTGGCCTGAAATGTGCTTAGGTATTATGGATTTTCCATATTCAAACCGGAGAAAGAATGAATCTAATCGAAACATTAAGATCCAATTCGCGAGCAAAAAGATTGCAAAAGCAATTTTTGAGAAAAACTTTTAATTAAATGTAAGGTTAACCATGAAACTTATCACGGCAATTATCAAACCTTTCAAACTTGACGAAGTCAGAGAAGCGCTGTCTTCTATTGGTGTACAGGGGATCACTGTCACCGAGGTCAAGGGATTTGGAAGGCAAAAAGGACACACTGAGCTATACAGAGGAGCTGAGTATGCGGTTGATTTCTTACCCAAGGTAAAAATCGAAGCTGCGGTAGCGTCTGAAATGCTTGACCAAGCAATAGAAGCAATCGAAAAAGCTGCTAGAACTGAAAAAATTGGCGATGGCAAAATTTTTGTAACCAACCTCGAGCAAGTTATTCGCATCCGTACCGGTGAAAACGGTAAGGAAGCTCTGTAACCCTTTCACCCCAAAAATTTCAACTACCGTTGAGAAAGACCTAAACATGAAAAAAGTTTTATTCACATTGCTGCTAAGCGTGGGGATGTTCTTAGGAACAACCGCCGCCCAAGCAGACTCGGCAACTCCTGCGGCAAAGCCTGCAGCAACAGCTACTGCCGCCGCTCCAGCTGCGGCTGCTGCGGCTCCAGCAGCAGCTGATGCAGCTGCACCTACACCAGTCCCCAACAAGGGCGACACAGCATGGATGACAGTTTCTACTGTTCTAGTTATTCTGATGACTATTCCTGGCTTGGCACTCTTTTACGGAGGCCTTGTTCGCTCCAAAAACATGCTCTCCCTTTTGATGCAAGTTTTTGTTGTCACCTCATTGATATATGTCTTATGGGCAATTTATGGATATTCGCTTGCATTTACAGCAGGCAATCCGTTCATAGGCTCGCTGGACAAACTATTCTTCAAAGGTATGACTCCTGACTCAGTAGCAGCAACGTTTAGCAAGGGTGTTTACATTCCTGACTTCACATTCGCTGCATTCCAGGCTACTTTTGCTGCAATTACATGTACATTGATCGTTGGCTCATTCGCTGAGCGCGTAAAGTTCTCTGCTGTCGTGTTGTTTTGCGCAATTTGGTTCACATTCAGCTACCTGCCAATATCGCACATGGTTTGGTATTGGGATGGACCAGATGCAATTACAGATGCAGCATCACTTGACAAAGTTACAGCAAACGCTGGATGGTTATGGGCGAAAGGTGCACTCGATTTCGCAGGCGGAACAGTTGTTCACATCAACGCAGCTATCGCTGGCTTGGTCGGCGCGTACGTAATCGGTAAGAGAACTGGTTACGGAAAAGAATCCATGGCTCCTCATAGCCTGACACTGACTATGGTCGGCGCGTCTTTACTGTGGGTAGGATGGTTCGGCTTCAACGCCGGCTCTAACTTAGAAGCTAATGGCATGGCTGCGCTTGCATTCATGAACACTCTGGTTGCAACAGCTGCTGCTGCACTGAGCTGGATTGCCGCAGAAGGCTTGCTCAAAGGTAAGGCTTCTATGCTTGGCGCTGCATCAGGTGCAGTAGCTGGTCTAGTGGCAATTACGCCAGCTTGTGGATTCGTTGGACCTATGGGCGCGATCATCATTGGCTTATTGGCTGGTGTGTTCTGTTTGTGGGGCGTAACTGGTCTGAAGAAAATGCTTGGCGCAGATGATTCACTCGATGTGTTTGGCGTTCACGGCGTAGGCGGTATCCTTGGAGCACTATTGACCGGTGTGTTTGCCTCTCCAGCCCTCGGCGGTGTAGGCATATACGACTATGTTGCAAACGCTGCCAGCGCAGACTATTCAATTTCTGGTCAAGTATGGATCCAATTACAAGCAGTTGTAACGACCCTCATTTGGTCTGGAGTAGTTTCATACATTGCATACAAGATTGTTGACATGACAATCGGACTCAGAGTAACGGAAGAAGAAGAGCGCGAGGGCTTGGATATTAGCTCACACGGCGAAACTGCATACAACCGTTAATCAACTTTATATAACTTCTAAACTATAACTATTAAATTTGACTTAGTTTAGACAGCCAATATATCTATAGCCGCCTATCGAAAGATGGGTGGCTATTTTTTTGGATACCTTTGAATCCAAAAAAGGGCGTACTCACAGACATAGTAAAATGGGTATGAGCCCTTCTCCTTTGTCTTGAAAATTACAAACTTAGCCGTGAATCAACAAATTACTACTTGGCTAAAGCATGGCTTGGAACTTCACCAATCCGGTCAACTTCAAGAGGCACTTGAAGAATATGAGCTCATTTTAAAAATAGATCCCCTTCACTTTGATGCATTGCAGCTCAGTGGTGCAATTGCCGCACAATCGAGGAAGTGGAATCTGGCACTAGATCTATTTACTAAAGCACTGCTTGTCAACCAAAGTAATCCAAATATTTTTTATAACAAAGGCGTGGTGCTTCAAGAGCTCAACCGTTACGAAGAAGCACTTGCGTGTTACAACACAGCTATCAGCTTAAAGTCGGATTATTCACAAGCTTACAACAACCAAGGCAACATATACAAAGAACTAGAAGAGCTAGACCTTGCACTCCATAGCTTTGAAAAAGCTATTGAATTCATGCCCAACAACGCTCAAGCCCACAACAATAAGGGTTATGCTTTAAATTTACTTAAGCGATCAGCTGAGGCCCTAGTCAGTATCAATGCAGCCATTGATCTAGACTCGAACTATGCACAAGCTTATAACAACAAAGGAATTGCACTGAGGGATCTGGGTCGCCTAGATGAAGCCTTAGTGAGCTATGCGAGAGCTACAGAGTTGAATCCGCTTTACGCCGAGGCATACTCAAATACTGGGAACGCGCTTAAAGAACTTCGCAGATATGATGAATCGATCAACAGTTACATTAAAGCGATTACACTGAAACAGGACTTCGCTGAGGCTTACTACAACCTAGGATCTGTTCTTAAAGATCAATATAGATACGAAGAAGCGCTGACTAGTTATAGAAAAGCAATCGAGTTAAAACCTAATTACGCGGAATGCTTTTGTAACCGCGGTGTTTTGAGATCAGAACTTATGCAGTTACAAGATGCTGCAAAGGATTTCGCTACAGCTCTAAAATTAAAATCAGATCTACCAACAGCGATTTGGAATAAAGCGGTTCTAGATCTCCTGCGTGGAGATTTGGAGGAGGGTTTTATTGGGTTTGAGTGGCGTTGGAGAGATAAGAATTGCGTGTCATTTAAGGAAAAACGGGACTTCATTGAACCATTGTGGCTGGGAAAAGAATCTCTTTTAAACAAAACAATTCTAATTTATAGTGAGCAAGGCCTTGGAGACACACTTCAATTTTGCAGATACGTACCCATGGTTGCTGCGCTGGGTGCTAAGGTCGTATTTGAAGTTCAAAAACCACTGAAGTCATTGCTCTCCCATTTAAATGGTGTTGCCAAGCTTATATGCCCAGGCGATACGCCTCCGCCTTTTAACTATCAGTGCCCCCTATTGAGTCTACCTCTCGCCTTCAAAACGCATCTAGGCAACATTCCCCATCAAATTCCTTACATCAGGGCTGACGATAAAAAGACCTCCTACTGGAGAGACAAGCTTGGAACCACAAAGCGTTTAAAAGTCGGTCTGGTTTGGTCGGGAGGCTTTAGAGCTCACACTCCTGAGATATGGTCGGTTAACGAGAGGAGAAATATTGCTCTTGAACACCTCACACAACTGAAGGATCTAGACATTGATTTCTTTAGCTTGCAAAAGGGAGAGCCTGCGGAATCAGAGTTCAAAGAAATGGTGCGCTCCAACTGGAAGGGACCCCAGATCTTCAACTATGCCGATGAACTGCTGGATTTCTCCGATACGGCAGGTCTGATTGAAAACCTGGATTTAGTAATATCTGTAGACACTTCAACCGCCCATTTGGCCGCGGCCATGGGTAAACCTGTGTGGATTATGAACCGCTTCGATACCTGTTGGAGATGGCTCACAAACAGAGACGATAGCCCTTGGTATCCAACTGTCAGGTTATTTAGACAAAAGGAGGCAGGGAATTGGACAGATGTGGTAAGTGAGATAAAGTTAGCCCTTGAACATTTACAAACCAAGCATTGATTCTTCAACGCTCTTTTCACCTACTTTAACTGCCTTTCTTGCAATTAATTTTTGTTCCCGAAGTGGTAAAAAACTTAACGAATGAGACATAAAACAGCTACTGTTAAAAATAAGTCTAAAAGTGGGCAACTAAACCCTGCTCAATTGCCACTTGCACTTAGCTTTCACAATGCAGGTCAACTTGATCAAGCAGCTGAAATCTATGAAGGAATACTCAAGGGAAACCCAAGGCACTTTGATGCACTCCAACTTATAGGAGTTTTAGAGATACAGCGTAATAATTGGGAAAGCGCCCTCAAATACCTCAGTAAAGCATTGTTAGTGAATGCAAGCATTCCTTTTGTATTTTTCAATATAGCAATAGCTTTACAAAAATTAGGAAGATTTAAAGAAGCTTTATCAAACTATGAGAGGGCTATATCTTTGAAGCAGGACTATTCAGAAGCTTACTGCAATAAGGGAGTTGTACTCAACGAACTTCAAGAGTTCCAACTAGCCTTAGATAGTTTATCTAAAGCAATTGAATTGAATCACGGCAATCCTGAGGCTCACTACAACCGTGGTCTTTCGCTCCAAAATCTAAAAAAGATAGATGCCGCACTTTCAAGCTACACAAATGCAATTATCTTAAACCCCGGCTATGCCGATGCTTATAACAATTGCGGTGTACTATTACAAGAGAAGAACTTACCCGAAGATGCTTTAAAACACTACGAGCGAGCCGCACTCCTCAAGCCCGACTATGCAAAAGCGCAGTGGAACTGCTCACTATTACAACTCCTATTGGGTGATTTTGACAAAGGATGGGCTAATTACGAGTGGCGTTGGATGACCAACGAAATTCCAAAACACGTTGACCGAACCTTC
>CAIKNE010000128.1 GCA_903828695.1 uncultured Burkholderiales bacterium | reverse complement strand
TTGTTTTTCTATTCTACGTAATTTTAATGCGTCTCTTCAGGCGAGGTTGTCGTATTTGGGGTCTAAGATCGAGCCAAATGTTCAATGTGAGTTAGCTAATCATTAAAACGAGGCTGAGCGTACAGTCTAGGAGTTTTATAGCAAGCCGATGGTCAGCGAATAGCGTCTTAAATCAACGCAATAACTACAACCAACCCGGCGAAAAAATGGTTTTCGCCGCAGGATTTAACCGAGCCTTTGCATCTCGGTTTCAATTGAAGTCTCCAATGCTTGTTGAAGCTCGTCTTCGGATTTACCCTCTACGCTGATAACGGGGAGAATTGAGACAGTAATGAGTCCAGGTCGTTTGAGAATTGAATTCTTACCCCACAAGCGGCCAGAGTTCTGAGCAACTGGCAAGATGTTCGTTTGGGTCGAGACGGCTAATCGCACGCCGCCTCGTCTGTAGGGTTTAAAGCTACCGACTGGTGTGCGAGTCCCCTCGGGAAAGATAGCTATCCATTTACCCTCTGATAAATGCTTCCTTCCCTGACTGGCCACGATCGCGCGGGACGCTTCTCGGTCTCCTCTGTTGATATGAATCATATTGACAGAGGCTAAAGCCCAGCCAAAAAAAGGAAGAAACAACAACTCCCTTTTAAACACAAAACACAATTGCCTAGGAAAAATAGAGGGATACGCAATCGTTTCCCATGCCGATTGGTGCTTGCCCAATACGATGAGTGAGGCGTCTGCGCCGCCGGGTATATTCTCCGCTCCCAAGACTTCGAACTGAATTGCGCAGAGCTTGTCTAAGACCCAAAGGGTTGTCTTACTCCAGAATTTGCCAATCAAGTATCTGGTGTTAGCTGTTGTGAAGGGAACAGACAAAAGGATTGCTGTTGCACATAACGTTACAAAAGCAAACAAGTAAATATAAAAAAGGAGAGAGCGCAGCCAGATCGTCACAATTACGAAGCCTCTTGTAGACAGGGTAGCCTGTATGTATGCATAGTTGCTTTGAGCGTTGCAGCCTTAATCATAATTGTCTTAGTTCACGACGCAGTATTTTTCCAACATTTGTTTTGGGCAGCCCCTCCCTGAACTGAATGAGCTTGGGACGTTTATAGTTGGTCAACTCACGCTTGCAAAACTCTAAGACGGCTTCTTCCGTTAAATGTGGATCGCTCTTCACAATAAAGACTTTAACGGCTTCGCCAGTGTCCGAATTTGGCACACCCACAGCTGCGCACTCCAACACCCCCGGCATCATGGAGATCACCTCCTCCAGTTCGTTGGGATAGACATTAAATCCAGAGACCAAGATCATATCTTTTTTACGGTCGACGATTCTGGTGAACCCATCTTCATCCATGACTCCAATATCACCTGATCTAAAAAAGCCGTCCTCACCCAATACACTTTGCGTCTCCTCTGGCTTGTTCCAGTAGCCCGCCATCACCTGCGGTCCACGAATACAGATCTCCCCAGGCGTACCGTAGGGAACTTGAAATCCAGCGTCATCCAAAATACGGACTTCTGTCCCGGAAACAGGCAACCCAATATGGCCCGAGTACTCTGTCAAAAGGGGTAAGTTCACGGTCGCGACTGGAGCAGTTTCAGATAAACCGTAGCCCTCAATAATGGGAGAGCTAGTGGCCTGTTGCCACCTGTCAGCGACTACTTTGTGAACCGCCATCCCGCCCCCTACACTAGCGAGCAGATGAGGCAGTTGAACTTTTGAGAACAAAGGATGATTGAGCAGTGCGTTAAAGAGTGTGTTGACGGCTGGGAAAATATTAATGTCCGGATGCTTAAGCAGTAACTTAATAAACCCGCCAATGTCTTTGGGGTTGGGCACCATGATCAGCTCACCCCCTCTTTTCATGCCAAGCAAACCACAAGCGGTGAGCGCAAAGATATGATAGAGCGGTAAGGCGCATAAAAACACCAACTGCTTGACTGGTTTGCGCTGAAAAGCGGGCTCCAACCAGTGATCAACCTGTAAGATGTTTGCAAGCACATTTCGGTGAAGCAGTATGGCACCCTTGGATATACCAGTTGTTCCCCCTGTGTACTGTAAAAACGCAATATCATGATGACCAAGCGACACTTCTCTCAGTGGAAGTTCTTTACCCTCGGCAAGTGCGCTCTTAAAAGACGTGCTG